>CAYXTJ010000083.1:0-9725 GCA_964467715.1 uncultured Sphingomonadaceae bacterium
CATAGCGTCCGTCCGCGTTTGTCCCCTTTAGTAACCCTCGTTGAATAGTGGCTTAACCTGCAGTTTGCCCTTTGCAAGCCCGCCCGTGCGCTGGCATGACGCGCGCCATGAGCACGAATGACGCATTTGCCGATGCCGCACGCAGCCTTCTGGGCGAACGCAGCTTCACGCAGGACCCGGAACTGGTCACCCCCTGGCTGACCGATTGGCGCGGCCGTTTCACGGGCAAGGCGCTGGGCCTCGCCTCTCCCAAATCGACCGACGAGGTCGCCGCGCTGGTGAAGCTGTGCAACGCGCATGGCGTGCCGATCGTGCCGCAGGGCGGCAACAGCGGCATGTCCGGCGGGGCGACACCCGATGACAGCGGGCGCGCGGTGGTGCTTTCGCTGCGCCGGATGAACGCCTTCACCCGCTTCGATGTGGACGCGAAGGAGATCACCTGCGAGGCGGGCGTGATTCTGCAGACACTGCATGAGCGGGTGGAGAAGGAAGGCCTGCGCTTTCCGCTGACACTGGGCGGCAAGGGTTCTGCCACCATCGGCGGGCTGATTTCGACCAATGCCGGCGGCACGCAGGTGCTCCGCCACGGATCGATGCGCGCGCAGGTGCTGGGCCTGCAGGCGGTGATGGCAGACGGATCGGTGTTCGATTCGCTGGTTCCGCTGAAAAAGGACAACCGCGGCTTTGACATGAAGCAACTGCTGATCGGTTCCGAAGGCACGCTGGGCATCATCACCGGTGCCACACTGCGCCTGCTGCCGGCGCTGGCGGACCGCGCGGTGATCTGGGTCGGCCTTGATGACATTCGCGATGCCCGCAAGCTGCTGCTGCATGTGCAGGACATGGCGAGCGACGTGCTGGAAGGCTTCGAAGTGATGCCGCGTCATTCGCTGGAAGCGGTGCTGGCACATACGCAGGGCGCGCGCGCTCCGTTGGACGAGATGTATGCGTGGAACGCGCTGATCGAGCTGGCAGTGGAAAGCGAAAGCGACGCCAATGTGCAGGACCGCGCGCAGGAAGTGCTGGAAACGGCGCTGGAAGCTGGCCTGCTCAAGGATGCCACCATTGCCATGAACGAAACGCAGGCCGAGGAATTCTGGCAACTGCGCGACGAGATTGCCCCCGCGGAACGCGCGCTGGGCCCGGCGATGCAGCACGATATCTCCGTTCCAGTTGCCACCATGGCGGATTTCGTGGTCGAAACCCTGCCGCAGGTTGAGGACCGCTTTCCCGGCACCCGCGCCGTGGCATTCGGCCACCTTGGCGATGGCAATGTCCATTACCACGTACTCGCCCCACAGGGTGCCACGCCCGGCGAATGGGAACTGGCGCAAGGCAAGGCGATCAGCACCTTCGTGCATGACCTTGTCAGCCAGTGGGGCGGATCGATCAGCGCCGAACACGGCATCGGCCAGCTGAAGCGCGACGAACTCGGCCGCCTCGGCGATCCCGTGCAGCTTGCCATCATGCGCCAGGTGAAGCAGGCACTGGACCCGGCTGGCCTGCTCAACCCCGGCAAACTCGTGCCCCTTGCGCGCGAGGCGAGCACCCACTAAAGCCGCCGCCGCAACACTTTGGCGCTTGGCCGGCGGGAAAAGCTCTCTCAGCCACTGTGCCGTCAACGAAAATCCTGTTTCGGAGAGTAGAATATGGCCAGCGCGCCGAAATCCGGTTTGCCCGTTCTTTACAACGATCTCGTACCGCTCAACAGCCAGCAGCATGGCAAGTTCAAGTCCATCACCGTGGACAAGGCACCGTGGATCGCCAAGCAGCACGCCATTCCGCTGACGGTGGAAGAATTCCCGCTGGCACAGCGCGATTTCCCGATCGTCTTCTCTGCCGGTGACAACCCGGTTCCGCTGGCGCTGATGGGCCTGAATGAAGGCGTGAACGTGTTCTTCAACGAAGACGGCTCGCCGATCGGCAACCCCTATGTTCCGGCCTATATCCGCCGCTATCCCTTCCTGCTGGCTCGCCTCGACCAGAACTCGGAAAATCTCTCGCTGTGCTTCGATCCGTCGAGCGACATGCTGGGCGAATTCGAGGAAGGCCGCGAGCTGTTCGATGCCGATGCCCAGGCTACCCAGCACACCAAGGACCTGCTGCAGTTCTGCGAGAAGTTCGAGGAAGCCGGCGCCAAGACCAACGCCTTCATGGAAGAGCTGACCAAGGCTGACCTGCTGATGGACGGCGAAGTTTCGATCAACCGCCTCGACGATCCGAACGGCAAGCCGTTTATCTATCGCGGCTTCAAGATGGTGAACCAGGAAAAGCTGCGCGAACTGCGCGGTGACCAGCTGCGCACGTGGAACCAGAATGGCCTGCTGCCGCTCATCCATGCGCACCTGTTCTCGCTCGACCTGATGCGCCTGATCTTCTCCAAGCAGGCTGAACAGGGCACCGCGCCCACCCAGCCGGCAGCATCGGTCAACTGATCGGGTCTTTTGCAAGCAGGCGGAAAACAGGCGTCGAAACGCACATGTTTTCCGCCTCTTGAATCCGGCAAGCAGCCGAACTACCTTCAAGAAGTCCCGCAAGCTCCCCTCATGGCTTGCGTGGCAGGTGCACGATTGTGCACTTCCTCCCTGAACCTTGGCCGGCTCGCGCGTGATGCGCGGGCCGGTTTTTTCATGGAAATCGCGCGCTATTCGGCAGCTTGCGGCAGCTTGCGAATGCCGGAGAGCAGTTCTTCGGCCAGCCGCCGGACCAGCGATGTGACGATCTGCGTCGTCGCCTCCAGCCCCTCGCCCGCTTCGCGCAGCGCCGCGTCGAGATAGGCGGTGCGGCAAATCTCCAGCTGCAAGGCGTGAATGCCGCGCGCCGGATTGCCGTGCCTGTCGAGCACATATCCCCCCGCATAGGGCCGGTTGTGCGCGGCATTGCGTCCATGGCGCGCGAAGTGGCTGGCCGAGGCAAGGCTGATATTTGCGCCGCAGGAAGAACCGTACCGGTCGCCGATCACGAAATCGGCTGCCGGTTCGGGGCCGGTTTTCGGCCCCAGCGGCGGCATGGAATGCAGGTCCAGAAGCAAGGCAGCGCCCCACCTGTCCCGCAAGGTTTCGAGCACTTGTGACAGCCGCGCGTGATAGGGCCGGTGCACCAGCTCGATCCGCGCGTCGAGTTCATCCCGCTCGATCTGGCGCTTCCACAGCTCGCCCGACCCGGGCAGCCGCCGCGGCACCAGGCCCAGCCCGCTTCGCGCGCGCCGACCTGCGGCAAAGCGCGCCCTGCCTGATGGCACGCCACCCTGCACCATACCCCAGTCCATGTCTTCGGTCGCGCGGTTGAGATCGATCATCGCGCGCGGTGCGTGGGCGACCAGAAAAGCCGCGCCCGTCTCTTCCGCAACGGCGCGCCCGACCAGGTCTGCCAGCCTGTCTTCCAGCCGCAGGCAGGCGATCTCCGGCGCGCGCATCCTTTCCAGCAACTCGGCCGGATAAGTCCTGCCGGCGTGCGGTACGGCGATCAGCACGGGGATGGGTGATGGCTTGCGCTGCACCAGTTCAAAGGCGGGCTGGTCTTCGCCACCGGGCAACATGCCGCCCTGCGTGCGGCCCGATTCGCGACCCGGATTGACCCTTTCGACCATGCCGACACTGCTGGCCTGACTTGTGCACAAAGTCAAAATTGCTGTGCCAAAGCTGGGCACTCGGCAAATGCCACAGGACGTTAACGCCTTTCTGTTCTAGGCCCCAACCCACAAGAGACATGAGGGAGCAAACCATGATCCGAATCCTGCTGGCAGAAGATGACGAGGCGATGCGCGGCTACATCACGCGTGCCTTGGAAAATGCAGGATATTCGGTTGTGGCCGTGGCCAGCGGCACCGCGGCCCTGCCCCATCTCAAGACCGCGATCTTCGACCTGCTGCTGTCCGACATCGTGATGCCGGAGATGGACGGAATCGAACTGGCGCAGGCCTGCAACGAGATCAGCCCCGAAACCAAGGTGATGTTCATCACCGGATTCGCCGCTGTTACCCTGCGCGCCAACCGCGAAGCCCCGCATGCCAAGATGCTGTCCAAGCCGTTCCACCTGAAGGACCTGGTGTTGGAAGTCGAACGTATGTTCGAGGATGCCATTCCCGTCAGCATGTAAGCTGCGGCGATATCCTCTTGCCACGGGTAAGAGGCGGCGCTAGATGGCCCGCCAGCCGCAGGAATGCGGCACATGCAGAATGGCTCGGGGCGTATAGCTCAGTGGTAGAGCACTATGTTGACATCGTAGGGGTCCCAAGTTCGAACCTTGGTACGCCCACCATTCTGGAACAGACCACACTGGCCCGTCGCGATTGCGGCGGGTTTTGTGTTTCTGGCTGAGGGCCATCGCCCGAAAGGTTCCCCAAAATAACGCTTGGGCCTCGATGGATGCAGCCTATCTTGAGGCGATGCAAAGCGCCCCTGCCCCCACCATTCCGCGAATCAACGCGATCTCCACCGCGGTGCCGCGGGGGGAGATCGATGGCCTCTATCGCGAATGGGCTGCCGCTCAGATCGGTGAAGCACTTAAGCGCAAACTGTTCGAGAGGATGTCTGCAAGGTCAGGTATTTCCCGGCGCTTCACCGTGCTGGACAAGAACGAAGCGCGTTTCAGAGGCGATGGCTTCTATGGCGAAGGCGGCATGCCGGGCACTGGCGAGCGGATGGAAATCTACGCGCGCACAGCCCCCGAACTGGCGCTGAAGGCCATTGACGGCCTGCCCGATCATGCGGGCGTGACGCATATCGTGCTGGCCAGCTGCACCGGCTTTCTTGCCCCCGGTCTGGACCAGATCATCGCCCGCAGGCTTGGCCTTGCGGCCAATGTGGAGCGCGTCTCCATCGGCTTCATGGGTTGCTATGCTGGCGTCACTGCCTTGCGCACGGCTGGCCACATTGTCCGCTCCCGACCTGAAGCAAGGGTGCTGGTACTGGCCGTCGAGCTTTGCACACTGCACCTGCAGCAGACAGACGACATCGAATCCCTGCTCGCCATGGGCCAGTTCGCCGATGGCGCGGCGGCAGCAATCGTTTCCGCAAAAGGAAGCGGGCTTGCGCTAGGCGAAGGTATCTCTGCCCAGCTTGAGGAAAGCGACGAACTGATCCGCTGGCATATTGGTGACAGCGGCTTCGTGATGCACTTGTCTGGTACTGTCCCCGGCAGAATTGCTGAGGCGCTGGAGCAGCAGGACGTGTCTGGCCACATCTGCGACGATGTGCCCGCCGCCGATTTGGCGGCATGGGCCGTGCATCCGGGCGGCAAGTCGATTCTGGATGCCGTGGAACGCGCAATGGGCCTGCCCCAAGACCGGCTGCAGGCTTCCCGGTCAGTCCTCAATGATTTTGGCAACATGTCCTCTGCCACCGTGCTGTTCGTGATCGAACGGCTGATGGACCAGCGCCCTCCCAGCGGCGTGGCGCTCGCCTTCGGGCCGGGGCTTGCCATGGAAGGCATCCGCATCGGCTGGACCGGCGATGCTGGCTGAGCGCGTCTTGCTGGAAGAGGAGATGGACGATCCGGACCTCGATCCGGCGGTCTATCGCGCGGTTCTGGGTGATCTGGCACAGGTGAACCGGGTGACGATGGCCTCTCGCCCCACCCTCTCCTTCCTGAAACGCATCGCCGGAACCCGCCGCGAATTGCGCATCCTCGACGTGGGATATGGCGAAGGTGACATGCTGCGCCGCATCGCGCGCTGGGCGAAGGCAGAGGGCGTTGCAGTCCGCCTTGTCGGCATAGACCTCAACGCGCAGAGCGAACCTGCCGCGCAGGCCGCCACGCCGCCCGATATGGCAATCGACTACCGTACCGGCGACTATGCCGATCTGGCAGGCGAAGGCTTCGACTGCATAATCTCCAGCCTCGTGGCGCATCACATGAGCGATGCGCAGTTGGACGAATTCCTGCGCTTCATGGAAAGCGAGGCAACGGCAGGCTGGCTGGTCAACGACCTGCATCGCCATACTTTCAGCTATCTGGGATACCCGCTGCTCGCCCGCATCATGGGCTGGCACCCGATTGTCCGGCGTGACGGGCAGCTATCGATAGCCCGTTCGCTGCGCCCGCAGGAATGGCACCCACGCCTTGCGCAGGCAGGAATCACCGAAGCGCACATCGAGCGCTTCTTCCCCTTCAGGCTATGCGTCACACGGGTCCGCTGATCCTGGGCGCAGGCCCGGCGGGATGCGCCGCTGCCATCGCGCTGGCAAAAGCAGGCGCGCAGCCGTTGCTGATCGACCGCGACGCGCAAGCAAGGGACGTGCTGTGCGGCGGTTTCCTCAGCTGGCAGACAGCAGGACAATTGCGGGCATTGGGCATCGATTGCACAGCGCTTGACGCGCACCGGGTGACCACATTGCGCCTCTTCGCAAACGGCAAGACGGCTAGTATCGAGCTACCCGCCCCCGCCTTCGGTCTTTCCCGCCGCACGCTGGATGATGCCATGCGTGAACGGGCCGTTGCCTGCGGTACGCGGTTTGCGGTGGATACGGTGAGATCGCTGGAAGGTAGCGCCTTTCTAGGCACTAAGGAGCGATATGAGGGCAACGGGTTGATGCTCGCGACCGGCAAGCATGACCTGCGCGGGGTTGGCAGGCCCCGACAAGCGAAGGACCCGGCGCTGGGCCTGCGCTTGCGCTTGCCAGCCACTGTCGGTCGCGCAGAACTGCTCTCCGGAGCCATCGAATTGCACCTGTTCGATGGCGGCTATGCGGGAATCATGTTGCAGGAGGACGGTACAGCCAATTGTGCCCTCGCCATGCGCAAGTCGCGGTTTAAGGACACAGCCTCCAATCCGCAGGACCTTCTGGCTTCGCTTGCCACCCGCAACCCAGAGCTGGCGCAGAGGCTCGGCGATGACTGGCGGGATTGCCGGATCGATACCATTGGCGCGGTCCCCTATGGCTTCGTGGCCCAGGATACCGCACCGGGCGAGTTCCTGCTGGGGGACCAGGCCGCAGTGATCCCCTCACTGGCGGGCGAAGGCATCGGCATTGCATTGGCGAGCGGAACGCTCGCCGCCCGGCACTGGCTCGAAGGCGGCGGCAGCACGGCAGCGCAAGCCTACCAGCGCGCCTTCGCTTCTCGCGCCAGCAGGTCCGTACGCATGGCCGCGCGCGCCTGGAGGCTGGCCGAACGCCCTTCGGGCCACGCCCTTGCGCTGTTTTTCGCACGCCATTTTCCCGCCGGAATCGGCCATTTGATGCGCCTGACGCGCATCTCGCCCCCTGCCTCCCTTGCGCCAGCGTCAGTCGCTGCTAAGACCGCCGCAAATTTCCCCTAGAATCTCACTCAGAAACAGGAAGCCCACATGGCAAAAATCCAGGTCAAGAACCCGATTGTAGAGATCGACGGCGACGAGATGACGAAGATCATCTGGCAGTGGATCCGTGAACGACTGATCCTGCCCTATCTCGATGTCGACCTGAAGTATTACGACCTCTCGGTTGAAAAGCGTGACGAGACGGACGACCAGATCACCGTCGACGCCGCCAATGCGATCAAGCAGTATGGCGTGGGCGTGAAGTGCGCCACCATCACGCCTGACGAAGCCCGCGTGGAAGAATTCGGCCTGAAGCAGATGTGGCGTTCGCCCAATGGCACGATCCGCAACATCCTCGGCGGCACGATCTTCCGTGAGCCGATCGTGATCGACAACGTGCCGCGTCTCGTTCCGGGCTGGACCGATCCCATCGTGGTCGGCCGTCACGCTTTCGGTGACCAGTATCGCGCCACCGACACGCTGATCCCCGGCGCGGGCAAGCTGCGCATGGTGTTCGAAGGCGAAGATGGCCAGAACATCGACCTCGAAGTGCACACCTTCGATCAGCCGGGCGTGGCAATGACCATGTACAACCACGACGAGTCCATCCGTGACTTCGCGCGTGCCAGCTTCAACTACGGCCTCGACCGTGGCTGGCCGGTGTACCTGTCCACCAAGAACACCATCATGAAAAAGTATGATGGCCGCTTCAAGGACCTGTTCGAAGAGGTGTTCAACACCGAAGGCTTCAAGGAGAAGTTCGAAGAGGCAGGCATCGGTTACGAACACCGCCTGATCGACGACATGGTTGCCGCAGCGCTCAAGTGGAACGGCAAGTTCGTGTGGGCCTGCAAGAACTATGACGGTGACGTGCAGTCCGACATCGTGGCACAGGGCTTCGGCTCGCTCGGCCTGATGACCTCGGTCCTGATGACGCCGGATGGCAAGACCGTGGAAGCGGAAGCTGCGCACGGCACCGTGACCCGCCACTATCGCCAGCACCAGCAGGGCAAGGCGACTTCGACCAACCCGATCGCCTCGATCTTCGCGTGGACGCGCGGCCTCATCTATCGCGGCCGCTTCGACAACACGCCGGACGTTGTGGCTTTCGCCGAGACGCTGGAAAAGGTCTGCATCGAGTGCGTGGAAAGCGGTAAGATGACCAAGGACCTCGCGCTGCTCATCGGCCCGAACCAGGCATGGATGACCACCGAGCAGTTCTTCGAAGCCATCGTTGAAGGCCTCGAAACCGAAATGAAGGCCCAGGGCCTCGGCTAAAGACGGCCCGGCCGAGCAAGGCCGGAACCCTTTTGCATCCCGTTTGCTTCGTCATCGGGGGACGGTAGACTTCCCCCGATGACAAGCAGGGAGCATTCATGACCAAGGCACGCCTCGAAATCCGCCAGGCAGAAACAAGCGACATTCCGCGCATCGCGGCGCTGGCAAAACGCGTTTACGAGGACTTTGCCCCCTATACCCGCAGCGAAATTCGCGGGCAGCTCAACAATTATCCAGATGGCTGCTTTGTCGCGATCCTCGATGACAAGCTCGTCGGCTATTGCGCCACCATGCGGCTTGGCGGCGACAAGGCGCTGCGCCCGCACAGCTGGGACGAGATTACCGGCAACGGCTATGGCAGCCGCCACGATCCCACTGGTGACTGGCTCTATGGCTACGAAATGTGCGTCGATCCCAAGGTACGCGGCACGCGGCTGGGGCGGCGGCTTTACGAGGAACGGCGCAAGCTGGCCGAGCGACTGGAGCTGAAAGGCATCGCCTTTGGCGGGCGGATGCCCAATCTCAAGCGATACTGGCGCCGGGTGGATAGCCCGCAGGATTACCTTGATCAGGTGATCGCCGGAAAGCTGCACGATCCGGTGCTGCGTTTCCAGCTGGCGAACGGTTTCGAGCCCATAGGCATCCTTTCCAAGTACCTGCCGGAGGATTCGCGCAGCCGTGGCAACGCGGTGCAAATGATTTGGCGCAATCCCTTCGTGGATCAGGAGGACAGCGCCCGCCACCGCGTGCCACGCGGCGTCGAAGGTGTGCGCATCGCGGCCTGCCAGATGCAGGCCCGCGCGGTGAAGGATTTCGACGAATTTATCGGACAGGTGCGGTATTTCGTTGATGTTGCAAGCGATTACGAGGCAGACTTCATACTCTTCCCCGAACTCTTCACGCTCATGTTGCTGAGCGCAGAAGAGGAGGAACTCTCGCCCATCGAGGCCATCGAATGTCTCAGCGGCTACACAAAGCGCATTCGCGATGCGCTGTCCAAAATGGCGCTGAAGTACAACATCAATATCATCGGCGGATCGCACCCCACCAGAATGCCGGATGGCGACATTCACAACGTCGCGATGGTGTGCCTGCGCGATGGCTCCACGCACGAGCAGGAGAAGATCCACCCCACTCCCAACGAGGCCTATTGGTGGAACATCAAGGGCGGCGACAGCATCGATGCCATCCCCACCGATTGCGGCCC
>CAYXTJ010000084.1:0-9547 GCA_964467715.1 uncultured Sphingomonadaceae bacterium
GATCGCATGCACCTCGCCCGCGTTCACGGTGAGCGAAAGGCCCTTGAGGATCGGCTTGCCGGCGACGCTAGCGTGGAGGTTGGTGATTTGGAGCATTCTTATTCTACCGATCTATCCAAACTGATTCCCTGCAGCTCCCGCGCCTCGATTTCCTCCGCCCCCTCACCTTCAGGGGAGGGGTTGGGGTGGGAAAGCGCCGCCTGGCGCGCCGCCTGTCTGCGGTCGAACGGCTTCTCCAATTCGAGCAGGATCGCCTCACACACGCCATCCAGATCCTGCATCACCTGCTCGCTGGTGAAGCGCAGCACCCTGATGCCGACTTCGATGAGCTTGCGGTCGCGCTGGGCATCGATGGCCGGTGTGTCATGCGCATCGCCGTCGACCTCGACGGTCAGCCAGCGCGCCTCGCAGGCGAAATCGGCGATGGTGGAGCCGATCACCTTATGCCGCTCGAACTTGAACCCGGCGAGCTTCTGGCCCTGCAACCGCTCCCACAACACGCGTTCCGGCTCTGTGGGGTTGCGCCGCATCTGCCGCGCGTGATCGCGCAACCGCTCCAGCCGCGCGGGCGAGACTCCCCAGCTCTGCCGGGGATCGGTGTCCGGGCGCTCGGCCTGCGTGCGCAGGGCCAAAGTCTTGCGGGTGCTCATCACCCCACGCTCCCCTCGAGCGAGATCCCCAGCAGCTTCTGCGCCTCGACCGCGAATTCCATCGGCAGCTGCTGCAGCACTTCTTTCGCAAAGCCGTTGACGATCAGCGCAACCGCCTCTTCCGCATCAAGCCCGCGCTGCTGCGCGTAGAACAGCTGGTCGTCGCTGATCTTGCTGGTGGTGGCTTCGTGCTCGATTTGGGCTGTGGGGTTCCTGACCTCGATATAGGGCACGGTATGCGCGCCGCAGTCAGGCCCAAGCAGCAGCGAATCGCACTGGGTGAAGTTGCGGACATTTTCCGCCGACGCACCGACGCGCACCAGCCCGCGATAGGTGTTGTTCGACTTGCCCGCGCTGATGCCCTTGGAGATGATCGTCGAGCGGCTGTTCCGGCCGTTGTGGATCATCTTGGTGCCGGTGTCGGCCTGCTGGTAATTGTTGGTGATGGCGACCGAATAGAACTCGCCCACCGAATCCTCGCCGTTGAGCACGCAGCTCGGATATTTCCAGGTGATCGCGCTGCCGGTTTCGACCTGGGTCCAGCTGATCTTGGACCGTGCGCCCTGGCACAGCCCGCGCTTGGTGACGAAATTGTAGATCCCGCCCTTGCCTTGCGCATCGCCCGGATACCAGTTCTGCACCGTCGAATATTTGATCTCGGCATCTTCCATCGCGACCAGTTCGACCACGGCGGCGTGGAGCTGGTTTTCGTCGCGCATCGGCGCGGTGCAGCCTTCGAGATAGGAGACGTAGCTGCCCTTCTCGGCGACGATCAGCGTGCGTTCGAATTGGCCGGTGTTCTCGGCATTGATGCGGAAATAGGTGGAAAGCTCCATCGGGCAGCGCACGCCTTCAGGGATGTAGACGAAAGTGCCATCGGAAAAAACCGCGCAGTTCAATGCCGCGAAATAATTGTCGTGCTGCGGCACGACCTTGCCGAGCCACTTCTTCACCAGCTCGGGATATTCGCGGATCGCCTCGCTGATAGAGCGGAAGATCACGCCTGCGCTTTCCAGCTCCTTACGGAAGGTGGTGGCGACCGAGACGCTGTCGAACACTGCATCCACTGCAACCTTGCGCGCGCCTTCCACGCCCGCCAGCACTTCCTGCTCGGCGATGGGAATGCCCAGCTTGTCATAGACAGCCTTGATTTCGGGATCGAGCTCGTCGAGCGATTCCAGTTTCGGCTTGGCCTTCGGCTCGGCGTAATAATAGGCGTCCTGGTAATCGATCGGCGGGTAGCCGACCTTTGCCCAGTCCGGCTCTTCCATGGTCTGCCACAGGCGGAAGGCCTTGAGGCGCCATTCGAGCATCCATTCCGGCTCCTTCTTCTTGGCCGAAATGAAACGCACGGTATCTTCATCAAGACCCTTGGGCGCGAATTCCTGTTCGATATCGCTGGACCAGCCGAACTCGTACTCTGCAGCCTTCTTTGCTGCGTCGCGCGCGGCCTTGTCCGTGATTTCTTCAATCGCGTCGGGCTTGAGGTTTGTCTGTTCTGTCATGACAGTTCTTGAGCCACTTCCTGAGTTTGTATGCGGGCGAGCTCTGTCAGCTTCACCCCGTCCAGCGCGCCGCGCATGGTGGTGTTCACCAGCGCCCAGTGCGGGCGCACGCTGCAATTCTTTTCGAGCGCGCAATCATGCCGCCCGTCTTCCACGCAGGCGGTGAGCGCAATCGGGCCTTCCACCGCCTCCACGATATCAGCAAGACTGATCGCTGCTGCCGGCCGCGCCAGCTGGATGCCGCCACCTGCGCCGCGCGTGCTTTTGAGCAGCCCGCCCTTGGACAGCGTGCTCACCAGCTTCTGCACCGTGGGCAGCGGCAGGCCGGTTTCCTCTGCCAGCTCGCTGGCCGAAACGCGCGCAAATCCGCAATGGCGCGCTGCGGCGCACATCGTGACGACGGCATAATCGGCCATGCTGGAAAGGCGCATTTCTGCTCCCGCGGTTAATTGGAGTGATTCGTTCCGATTTCACTTAGTGACGCGAATCCACCGATTCAACGCCAAACCGACTGTTGCGAGCCGTTAGCAATTATTCGCGGTTTCAGTGTCGCTGAACCCGTTCGGTACCAGCCCTCGCCCCCTCCCGGCCGCCCAACAGAATAATGCCATGGGTGGCCGGGAGGGGCGAGGGCTGGCGATGCCTCCACGAAAGTGGTCAGTATGCAAAGCGCAAAAAAAGGGGCGGTTCCGGTTAGGGAACCGCCCTTCAAGTCCAGAACCCGTCGCAAATCGCGTCGAGCCCTTCGGGTCGCGGGCAAATGGCTAACCGATTCTCCGGGATCGGCCTTGTAAGGAAACGACACCGGCTGACGGAAAATCGCGATTCCGTGCGATTCTTGTCAGCCGCGTCGGCTTCGGCGTGCCGGGCAATTTCGAGAATCGACAGGAGGGCGGCGCTTTGCCATAGCCGCGCCATGTTCTACCGTCTGATCCGCCCCGCCGTTTTCAAGCTCGATGCGGAAACGGCGCACGGGCTTTCCATCAAAGCCCTGAAGCTGATGCCGGGCCCGCAGCACCATTCGCCAACCGGAGCGCTGCAGACGCATGTGGCAGGCCTCGACTTTCCCAATCCGGTCGGCATGGCTGCGGGTTACGACAAGGACGGCGAAGTGCCGGATGCGCTGCTGGGGCTGGGCTTCGGTTTTGCCGAAGTCGGCTCGATCACGCCGCTGCCGCAACCGGGCAATCCGAAGCCGCGCCTGTTCCGGCTTGAGGAAGACGAGGCGGTGATCAACCGCATGGGCTTCAACAATCGCGGCGGCGAGGAAGCCGCAAGGCGTCTGGCTGCGCGGCGCGGGCGCGGCGGCATCGTGGGCATCAATATCGGCGCAAACAAGGATTCGGCCGATCGCATTGCCGACTATGCGCACATGACCAGCCTGATGGCCCCGCTGGCGGATTACCTTACGGTCAACATCTCCAGCCCGAACACGCCCGGCCTGCGCGCGCTGCAGGATGAAAGCTCGCTGACAGGCCTGCTCGACGCAGTTCTGCAGGCGCGGGAATATGCCTGTGCGCAATCGGGCGGGCACCTTCCGCCGGTGTTCCTGAAAGTCGCTCCTGATCTCGAGCCTGCGGATGTTGACGCCATTGCCCGCATCGCTCTCGACAAGAAGCTGGGCGCACTGATCGTGTCCAACACCACCATTGCCCGCCCGCCCTTGAAGTCTGCCCATGCCAGCGAGGCGGGGGGACTGTCCGGCGCGCCGCTGAAAGGCCCGGCGCTGGAACGGCTGCGCGATTTCCGCAAGGCAACCGGCGGCGCGATCCCGCTGGTGGGCGTGGGCGGCATCGCCACGGCAGAGGACGCCTGGGCGCGCATTCGTGCCGGGGCGAGCCTGGTGCAGCTCTATTCCGCCATGGTCTATCACGGGCCGGGCATCGCGCGGGACATCGTGCGCGGCCTTGACGCATTGATGAAGCGCTTTGGCTTTGCTTCCATTGCCGATGCGGTGGGAAGCGAATAGACAGGGCCGCATGGTCCGACATTTCCTGCTCGCGCTCGCAGCGCCGCTCGCATTCGTATCCTGCACCACCCTGGACAGCGCCTCTCCGCAAGAGGTTGCGCCTGTTGCGCCCCAGCTCGGCGTTGTCAGCGCGGCTGATCCGCGGGCGAGCGAGGCGGGTGCCGAAATGCTCCGCCGCGGCGGCAGCGCCACCGACGCCGCCATCGCCACCATGCTGGCACTGACCGTGGTCGAACCGCAAAGCTCCGGCATTGGTGGCGGGGGCTTCTACCTGCGCGGCTCTGCCGATGGCGAGATCGTGACGCTTGACGGTCGCGAAAAGGCCCCTGCCGCAGCAACGCCGGACTGGTTCCTCGACGGGAACGGCAGGCCGCTGCCCTTCCCCCGCGCGGTGCTGACCGGGCTTTCCATCGGCGTGCCGGGCAATGTCCGCCTCGCTGCCGAAGCGCATGAACGCTATGGCAGGCTGGAGTGGGCCGAACTGTTCGAACCGGCGATTGCGCTCGCTGAAAACGGTTGGGAACTGACGCCGCGCTTCCACGATTTCCTCGGCTTTGCGGGCGAGCGGGCGAAGAATTCGGCGGGTGGCCGCGCGCTGTTCTATGGCGAGGCGGGCGAGCCGCTGCCCGCCGGAACCGTGGTCCGCAATCCCGAGCTGGCCGCAACCTTGCGCCACATTGCCGAGGTAGGGCCTTTCGGTTTCTACGCAGGCCCGTGGGCTGCCGGCATGGCCGAAGTGATCGCCGAGGCCACACCGGGCGATGCGGACATGACCGCGGCCGATATCGAAAACTACTCGGCTGTCTGGCGCCCCAGCCCCTGCGGCGATTATCGCGAATACCGGATCTGCGGCATGGGCCCGCCCTCTTCGGGTGCGACCACCGTCTATGCCATCCTGAAACAGCTGGAAGGCTATGACCTTGGCGGGCTTGGCCCCGAACAGCCGCTGTTCTGGCACCTGTTCGCCGAAAGCCAGCGCCTCGCCTATGCCGACCGCGAGCTCTACCTCGGCGATTCCGACTTCGTGAACGTGCCCGTGCCCGGCCTGATGGACGGCGATTACCTTCGGGATCGCGGCATACAGATCAACATCAACCAGCGCATGTCGGACGTCGAGGCAGGCACTCCTCCCGGCGCCCGCGCCATCATGGCGGCAGGCGAAGGGCCGGAAGAGAACGGCACCAGCCATTTCGTGGCGGTGGACCAGTGGGGCAATGCCGTGTCCTACACCTCCACCATCGAAGGGGCTTTCGGGTCCGGCCACATGTACGGCGGCTTCTTCCTGAATAACGAGCTCACCGATTTCAGCTTCATCCCTGAGCGTGACGGATTGCCGGTGGCAAACCGGGTGCAAGGCGGCAAGCGCCCGCGCAGTTCGATGGCGCCCACGCTGGTGTTCGATGCCGATGGCAGGCTGGTGCTGGCCATCGGCGCGGCTGGCGGCGGCACGATTCCCGTACAGGTGGCCAAAGCGCTGATCGGCGTGCTCGATTTCGGCCTGCCCGCCGAGGAAGCCATCGCATTGCCCGGCCTCTATTCGCCGGGTGACACGATTTTCGTCGAGGAAGGCTCGCCGCTGATCGAGCTGCTCGCCCCGCTGGAAGGCATCGGCCACACGGTGCAGGCGCGCCGCCTGCCATTCAAGGCCAACGCCGCGCAGCTGGTGGACGGCCGGTGGATCGGTGCGGCAGACCCGCGCAGCGAAGGCGCAGCGGTTGCGCCATAAGCTTGCCGAGCGCGCTGCATCGTCCTAGCTATGCGGTAACAGACGAAACATCGCGGGCCAGCCGGCGCAAAGACCGGCCTTGCGCAAGGAGGATGTCAACAGGTGCAGCTGCACGATATCGAGAAGGCGCAAAGCCTGGTGGGCCTGTTCCTCCAGCGGGCTGACGAGCAGGGCGACAAGCCGTTCCTTACCGCCAAGATTGGCGGCACATGGACCCCGATCAGCTATGCCGAAGCGGCACGGCAGGTGTGCCTCTTGTCGGAACGCCTCATCGCCATGGGCCTGAAGCCGGGCGAGCGGGTGATGCTGGTATCCGAAAACCGCCCCGAATGGGTGATCGCGGATCTCGCGATCATGGCTGCAGGCTGCATCACCACCCCGGCCTACACCACCAATACCGAAGGCGATCACTGCCACATCCTTGATGATAGCGGTGCACGCGCGGCCATTGTTTCCAACTCCAAGCTGGCGCAGACGCTGTTTGCCGCCATGTGGCGCGCAGGCAATGCCCAGCACGTGATCGCGATTGATGGCGTGTCCAACGCCCAGTCCGGCCAGTTCATCATCCACCAGTGGAAGGAACTGGTACAGGGCGATGCCGAAGCCGCCCGCGCCGCAGTGGATGCGCGTATTGCCAGCGTCACGCGCGATGACATCGCCTGCATCATCTACACCAGCGGCACCAGCGGTAGCCCGCGCGGGGTTATGCTGCACCACGGGGCAATCCTGCATAATGCCCGCGCCGCCGGGCAGATCCTTGTCGGCGATTTCGGCTGGGGCGAGGAGCGCTTCCTCTCCTTCCTGCCGATGAGCCACGCGCTGGAACACACCGCCGGCATCTACCTGCCTGTGGGCCTTGGCGCGGATATCTGGTTTGCGGAAGGATTGGACAAGCTCTCCTCTAATCTCGAGGAAGCACAGCCCACGATCATGATCGTGGTTCCGCGCATGTTCGAGCTGCTGCGCGGCAAGATCATGAAGGCGGTCGAGAAGCAGGGCGGTGCTGCCACCTTCCTGCTCGGCAAGGCAATGGCCATGGGTGAGCGGCAGATCGCCGGCAAGACGTCAGTGAAGGACGTGCCTGTCGGCTGGCTGCTCAACGCCACGCTGCGCCCGAAAATTCGCAAGAGCTTTGGCGGCAGGGTGAAGGCGCTTGTGTCAGGCGGCGCGCCGCTGAATCCCGAAGTCGGCGGGTTCTTCCAGGCGATGGGTCTGGTGATGCTGCAAGGCTATGGCCAGACCGAGACTGCACCGGTGGTCGCCTGCAACTATCCTTCGGCCGGTATCCGCCTCAACACCGTGGGCCCGCCGCTCCCCGGCGTGGAAGTGAAGATCGCCGAGGATGGCGAGATTCTGGTGCGCGGCGAATGCGTGATGAAAGGCTATTGGCAAAAGCCCGAAGCGACTGCCGCTGCCATGGTGGATGGCTGGCTGCACACCGGCGATATCGGCCATTTCGACGAAGGCGGCCGTATCGTCATCACCGATCGCAAGAAGGATATCATCGTCAACGACAAGGGCGACAATATCGCCCCGCAGAAGCTGGAAGGCATGCTGACCCTGCAGCCGGAAATCGCGCAATGCATGGTGAGCGGCGACAAGCGGCCATACATGGTGGCACTGATCGTGCCCGATGCGGAATGGGAAAAGCAGTGGGCGCGCGATAACGGCCATGCCGGGCTGGACACCGCCAGCCTGCGCGCGCTGCCTGAGTATCAGAAGGCGATCAAGGCTGCGGTCGATAACACCAACAAGGACTTGTCGGTAATCGAGAAGGTGCGCAAGTTCGCGCTCGCGGACGCGGCCTTCACGGTCGAGAATGACCAGATGACGCCGACGCTGAAGATCCGCCGCCCCTTCATCCGTGCCCAGTATCAGGAACGGCTGGACGCGCTGTATTGAGCCCGCTGTCAGGCCGCTTCGTCTTCGATCCGCTCGAGAAAGAAAGCTGGCTGGCTGACTGACCAGCCGGGTGCGGTTGCGGCAGCTTCGCTCAGCGACTGGAGCAGGGTCTTGCGCAGACACGGCTGAATCTGCGGCAAGGCTGCCGCGCCCACGAAGGCAGACGGCAGGAAAGGCCGCGCCTCTGCGCCGAGGATGCGTTCGTAGAGGAAGCGATAGGCGGAAAAGCTCCGGATCTTGCCCAGTGCAAGGTCCTGCGCGGTAATGGGGATCAGCGCGCCGATGAAAGTGCCGACACCGTCAAGCGCCTTCTGGTCGGGAATGGGATTCATCAGCCCGCGCAGCTTGCGATAGGCGATATACTGCGCGCGAACAGACGCACTGCCGCCGCTTTCCTGTCCCCATGCCTTGAAAGCATCGCCGCGCCCCATGAACACGTGGAGCCCGCGGGTGATGAAGGCCTGCTCGTCAGCCGTGAAGCTGGCAAATTCGCGCATCTCGGAGATGCTGAGCGATGAGGTCCTGGTAGTCGCCATGATGCGGTTTCCCTGTCTGATGAGGGAAGCCTGCGCCCAACATGGTTAAGAATGGGTAAGGATGAGGATTGGGAGCTTAGATTAATCCCGCCAGCGGACTGCTGGGGTCAGCGTACTTCCGCTGCTGCATCCGGCCCGCCAGATAGGCATCGCGCCCGGCCAGCACGGCGTGCTTCATGGCACGGGCCATGCGGATCGGGTCTTTCGCTTCGGCAATCGCGGTGTTCATAAGCACGCCGTCACACCCCAGCTCCATGGCTTGCGCTGCTTCCGACGCGGTGCCCACGCCTGCGTCGACGAGCACCGGCACGCTGGCGCCTTCCACGATCAGGCGGATGGTGACCTTGTTCTGGATACCGAGGCCGGAGCCGATCGGCGCGCCCAGCGGCATGATCGCGACAGCGCCTGCTTCTTCCAGCTGCTTGGCGGCGATGGGATCGTCCACGCAATAGACCATTGGCTTGAAGCCTTCCTTCGCCAGCACCTCGGTGGCTTTCAGCGTTTCGCGCATGTCTGGATAGAGTGTGCGCGCTTCGCCCAGAACTTCCAGCTTCACGAGGTCCCAGCCGCCTGCTTCGCGTGCCAGCCGCAGCGTGCGGATCGCATCGTCTGCAGTGAAACAGCCCGCGGTATTGGGCAGGTAGGTGATCTTCTTGGGATCGATGTAATCCATCAGCACGGGCTGGTTCGGGTCCGAAATGTTCACCCGGCGCACCGCCACGGTGACGATCTCTGCGCCGGAAGCCTCGACGGCTGCGGCGTTCTGCTCGAAATCCTTGTATTTCCCCGTGCCCACGATCAGGCGTGAGGTGAAGCGGCGGCCCGCGACCTCCCAGCTGTCGGCGGCGGCGGAATCAGGCGAAATCGTCGGCATGTCGGTCATGTCGCGGGCGGTATCCGCCCAGCAGCGCATAGGCAAGGCCGCCATTTGGCCAGCTGTATCAGCCGCCGCCGACGAAATGGACGATTTCCAGCTGGTCGCCTTCCTTCAGCGGCACGTCTTCCAGCGTGGATCGCGGGGCGATCTCGCCATTGTGCTCCACTGCCACCTTTTCCGGCTTGAGGCCGATCTCGCGCACCAGCCCCGCAACGGTGGTGGCGCTGCTGCGGCGGGTTTCGCCGTTGACGGTGATGGAAATGCCCTCGCTCATGACAGCCAGGAGATAGCGCCTATGCCGCTTTCCGCAAGTTGAGGATGTGCCCGGCGGCCACGAGGATGACGCCGATGATGGTCAGCACGGCCTCCTCGAAGCCATGGC
>CAYXTJ010000085.1:0-9399 GCA_964467715.1 uncultured Sphingomonadaceae bacterium
TGGGCTATGTGAATTTCTACATCGTCACCACGGTCGCTGCCTTGCCGGGCATCGTGCTGTTCTGGTGGATGATGCGCGCCGGCCTCGTCGACGCCGCGATGGGCACTGCGGGTTCGGTCAGGGCTGACGATGAACAGAGCTAGCGCCTGAATCAGGCGTCGGCCCGGACTTGATCCGGGCCAAAGCTTTCTTCGTTGCGCACAAGCAGCCTTGCCCCGTTTCGAGCACGGGGCAACGATCTCTTGAATATCTGGCCAAGCTTAATCCGGGATTTCGCCATTGGCGGCAAGGACATTGCCCGCAAGGTAGAGCGAGCCCGCGATCAGCACCGTTCCGCCCTGCTCGTGGCGGCTCTGGATGCCTTTCAGTGCTTCTTCAAGGCTGTCTGCGGTCCAAGTGTTCTCCACCCCGGCGTCCTTCGCCATGGCGGCAAGATCTGCCAGAGGGTGATACTCGCTGCCCTCGATCGGGATCGCGGTCAGGCTGGCGAGATGCGGCGCGATGGTGGTGAGCGTGGTGCGCGCATCCTTGGCGCTCAGCATCCCGACAATCGCATCGACCGGCTTTTCCGCCTTTGTGTCGAGGAACTTGGCCATTGCCAGCGCCGCGTCAGGGTTGTGTCCACCGTCGAGCAGCACCATCGCCTCGGGCACCATGCGGGTGAGCGGGCCATCGCCCAGCACCTGCAGGCGGGCCGGCCACACTGCGCTGCGGATGCCTTCGGCCATTGCCTCTGGCGAAACCGTGACTTCGGACTGGTGGCGGATCATCGCCACGGCCAGCGCGGCATTGTCGCCCTGATGGCTGCCGGGCATCTGGGGCAGGGGCAGGGCGAGCTCGCCCTCAGCGTCCCGATAAGCAATGCCTTCGTCCGAAACCTCTGCAGTCCACGCCTTGCCGCGCATGTAGAGCGGCGCGCCTTCCTCTTTGCAGCGCTTGGCGATCATGGCTTCCATGTCATCGCGATAGTTCTGCGTCACCATGGGCGAACCCTCGCGGGCTATACCAACCTTCTCGAAGGCAATACGCACTTCGGGATTGTCCGGCGAAGGTGCCGTTGGGTCCTCGTTCAAGAGAAACTGGTGGTGATCGACGCCAAGCGAGGTGATGCCGCAGGCCGCTGGCTTCACCATCACGTTGGTGGCATCGAAGCGCCCGCCAAGGCCCACCTCGATCACGCAGGCATCTGCCGGAATGCGGCTGAAAGCGAGCAGGGTGGCAGCTGTCGTGACTTCAAAAAAGCTCGGCCCAAGGTCCTCTGAAATATCGAGAACTTCCTTGAGTAGGCTGGCAAGGAGATCGTCCGAGATCAGCGAACCAGCCACGCGGATGCGTTCGTTGTAGCGCACCAGATGCGGTTTGGTGGCGACGTGGACCGTCAGCCCCTGCGCTTCCAGCATGGCGCGCAGGTATGCACAGGTGGAACCCTTGCCGTTGGTTCCAGCAACATGGAACACCGGAGGCAGGTTCTTTTCAGGATTGCCCAGCCGGTCGAGTATCTCGTGGATTACCTCGAGGCCGATGCGGCCTTGCGGGAGCGACAGGGCAGACAGGCGATCGAGCTGGGCCTGGACCCCGGGATCACCGGATGAGGCAAAATCCTTCATCGCTTGCGGGCTTTCTGAAGATCAGGCGGCCTTGGCCGGGCTGAGATAGTCGAGCAGCTTGGCGAGGGTGGGGCGCAGTTCCTTGCGGTGCGTCACCATGTCTACCATGCCGTGCTTGTGGAGATACTCGGCGCGCTGGAAGCCTTCGGGCAGCTGCTCGCGAATGGTTTCCTGGATCACGCGCTGGCCGGCAAAGCCGATAAGCGCGCCCGGCTCGGCAATATGGACATCGCCCAGCATGGCATAGGAGGCAGTGACGCCGCCCGTGGTCGGGTCTGCCAACACCACGATATAGGGCAGGCCAGCCTCCTTCAGACGGCGCGTCATCACCGTGGCGCGCGGCATCTGCATGAGGCTGAGGATGCCTTCCTGCATGCGCGCACCGCCAGCAGCGGTAACGGCGATAAAGCCGCACTTCTCGTCCAGCGCGCGCTGGGCAGCAGCGCAGAAGGCATTGCCCACCGCCATGCCCATGGAACCACCCATAAAGGTGAAGTCCTGCACGCCGACCACGGCCTTTTCGCCTTCGATCGTGCCGAATGCGGCGGTGAAGGCATCATCATGCGTGCTCTCGGCGCGGGCAGCCTTGATCCGTTCGGCATAGCGCTTGGTATCGCGGAACTTGAGCGGGTCTTCCGCCACCACCGGATCGGGCAGCAGGATATAGCCCGGGTCCATCAGCTGTTCGAGGCGCACGTCCGCGCCGATGCGGCCATGATGGTCGCAGCGCGGGCAGACCGACAGGCCTGCCTCATACTCACGGGTGAACAGCATCTCCCGGCAACGCGGGCACTTGACCCAGAGGTTGTCAGGGGTTTCGCGCTTGTCCCCCCAGGGCAGCGCATTGCGGACGCGGGATAACCAACTCATGGCTTAGCCCTTTCGCGCATTATGCACTGCCTTGGCAAGGCTGGCAGTGAGGTCACGCAGGTACGCAGGCGCGTTTTCGCCGTGCTCACCCACGATATCGATGAAGGCGGAACCGACCACCACGCCATCTGCCACCTTGGCGATGGCCTCAGCCTGCTCGGGCGTGCGCACACCGAAGCCAACCGCCACGGGCAGGTCTGTATGCTGCTTGATGCGCGATACATTCGCCTCGATGGAATCGATCGCGGCCTGCTGCTTGCCGGTAATGCCCGCAACGGAAACGTAATAGAGAAAGCCCGATGAGCCTTCGAGCACCTTGGGCAGGCGCTTGTCATCCGTCGTCGGCGTGGCAAGGCGGATCGGGCTGATGCCCTTGGCGCGCAGGGCGGGGCCAAGGTCCGGGTCTTCTTCGGGCGCGAGATCGACGCAGATCACACCATCCGCGCCCACTTCCTCCAGCCGATCGGCAAACCATTCCGGCCCGCGGCGCACCATCGGGTTGGCATAGCCCATCAGCACTAGTGGTACATCGGGGTGACGCTCGCGGAAGGCCTTGGCGATGGCGAGAACGTCTGCCGTCTTGGTGCCCTTGGCAAGGCTGCGCAGGTTGGCCTTCTGGATCGCCGGGCCATCAGCCATAGGATCAGTGAAGGGCATGCCCAGCTCGATCACGTCAGCGCCGCCTTCGACCAAAGCATCGAGATTGGCAGCGGTATCGCCGTCACCGGCGGTGATGAAACAGACGAGCGCAGCGCGGTCGGGTTTGAAGGCTGACTGGAAACGGGTCATGGGGCTTTCTTGATGAGAGACCGGATCGAAATTACGACCTTGCCCATGCAGAGGATGGGGATAAACAGCAAGAGGGTTGTCATCGGAATCGTGAGAACACCCTTGGTGTAATAGCAATCCTGCGAGAGGAACACGAAGCTGCCGTAACAAGACGCTGTGTAGCTGAACAGGCGCGAGGCATCGAGAACGATTGTAACCCCTAGAAGGCTCATAACGATCCACCACGTCCGGACCGAACTCAGACGCGCAGCGAAGGCGCCTTGCGGCGTTCCACGCTGGATGATGTCGAACAGGTGCCAGATCATTGTCGGAACCAGCAGTATCGCGAAAATCACCAGGCTCTCGGCAATTAGCCCCGCGTATTCCCAGAAGTGCAGCATTGTGGGCGGTTCGTCACGCCAACCCGCAAGCTCCCACGGCCTGACGACGACCCACACGGCAACAAGGCTAAGCGCCGTTACCAGCGAGACCACGAGGACGCTGGTGAGCCAGTCGAGCAGCTTCTGGCGGTAGGCGTCAGTCATTCTTGCCTTGCCTGACGTGAGCTGATGGCAATGAACGCCTTTGAGATGCACAGGAAAATCATGGCGGGAAGGAATATGAGCGCGGCGAGATATTGCCCCGGCCCCGCCGTTTCACAAGCCGCATAGGACATGGCTAATATCCCGCCACAATCCGGGCCAGCGAACGCGCTGCCTTGGAAAACACTCAAATACCGAGGCGCGAAGACGACGATCGGCAGCGCGCATAGCAGGCTTACCTTGCAAATCGTCCGGTATCGGGAAAGGCGAGGGAACGACATATCCCCTGGGTCACCGCGCTGGAGAAAATCAAAGAAGTGCCAGAAGGCTGCCAGCACAAACCCGACTATGAAAATTTCCAGCACTGCACCCATGCGATAGGCCATCGTGTAGGGAAGCCAGCCGCCGAAAGTATTTTGCTATTGCGCGCGGAGTAACCAGACCCACGTCCATGCCAATGCGGCGCTCTGGACAAGCATGAGCACCATCATGCTGGTAAGCCAGTTGAGCAATTTCTGGCGGTATTCCGCGCTCATGCGCCCTCGGCGTAGCGGCGGCGGGAGATGACTATGCGGGTCACCATGGAGAGGGCGAGCAGCAACAGCGGCAGGTGGATGAATACGAGTGTGTAGAGCGGATCGCGGAAGGGATTGGTGAGCTTCATGCAATCTGAAGGGGCCGGAGCGCAATAAGCATCAAAGCCAAAGCACGGTAGCCCCATTTCCTGTGAAATACCTTGTTGTTCGCAAACCGCGCTAAAGTTGGTCGCCAGCTCCATGACGAGGCCGCCAAGCAGCCACACCGACGGTGGGATGGCCAGCAGCAGCCAGTTGGCCAGCCCCACGCGCAGCACATCACCCCGGCCCCATTTGGCAGCGGGCAGCCAGTAAACCGCCATCAGCAGTGCGAAGAAAAACAGCGGGTTGACGAATTCGAGGGTGATGCCTGTCTCCGGCTCGAACGGGCCGGCATCCCACATGAAGGCAAAAATCGCGAGAACGGGCAGGGGCAGGGCGGTGAGCATCCAGCCGAGCGCGGCGGTGCCGCTGGATTCGGTCCTGTCATTGAACAGATCCGGCGCGAAGCTGGTGCTTGCCATCGTGTTCGGCCATCCCTCTCTTGGCAGGAAGGTCTGACAGAATGGCGGCAAGATCAAGTGCTTGCCGGCAGGCGGCTCAGTTTTCGGAATTCTCGCGTTGCCGCGCCTTGGCAGCATTCACCGCCCAGGTGCCGATGATCGCCCAGAACAGCGGGAAGCGCATGTCGGTGATCTCGAAGGGCACGGGCGCGCCGGTGACCACGAAATCAGCCAGCTTCACCACGCCAGTGAAGGCTGCCAGCAGGAACACGAACAGGATGGCGAGCGCCTTGCGGCTCACATCTTTACCCCGAGAGCATCTGCCACGGTGAAGATGTCCTTGTCGCCGCGGCCGCACAGGTTCGCCAGGATGATCTGGTCGCGGTCCATTTGCCTAGCGCGCTTGACGATGGCAGCGATGGCGTGGCTGGGTTCGAGCGCGGGGATGATGCCTTCGGTGCTGCACAGCAGCTGGAAGGCAGACAGCGCCTCGTCATCGGTCACGCTGGTATATTCCACGCGGCCGGTTTCCTTCAGCCATGCGTGTTCCGGGCCGATGCCGGGATAGTCGAGGCCGGCGGAGATCGAGTGCGCCTCGGCAATCTGGCCGTCCTCGTCCTGCAACAGATAGGTCTTGTTGCCGTGGAGGATGCCGGGGAAACCGCCTGCGAGTGACGCGGCGTGCTTCTTGTCGAGGCCATGGCCCGCTGCTTCCACGCCGAGCATGTTCACGTCCGGATCGTCAAGGAAGGGGTGGAACAGGCCGATGGCGTTGGAACCGCCGCCGATGGCTGCAACCAGCAGGTCCGGCAGGCGGCCGGTGCGCTTCATCATCTGCTCGCGCGCTTCCTTGCCGATCACGCTCTGGAAATCGCGCACCAGCTCCGGATAGGGATGCGGGCCGGCAGCAGTGCCGATGATGTAGAAGGTGTCATGCACATTGGCGACCCAGTCGCGCAGCGCCTCGTTCATCGCGTCCTTCAGCGTGGCCGCACCTGACGTGACCGGTACGATTTCCGCGCCCAGCAGCTTCATGCGGAATACATTGGGTGCCTGCCGCTCGACGTCGGTCTTGCCCATGTAGACCACGCAGGGAAGGCCGAAGCGCGCGCACACGGTGGCGGTGGCCACGCCATGCTGGCCAGCGCCGGTCTCCGCGATGATGCGCGTCTTGCCCATGCGCATTGCGAGCAGGATCTGCCCGATGCAATTGTTGATCTTGTGCGCGCCGGTGTGGTTCAGCTCGTCACGCTTGAACCAGATTTCCGCGCCCTTGCCTTCGGGGGCATCCTTGCGCAGCTCTTCGGTCAGTCGCTCGGCATGGTAAAGCGGGCTGGGGCGGCCGACATAGTGTTCCAGCAGGTCCTGGAACTGCGCGTCAAACGCAGGGTCCTTCTTGGCGGCAGTATACTCCTCCTCCAGATCAAGGATCAGCGGCATCAGCGTTTCGGCGACATAACGTCCGCCGAACTGGCCGAAATGGCCGCGCTCGTCAGGCTTGTTGCGGAAGGAATTGGGCTTCTGGTCAGTCATGGTCTTTTCACTCAGGCTTCGCGGGCCGCTTGGCAGAAGGCCATCATCTTGTCGACATCCTTCACGCCCGGCGCGCTTTCCACGCCGCTGGATGTGTCGACAAGCGGGGCTTTGGTCTGGCGTATCGCTTTCCCGATATTGGCAGCGTTGAGCCCGCCTGCAAGGCCCCAGGGCGCCCTGTGCTGAAAATTGGCGAGCAGCGACCAGTCCATTGCCAGCCCGTTGCCGCCGGGCAGCTTGCCTGCAGGCGCGTCATACAGGATCATGTCCACCGCGCCCACGAAGCGCTGCGACTTTTCGAGGCTGGCGGCATCCTTCACGCCGACCGCCTTCCATATCTCGCACGGGGCATGCTGGCGGAAGGCGGCGCAGCCTTCCGCCGTTTCCGCGCCGTGAAACTGTACGATATCGGGTTGCACCTGCGCGATGGCCTGGGCCACATCCTGCGCATCCATGCTCACCGTCAGCAAAACCACCTTGACCGACGGCGGCACGCACTGGCGCAGCTGCGCTGCCTGTTCCACCGTCACGCTGCGCGGGCTGGGCTGGTAGAGGTTGAGGCCGATATGCGTCGCCCCCGCCGCCACGGCGCCTGCAATCTCTTCTGCCGTGCGCAATCCGCAAATCTTGATGCCAATGCTCATGGCCGACGCACTAGGGGGCAAATGCCGCGCAGTGAAGGGGCGAAATACTTGGCAAGCGCGATCAAGGGGTTAGAGATTGGCGCAGGCGTGAATCGCACGCGCCTTTGGAGGAAGACAATTTGCGCAAATCAGGATTGGCATGTGTGGTTGCGGCACTGTTGCTTGCCGCATGCAACCCGTTCGAGGCGGCAAATGTCACTGAAGACGCGGTGGCCGCCTTCCACAGCCGCTACAACAACCGCATGTTTTCCGAGCTTTATACCGACAGCGACTATGCCCTGCGGCGAAATGTCGAATATCGCGATTTCAACGAGACCATGCAGAACCTCCACCAGATGATGGGGGAGGTCCTCTCAACCGAACGCAAGCAGATCGACTTCCAGAAGACCCCGAACGGGCCCGACAAGGCGATCGTGCTGATGGAAACCGCTTTTGCATATGGCACGGCGGAGGAGAACTTCGTCTTCTCGCTGGGTCAGCAGGTGAAGCTCGTTTCCTATAGCTATCAGATCACCGTGCACGATATCGACAAGCGGATCGAGGAACGCATGGAAAGCGTGCGCGAGCAGATCGAGCGCATCGGGACGCAACCGGCGCCGCAGCCGGGGCGAACAGGGCGGGCATTGACCGAAGACGAGATCCGCCAGTTGCCGCCTGAAGTACAGGAAGCCTTGCGCAAAGCGAGGAACCGCTAAGCGGGCGGGTTCTGAACCAGCCGCAGCAGCGAGCCGTCCGGATCGATCAGATAGGCAATCGTTAGCCCGCTGATATCCCGCTGCGGGGGAACGATGCGCGGGATACCTTCGCGTGCTTCGGGCACACCGGCTTCGGCGCATTGGCTTACCAGTGCACCGAGATCATTCAGCCGGATGCAGCAGGAATGGTTGTTCTGTGCCGGGTCGAGATCGGGCCAGGGGAAGAATTCCAGATGCACCGCGCCGCGTTGCAGGATCAGCCAATGGCCAGAGCGATAAGACGCAGAAAAGCTGAGCTTGCTGTAGAAGCGTTCGGTCTTGAGGAAATTTCGCGAAGGCAGGTTGGGAGTGGCGTGGTCCATGACCTTGCGACTCAAAGCGTCGCCTCGATTTCGCGCGCGGCCATTGCCGGGTCTGCCGCCTTGCTGATCGGGCGACCGATCACCAGAACGGATGCGCCATCGTCGCGCGCCTTGCGCGGGGTGACGACGCGCTTCTGGTCACCCACGGCGGAGCCTGCGGGGCGCAGGCCGGGGACGACGAAGAAGCCTTTCTTCCACTGCTTGTGCACCGCGCCCACTTCCTGTCCGGAGCACACGATCCCGTCCAGGCCAGCGGATTCGGCCAGTTCGGCAAGCCGCATCACATGGTCATGCGGGGTGCCGGATACGCCGGTGCGCTCAAGGTCGCGCTCGTCCATGCTGGTGAGCATGGTGACAGCGACGACCTTGGTGTTCTCGCCTGCAGCCGCCTTGGCATCCTCCATCATCGCGCGCCCGCCGCTGGCGTGCACGGTGACGATGGCAGGTTCCAGCACGTGGATGGACTGCATTGCGCCCGCCACGGTGTTGGGAATGTCGTGGAACTTCAGGTCCAGGAAGATCGGCAGCTGCGCGGCATGGACCACTTCGTGCACGCCATGCGCACCGTGGGCGCAGAAGAATTCCAGGCCCAGCTTCAGCCCGCCGACATGGCCTTTCACCTTCTGGGCTAGCGCCACTGCGGCATCGAGCTGCGGCACATCAAGCGCCAGATAGATGGGATTGCTCATGGCAGTGGGGCACTGGGATGGCGTTCGGCCTTGTCGGCCTCAGGATCTGACGAGAGGGAACTTTCGGCAGGCGTTTCAGGCGTGGCCGGTGCTTGCTGCACCGGCGTTGCCGCAGCCGTGCGCGCAGCATTTTCCAGCGCGGCAATCCGGCGGTTGGCCTGCCACTTGCTGCCCCGGTGATAGAGATACATCGGCAGGAAACCGATCAGGAAGCTGACCACCACAATGGCGGGCAGCATGGTATCCACCAGCAGGTTGTCCCAGATGCGCACCGAGACGGGGAGCCAGTTCGCGTAGGAGAAGATCGCGAGCGCCACCAACAGCAGCACCCAGATTACCGTGCGGACAATTTGCATGGGCTCTCCTCCAAACCTCGGTTTCGTTCTGACGCTAGGCTAGGCGCTAAGTCCTTGCCTGTGAAGCCGGAAGGCTATTCGCCGAAAACGCGGGCGAAAATCGTGTCGACGTGCTTGAAGTGGTAATCGAGGTTGAACTTCTCGGCCAGTTCCGCTTCCGACATGGCAGCCTTCACCTCGTCATCCGCCTTGAGCAGTTCGAGCAGCGACAGTTTGCCGTCCGATTCCCACACCTTCATCGCGTTGCGCTGGACA
>CAYXTJ010000086.1:0-9029 GCA_964467715.1 uncultured Sphingomonadaceae bacterium
AATACATGCTGCAGTATCCGCGCACCTCGGCCACCGTCGAAGGCCATGCCGACGAACGCGGCACCCGCGAATATAACCTTGCGCTGGGTGAGCGGCGCGCCAACTCGGCCAAGAACTATCTCGTCAGCCTGGGCGTGGCGGAAGGCCGCCTGCGTACTGTCAGCTATGGCGAGGAAAACCCGGCTGCCACCGGCTCCAACGAGCAGGCATGGGCACGCAACCGCCGCGCGGTTACGGTGATGATCGACTGATCAGTGTGACACGAACGGCAGGTTTGCAGAAACCTGCATGATCGCGGGCGCGGAGGCTTCGGCTTTCGCGCCCGCTGCATTTCCATGCGGCACGGCAAACAGCACGAAAGCCACCATCGCGAAGATGGAGAATGCGCTGGAAATGGCCAGTTGTTTGCTCACGGGCGGAACTCTTGTTTGCATGTGTTACCAGTTGTGCAGATAGGGACATCGCGCCATATTGCAATGCAGCATTGGTAAGGATTTGTATCAGCCGCGCGCCACAGTGCCTTCCAACACGCGGCTACAGTACCTATAGACATACCATGCTCAAACTCCGGTTAAACAGATGGTAGGAGCCCGCCGCTCGAACAATTGGGGCTTTCCGCGCTGGGGCGGCTATGACAGCTCGCGCGAGGCGGTGAACGTGCGCATCTGTGACCGGCACAATTGCAACGAGCCGGGCAATTGCCCCGCACCCAAGAGCCCGAACAGCCGCGACCGCTGGTATTTCTGCGAAAAGCACGCGGCGGAATACAACAAGGGCTGGGACTATTTCGAAGGCCTCGACAAGGAAGAGGCCGCCCAGCGCGCCAAGTCCGAACGGGCGGAGAACGCAGGTTATGCCGAAGCGCAGCATTATGGCTGGGGCGGCAGCGGCGATGGCTCGCGCAGTGCGGACGAAATGCGCTCGCTCGAAGTGCTCGAACTGGAAAGCGATGCCACCTTCGACGACGTGAAGAAGGCGTGGCGCGCCAAGGCCAAGGAAGTGCACCCCGATGTGCGCCCCGGAGACAAGGGCGCCGCCAATGCCTTCCAGTCGTTCCAGCTGGCCTATGAAGTGCTGCGCCAGGCCGAAGAAAGGCGCGAGTGGAAGGGCTGAGGCTCAGAGACTGGGCCGCGTGACGTCTGTTCGCATTATCAGCTGAAGAGCGGACTGTCGGGATTCGACCCAATTGCGGACATTGCTTGGAAAGTCTTGAGCAGTCATGATCACCCAGATGCAAAGAAGGTATTTTCGTCCCGCTCCAATGATTACGATTGCCGTGCTGACTGGCTGCGTCAACATTGCCGACTGGGGGCCACCCCTAAATCACCCGCTCCCTCCAACGGACGTTATAGCGATTGGGAAACTCGAAAACTTGGAGAGCGAACCTAGTCAATTCGATCCCAAAGACTTACTAGGTCATGGATGGTTCTCTGCCAATTTCCATGTGTCAGATGTCGAAGTAGGAGACTTACCAAAGACCATAATCCCCGTTCGGTACTTTGGGCACACTTGGTTCCGTGAGGACGTCAGGTTTCGCTTCCGCCTGCGGCCAAATGAAGAAGGCGGCTACATAGTCTGCAAAGCGCCGGACGCTTCAGGATTTAACTGCGATTGAGGTAAGATAGCTTACGTCCGCTTCCCACCCAATTACCGCCATTCAAGCCGCTGCGCCGGGTTCCCGAAAGCGGACGGTCCTTCAAGCTGGAACTTGGCCGCCTCACCTAGGTCTTTCCACGCAGCCCTGTCGCAAGCAGGCCTCATCCATGTTCGGTTAGGAAGCCCTCCATCTCTCTTGGGGGGGAGCTTGCCAGAATGCCTGCCGTATCCATTGTCCTGCCTGCCATCATGGCCCTGCGAAGCCCGCGGCTTGCGCTGCTGGCGGAATATGGCGCGTCGAGCCTGCTGGCGGCGGCTCTAGCCCGCCAATGCCTCCTAGGCGGCGATGGCGGGCTGATTTTCCTGCTGCTGCCGGTGATGGCGCTGACGTCAATCCGGCTGGGCCTTGGCGGGGCAGCCATGATGCTGGCGGTGGTCGTGCCGCAGGCGCTGCTGGCTGAGGCAGAGGGACGCGGGGCACTGGCGCACTTCCCGGAACATGCGGCCACGCTGGCGTGGTTCATTGCGGGCTGCTTTGCCCTGACCGTGCCTGTCGCCTTGCTGATCCGCCACAGGCTTCTCCAGCTGGATGCGCGTGCCCAGTTCCTTGCCAGCATGAGCCACGATATCCGCACCCCGATGACCGGCGTGCTCAGCTTTGCGGACCTCTTGCGGCAAGGTGAACTGACAGCGGAACAGCGCCGCAATGTCGATCACATCGCCGAGAGCGGGCAGACGATGGTGCGCCTGCTCAACGATATCCTCGATTTCTCGCGCCTCGAGGCGGGCCGGCTGGAACTGGCGCGCGAGGAGGTGGATCTCCATGCAGAGCTGCACTACGCCGCCGCGTTGTTCCAGCCGCGTGCGCGCGAAAAGGGGCTGCGGCTTACCTGCGAGATTGAGCCGCACGTCCCGCAAGTGATCCGCGGCGATGTCTTGCGCTTGCGGCAGGTGCTGCTCAACCTTGTCGGCAATGCGGTGAAGTTTACTGACCACGGCCATGTGCGCATCTCAGCCCATGCCCATCGCGGGATCATGGCAAGCGAGCTTGTGGTTGAGGTTTCTGACAGCGGGCCGGGTATCGCGCCTGCCATGCAGGGCCGCATCTTCGAGAAATACGCCCAGCTGGGCAGGGGCGCCGCCAGCGCACGCGGCGGCACCGGCCTTGGCCTTGCCATCGCGCGCCAGCTGGTGGAACTGATGGACGGGCGGATCGAGCTTGCCTCGCAACCGGGCGAGGGCAGCACCTTCACCATCCGCATCCCGGTGCAGGTTGTGGCGCATGGCGGCGGTCAGGCCGTCCAGCAGCCCTTTAGCGCCGCCAAAAGCGCCGTTGCTTAGGGAACGGCGGGCTGTTCGCCGATAAAGCTGCCCACGAACTTGCGCCCGTCGGTGTGCGAGACGGAGAAGATGAACACTATCTCCTCGCGATTGGCGCCTGCCAGCGTGCCGGTCAGCGCGCCGGTGAAGTCATCGTTTGCATCGCTGACCGCGCCGCCGAAGGAATCCCCAGTCGAAATTGGCACTTCCACTTCGATTTCGGTGACCAGCGTGGGTGTGCCGTTGACGTCTGCGAAGATCCGGATCGTGCCGGTTACGCCGTTGACGGTGGTGGTCGTGCCGTCACTCGCGGTGAGCGTGATCTGGGCAATGGTGAAGTTGCTGGCCGTGGCGGTAATGGCATCGGGCGCGGTTGCACCCGGTGTACCGCCGATCACCTGTGGCGTGCCGGCCCAGGTCAGGCCGGTGGTGATGGCGTCGGTGGTGGTTACCGCATCGAACAGGAACAGTACGCGGTTGCTGGCCAGCACCCCCGGATCGACGCCCGCGATATCGGAATCGACCCGCGAATAGGTTGCCCGCAGCACATTGCCGTAGGGCAGTTCCAGCTTCAGCTTCTCGTCACCCGTTTCATAGAGGCGAAGGGTATCGGTGCCGCTCACCAGAGTGCTGGCATCGAACACCACATTGTCGTTGAGGTCGGTAAAGGCGAAGATCACGTTTTCGGGCGATACTTCGTAGCTCAGCCCGCCGGTGGAGTTGGCCAGACGGTTGGCATCGTTGAACACCTGCATCCCGCCAGTGGGCGTGAAATAGGCATAGATGTAGAGCTGGACGCTGCCGAAGGCGAAGTCATTGGCGAAGTTGATGTCCGCTACCGGCCCGGTGGGCGTGGGTGTGGGCGTTGCCGTAGTGGTGGGAGTCGGCGTGGGCGTTGGATTGTTCTGGTTGTTGCCACCGCACGAGGCCAGCAGCAGCGTGCATGCGGCGATCCCCAGCATGAGCGAGGGTTTGCGGAAGGTGCGATGGGCGGTCATAGTCAAAAATCTGATCCTGTCTGCAGGTGATTGGCCGCTGTCCTAGCCGTGCGGCAAGCATGGGGGCAAGCACTTTGCCCCTCGTGTCGGGGCGATGTTGTGGAGTTCTTGCCGGAGCGAGGTGAACACAAGCTGTCAGCGCATGATTTCGAGGCCTTACAGCAGGCCCGCCACCGTCCAGCACACGCCCACGATCAGGAAGATGCCGGCTACGTCCAGCACCACGCCTGCGCCCACCATGCGGTGCAGTTCGATCCTCCCGGTGGCCCAGGCGATGGCGTTGGGTCCGGTGCCTGCGGGCAGCATGAAACCCCAGCTTGCCGCCAGCGCAGCGGGCAGGGCCAGCAGCAGCGGATCGCCGCCCAATGCTCCGGCAAGGGCAGCTACCACCGGGATGATGCCGCTGGCGGTGGCGACATTGCTGGCAAACTCCGTCACCAGCACCACCATCGCCACCAGCGCCAGTGCCACCAAGATCAGCGGGACGTTGGCGAGCGGCAGCAGCGCGTTGCCCAGCCAGTCTGCCAGCCCGGTGCGGCCCATTGCCCCTGCCAGCGCCAACCCGCCTCCGAACATCATGATCACGCCCCACGGCGCGCGGTTCGCCTCGGGCCACAGTAGCATGCGGCGGCCGGTTCCGTCAGGCAGGATGAACAGCGCAAAGCTGGCAAGGATGGCGATGGTCCCGTCAGTCAGCGATCCGGCAGGCAGGTATGGTGCCAGCAGCGGGCGCACCATCCACAGGACGAAGGTGATCGCGATAACCGGCACCAGCCGCTTTTCCGCTTTGGTCCACGGTCCGTGCGGATCGATTGCCTCGCGGGCCGCGGCGGCATCGAAGGGGTGGCTGCCCACCTTCTGCACCTTGCCGATGATCCACGCGGCGAGCGGAATGCCCAGCGCCACCACCGGCACGCCGAACAGCGCCCACAGCGCAAAGCTGATTTCCAGCCCGATGGTCTGCTTCAGCAGCGCAACGGCGATGGCGTTGGTGGGCGATCCGATGATCGTGCCCAGCCCGCCGATGCTGGCAGCAAAGGCAAGGCCCATCGGCAAAGCGCCCGCGAGGCCCAATTTGGTCTGTCCTACCGCTTCGCTACTTGAGGACGGGCTTGTTCGTCCTACCACTTCTCCACCCGCAATCACCGCCAGCACCATCGGCATCATGATAAGCGTGGTGGAGGTGTTGGAGATGATGTTGGACAGGATTGCGGCAGCGATCATGAAGGCCAGCAATATGCCCGCCGCCCCGCCGCGATCCCCGATCAGCTTCAGGATGAACAGCGCCAGCCGCCTGTGCATCCCCGTCCGCTCGATAGCCAGCGCGATGAAGGCCCCGCCCAGCAGCAGGAACAGGATCGGCGAATAGTAATCGCCGGCCACCTCGCCCGCCGTGCCGCCGCCGACAAAGGGCAGTACCACGAAGGGCAGCAGCGCGGTAGCGGTAAGCGGGATCGCCTCGGTCATCCACCAGGCGGCCATCCATACCACCAGGCCTGCGACGTGCCATGCCTCCAGCGGCATTCCGGCAGGAGCAGGCAGCACCAGCGTTGCCGCAAAACCGGCAAGGCCGATCCAGAAGCCGATACGGCTCGCTTTAGAGGCGGGGGCTCCCGGCTGCACTTGCTCTCCTGTCCCTTGGGCTTACGCTCCTAGAGCGTGAGGCAGGGAGGGCAACATGGCGGATGGAAAAGTGGTTGGTATCGGCGGCGTGCCTTTCGCTGCTTGTAATGACTGCGTGAGAACGGCCAGCCCTTACTTGGGGGCCAGCACCATCAGCATCTGGCGGCCTTCGAGGCGGGGGAAGGCTTCCACCTTCGCTACTTCTTCCATGTCGTCCTGCACGCGCTTGAGCAGGTCCATGCCCAGGTGCTGGTGCGCCATTTCACGTCCACGGAACCGCAGGGTGACCTTCACCTTGTCCCCATTGTCGATGAACTTGTTCATCGCCTTCATCTTCACGTCATAGTCGTGATCGTCGATGTTGGGGCGCATCTTGATTTCCTTGATGTCCTGCGTCTTCTGGCTCTTGCGAGCGAGATTCGCCTTCTTCTGCGCTTCGTAGCGGTGCTTGCCGACATCAAGGAACTTGCAGACGGGCGGGTCTGCGTTGGGCGAAACCTCGACCAGGTTCAAGCCGACATCGGCTGCCTGTTCAATGGCTTCTTCGGTGTACATCACGCCGATGTTCTCGCCATTTTCGTCAATGACGCGAACCTTGTCGGACTGGATGAGATGGTCGTAACGGGGGCCGGACTTGACCGGCGGCGCCATCGTGCGGCGGGGTGGACGAGGTATGGGTTATGCTCCTGTAACGCTTCTTGTTGTGGCGCCTATGTAGTGATTAATCGCGGCGGACGCTAGTGGTAGGATTAACGGCCTGTCCACAAGGGAAACCGTGCGAGTTTTCGCTCGGTCGCAACCATGGCGTGGATCGCGGTTGCGGGCTGCAGTGCGCCGAGGATCGCGGGGTCGGCCGCGTTCATCCCGCCGGTGAGCGCACCGAAAGCAGGGAGGATCATGCGGCCTGACGCTTCGCCATTCTCGCTTACCACTGTGCAGGGACGGCGGATGTGCTTGTCGCGCACCTTCAATTGCAGGCGCGGATGGAAATGGCCGGAAAGCTCGGGACGGGTCTCGCCCTTCTTCGCCTCGTGCCGCAGCACCATTCCGGCAAGCTCCAGTTCCTCCACGAAAGTGCCGCCGCAGATATTGCGCCCGGCCTCGTCCTGCCCTTCATCATGGTTGCCCGTTACCCACACGAAGTCGAGCGCGCGGGTGAGCGCATCGAGCATCCCTGCCGCGTGTCCTTCCAACCGCATTGCGCCTTGGGCATCGTGGAAATTGTCCCCCAGCGTGTAGACCCGCCGCGCGCCGGATTCCCTCACCGCCGCTGCCAGCCGTTCCAGCGTGGCGCGGCTGTCATAAGGCGGCAGCATCTGGCCGTGGGTGGCAAAAAAGCTCGCCTTTTCCAGGTGCAGATCCGCCACCAGCAGCGCGTTTTCACGCGGCCAGAACAGCGCCGTGAAATTGCGATCACAGCGCGTCAGGCGGAATTCCTCACCGCAAAAGGGGAAGGCGAACGAAACGGGAACCATTGGGTCTGCTGATGGCAATATTGCGCCTTGCTTGCAAGTCCCGTTCGCCCTGAGCTTGTCGAAGGGCCGCTTTTCCTTCTAGGGCAGCACAGGAAGCGAAGGACGATCCTTCGACAAGCTCAGGATGAGCGGAGTTTTTATGGACTGGACACCCCAAACCGCGACTGCCCGCGAATGGTTCGAAAGCTTGCGTGACCGTATCTGCGCCGAATTCGAGGCCATCGAACGCGAGGCCGGATCGGACGCGAGCTTTGAATATATCGCCTGGGACCGGGACACGGATGATGGCTCCGATGGCGGCGGCGGCGTGCAGGGCAAGATGAAGGGCAAGGTGTTCGAGAAGGTGGGCGTCAACGTCTCAACCGTCTCGGGCGAGTTCGCGCCGCAATTCGCCAAGACCATCAACGGCGCGGACGAGGAAAACCCCGGCTTCACCGCCACAGGCATTTCGCTGGTCGCGCATATGGCCAACCCGCATGTGCCCGCGGTGCATATGAACACCCGCTTCCTGACCACGCAGGCGGCATGGTTCGGCGGCGGGGCGGACCTCAATCCGCCGATAGAAAATGCAGAGGATACTGAGGCTTTCCACGCCCGCCTGCGTGCGGCATGCAGCGCCCACAACCCGACCTATTACGAACGCTTCAAGCAATGGGCGGACGATTATTTCTTCATCCCCCATCGCAACGTGGCGCGCGGCGTGGGCGGCATTTTCTACGACCACCTCGAATGCGATAACGAGGACCAGTTCGAGCGCAACTTCGCCTTCACCCGCGACGTGGGTGAGGCTTTCCTCGACGCTTTCCCGGCCATCGTCAGGAAGCGCATGGGCATGGAGTTCACTGATGAGGACAAGAAACGCCAACTCGAATGGCGCGGGCGCTACGTCGAATTCAACCTCGTCTACGACCGCGGCACGCTGTTCGGCCTCAAGACCGGCGGCAATATCGACGCGATCCTGATGAGCCTTCCGCCCGAGGTGACGTGGGGGTGAGGTGAGGGGGCAAGCCCCCCAGTGTCAATCTTTGGTACGAGATCGGGAATTATGCTGCGCTTGGGCATCAATTGCGATATGGATGAGAGTTAGTAGTATTGCTAACATGGCCGCTAAGCCCCACAATCACGCTGCCTTTCCGCCGGAGTAGTGTTGGACGAGATTTGCGGGGCCTACTCCAACAAACAGAACTGCGCGCAGCCATGCCCGTGCAGACGGGCCGTTTCTCTTCCCAAAAAGTCCCCACTGTTGGCCGTTGATTCGCTTCAGGATCCCTGATCGCGGTTTCTTGCCTTCCAGCGCCAAATTAGCGAGATCAATGCCTTCTCGATAGAACTGGCTAAGCAGCATGCGCAAGAATATCACGCCACATACCACGCCGACGAAGACGGTTGCGGGAACCATCAAGGGCTCGATGATCGGGAAGACAAAACCCGCCAACGATAGCAACCCGGCACCTCCAGCCAGCCACCATCCAACAGTCTGAAGCGTGTGGTCTTTCACCTTATTTAGCCTACGGTAGCCACACAAATAGGCAATATCCCGTGAAGCTGTAATTCCCTCACTTTTGCCACTTTACCAACCGCGCCAGCGCTTCCGCCAGCGTCCCCCGCTGCTTCGCAAAGCAGAACCGCAAGTGCCCCCGCATAGGGTCATCTCGGCAAAAGGCGCTGACCGGGATCGTGGCGACGCCTGCCTCGCGGATCAGGCGTTCGGCCACGGCTTCGTCATCAGCGGGCAGGCCTGAGGCGGCGAGGTCTATCGAGAGGAACCAGGTGCCTGCGCTGGGCAGCACGGTGTAGCCTGCCTGCTCCAACCCTTGAGCGAGGAAGCGGCGGCCCTCCTGATATCTTGCGCGCTGAGCGGCGAACCATTCGCCCGGCAGGGCCAGCCCTTCGGCCACGGCGCGTTGCAGGGGCGTGGCGGTGGTGAAGGTGAGGAACTGGTGCTGCGCGGCGATGCGATCAGCCAGCGGCGGCGCGGCGACGGCCCAGCCGATCTTCCAACCCGTCAGCGAGAAGA
>CAYXTJ010000087.1:0-8960 GCA_964467715.1 uncultured Sphingomonadaceae bacterium
GGGCATTGCCGATACCGTGACCATGACCATTCCGCGCCGCATCCTTCCTGTCCTCGCCATTCCCGCCTTGCTGGCGCTTGCCGGCTGCGAGCCGGTAGAGACCGAACGCCCGGAAAGCGCACGTGATTTCCCGCGTGCTTATCGCCCGGTTTCGGACACGGGCAGCAACGCCTTTTCGACCGAGCAGCAGCGCGATGACCGCCGCGAAGCGCCGACGGTGATGGACAAGGCCGCGATCACCAGCGGCATGACCGTGGCCGATATCGGCGCGGGCGAGGGTTATTACACCGTGCGCCTTTCCAGCCGGGTGGGCGAGAACGGCCGCGTGCTGGCGCAGGATATTGACGAGGCCGCCTTGCGTCGCCTGGGCAACCGCGTGGAGCGGGACGGGCTGGAAAATGTCTCGATCGCGCTGGGTGACGAAGACGATCCGCACCTTCCGCCAAACAGTTTCGACCGCATCTTCATGGTGCATATGTATCACGAGATTACAGAGCCTTACGCCTTCCTGTGGCGCATGCGCCCGGCCTTGCGCGAAGGCGGCCAGGTTATCGTGGTGGATGTAGACCGTCCGGCAGACCAGCATGGCATTGACCCGCAGCTACTCTTCTGCGAATTTGAGCGGGTCGGCTTTCGCTTGGTTGATTTCGACCTGAAACCCGAAATTGCCGGATATTACGCGCAATTCGAGGCGGTGGGCATTCGCCCGGAGCCACATGAGATAGAGACGTGCGTTCAGCCCGGTGAAGATAGAACGGACCTGTTATCCGGTTGGGGTGACAATTCCGCTGAGGAAGTTGATGGAATTCAAGGGACTTAAACCGATCAATTACGGCGGCCGCGAAGTTTGGCCCCTGATCGAGGGTGGCAAGGGCGTTTCGGCAACCAACCACAAGAGCTCGGGCGCATGGGCCGCTGCGGGCGGTATCGGCACGGTCAGCGCTGTGAATGCGGACAGCTACGACGCTGAAGGCAAGATCATCCCGCAGGTCTACAAATCGCTGACCCGCAAGGAACGGCACCGCGAACTGATCCAGTACGGTATCGATGGCGCTGTAGCGCAGGTCACCCGCGCGCACGAGATTTCCGGCGGCAGGGGTGCGATCAACATCAACGTGCTGTGGGAAATGGGCGGCGCGCAGGAAATCCTCGAAGGCGTTCTGGCGCGCACAAAGGGCATGGTCACCGGTGTCACCTGTGGTGCAGGGATGCCCTACAAGCTCTCCGAGATCGCAGAGCGGCACAATGTCTATTACCTGCCTATCGTCAGCTCCGGCCGCGCTTTCCGCGCGCTGTGGAAGCGCGCCTATCACAAGGTGCCGCAGCTGCTGGGCGCGGTCGTCTATGAAGATCCGTGGCTGGCTGGCGGCCACAACGGCCTGTCCAATGCGGAAGATCCGCGCAAGCCCGAAGATCCCCATCCCCGCGTCGCCGCCTTGCGCGAAGTGATGCGCAAGGAAGGCATTTCGGATGAAGTGCCGATCGTGATGGCTGGCGGCGTGTGGTTCCTGCGCGAATGGAACGAATGGATCGACAATCCGGAACTTGGCACCATCGCCTTCCAGTTCGGCACTCGTCCGCTGCTGACCCATGAAAGCCCGATCCCGCAAGGCTGGAAGGATATGCTGCGCACGGTCGAGCCGGGCGATGTTCTGCTCCACCGCTTCAGCCCGACCGGTTTTTATTCATCCGCCGTCCGCAACCCCTTCTTGCGCAGCCTTGAGGCGCGGAGCGAACGTCAGGTCCCCTACAGCAAGGTTGAAGCCGGTGAGCACACCGTGCAGCTGGACGTGGGCGTGAAGGGCAAGAACTTCTGGGTCACCCCGAAGGATCTCGAGCGCGCACGGGGCTGGGTGGCCGAAGGCTTCACCGATGCGCTGAAGACGCCTGATGACACGGTCGTTTTCGTGACGCCCGAGGAACGCGCCGAAATCCGGCGGGATCAGGCCGATTGCATGGGTTGCCTGTCGCATTGCGGGTTCTCTTCGTGGAAGGACCACGATGATTACACCACCGGTCGCCTCGCCGATCCGCGCAGCTTCTGCATCCAGAAGACCCTGCAGGACATCGCCCACGGCGGAGACGTGGACAAGAACCTCGCCTTCGCCGGTCATGCGGCCTACAACTTCAAGACGGATCCCTTCTATTCCAACAACTTCACCCCCACGGTGAAGGAGCTGGTGGACAGGATCCTGACCGGCGACTGAATTGCCGAACCGCGGTTCGACATTGCGATCGCCGCGAGAGGCCCTGCTGGCAACTCTGGAGTGTGTTTTGGCTAAACGGCCCGATGCGGGTTTGCGCATCGTGAAGTCAGGCCCACCATTAAAGACCAGCGACAGGGACTTTCCGGGAGAGATTTGCTTTTCCGGCAATCGCTGGAACCGCACTGTGCATCTCGCCGAGTTTTCCATGTCTGCAGCAATTCATGCTCGAGGCATGAAAGCTTGGCGCAAGGCGCAGCGATTGCCAGTGGGCCATTCGGGCGAGCACGAATCGGCCTTTCTTGCGGCCAAGGCATTTTCTGACTCTCGCAAGTCCTTTGAATATTATAGCTGGGACGTGCGCGGGATTGATGTGAGGCAGGACACGGTGGATGGCCTTGTCTCAACGATCAGGAACGAATGCCTTCCTTGGTTGGAAGCATGCAGGGACCCCCGAAACTTTCCGGAAATCGGATTGGCATGGATATCTGCGGGTGAATTTGTAGAGCTAGCGTTGATGCGGGGTGATCGCGCAACCGCAAATTGGCTCGCCGAATACGCGATTGGTGAAATGCTTAAAGAGGCAAGGCAATCATCTCAAAAGACGGGAAAGCCCTTGCCCGATCTAACCTTCGCAAATGAAGCTCTCGAAGATCTTGTTCGCTTCCACGATAATCGCCGCAACCTGAAGGGCCGTGTGATCATGTACGACCTTAGTGTTAGCTGGCCAGAATGACTGATTCCTCGCCTCCACCACCCGAAAAGGGCGTGTGGGAGCTGTTTACGCTGCCGAAGCTGGCGATCAGCGCGGTGCGTCCGCCGATCTGCGTGGAAGGTGCAGGGCAGGGGGAACCAGTCATCGTGATTCCCGGCATGATGTCGGGCGATACTGCCACCAGCTTCCTGCTTCGCTCGCTCGTTGCATCGGGTTTCGATGCGCGGCCATCTGGCCTGATCTTCAACACCGGTGCCACGCCGCGCCGGGTCGACATGCTGTCGCGAGCGGTGGAACGCGGGAATGACGAGACCGGGCAGGGCGTAACCATCGTGGGCTGGAGCCTTGGCGGCCTCTATGCCCGCCTGCTGGGCCACCGCCATCCGGATTGCGTTGCACGGGTGATGACGCTGGGCAGCCCCTTCTCGGGCGATCCCCATGCCAACCACGCATGGCGGCTTTACGAGCTTCTGAACGGCCATCCGGTCACGGCCTCGCCATTCCCCGAAGACATCGCCGCCAAGCCAAGGGCGCATACCATTGCCGTCTGGTCCGCCAATGACGGTGTGATCGCCGAGTACAGCGCCCGCGGCCAGCCGCACGAGAGCGACCGGCAAGTGCAGGTCGAAGCGACCCACATGGAAATGGCCACCAGCGCGCCCACAGTGCGGCGCATCATCGAGGTACTGGGCGAGGGCTAGGCACCCTCTAAAGCAAAACGGGCGGCAAGGTTGCCCCTGCCGCCCGCTTTCTGGCTTGTGACTATTGGGTTCAGTCGAATTCCCAGCCGCGTTCGCCGTGGCTGGAGATGTCGAGGCCCTGCACTTCGTCTTCCTCGCCCACGCGCATTGGCACGAAGAGGTTGATGCCGAGAGCGATCAGCGCTGTCGCCACGGCCGAGAAGATGGCCACCGCGGCAATGCCCATGGCCTGCACGCCGATCATCGAGCCCATCGCCATGCCTTCGGCAAAGCCTGCGCCGCCAAGCGCTTCGGCCATGAATACGCCCAGCAGGATAGAACCGAGCATGCCGCCAACCCCGTGGACGGCGAACACGTCCAGCGAATCGTCGATGTGCATCTTCATCTTCACCAGCTGGATGGCGTAGTAGCAGACCACCGATGCCGCGATGCCGATCAGGATCGATGCGCCAGGCGACACAAAACCCGCAGCCGGGGTAATCGTGGCAAGGCCGGCAATCGCGCCGGTGGCAAAGCCCACCGTGGTCGGCTTGCCGAAGCTGATCCGCTCGATCAGGATCCAGACAAGCGCTGCAACCGATGCGGCGACATGGGTGTTCAAGATCGCGTTGGAAGCGTCAGCCGAGGCAGACAGTGCGGAACCGCCGTTGAAGCCGAACCAGCCCACCCACAGCAGGACGGCGCCGAGCATGGTAATACCCGGCGCATGCGGCAGCAGTGCGCTGGAAGGGAAGCCCTTGCGCTTGCCCAGCAGCAGCGCGATCACCAGCGCCGAAACGCCGGCCGTGGTGTGGACCACGATGCCGCCGGCAAAATCCAGCACGCCCATGCCGGACAGCCAGCCGCCGCCCCACACCCAATGCGCCACGGGCGCATAGACCACGAGGCCCCAGATTGCGCAGAACAGCACCACCCAGGTGAAGCGGGCGCGTTCCACCCATGCGCCGACCATTAGGGCGGGGGTGATCGCGGCAAAGGTCAGCTGGAACAGGGCAAAGGTGCTCTCGGGGATTTCCAGCCCGTCAAACACAGCGTCCATATTGTACAGCATCCAGTGCTGGCCGCCGCCAAGGAAGCCGCCCATCGAACTGTCGCCGAAGGCTAGCGTATAGCCGACCACGATCCACAGCGTGGAAGCAACGGCTGCGATGGCGCCAACCTGCAGGAACACCGACAGGAAATTCTTGGCGCGCACCAGGCCGCCATAGAACAGCCCAAGACCCGGCAACGTCATCAGCAGCACCAGAGCTGCGGAAACGAGGATCCAGGCGGTGCTGCCCGAGTTTTCTACCACTTCCAACGCATCTTGCGCATGTGCAACGGCGGGCAGAGCGGCGAGTGCCGCAAAGGCTGCTATTTTGCGAAACATTGTTTCCCCCTACTGCCCCGCTCTGGTGGCGGGATAACTCCAAGTCCGGTTGTTATGACAATATCTTGCCGTGGAGCAAGTCTGTGATTTTGATCCATGTGGATGCTTGTAGCGAATCCGGCTGCTGCGCTAGGACCACATTATGGGACGCATATCCAGACTCGTAGTGCCAATTGTCGCGTTGATTGGCTGTATTTCGGCCCCGGCTTCGGCGCAGGACCGCGAGGTTCCCTATTGGGCCAGCCTTGCTTCGGCCGAGGTGAACATGCGGGTCGGACCGAGCGAACGCTATCGCATCGACTGGGTCTATCACCGTGAAGGGCTGCCGGTGAAGGTTATCCGCCTGCAGCAGGGCTGGCGGCTCATCGAGGAGCCTGACGGCACACAGGGGTGGGTCTTTAACCAGCTGCTGTCCCTGCAGCGCACTGCCATAGTGGTGGGTGAGGGTGAAACGCCCTTGCGCGAATTGCCCGAAGCAGGGGCAAAGCTGTTATGGAACGTGGAACCGGGCGTGACCGGCGATCTCGGCCAATGCAGCGAGGGCTGGTGCGAATTCAACATCGCCGGACGTGCGGGCTGGATCGCGCAGGAGCGGTTGTGGGGCACAGGCGAGCCCTGAAGCTGTCTGCTTCAGCCATCAAGAAAAGAAAGGGCGGCACCATGGCCGCCCTTTTGCTGTCACTAAAATGCTGGTTGTTCGCAATCAGATCTTGGACACAGTCATGTCGTTGCCATCCGGATCGCGCAAGTGCAGCGAGCCGTCTTCATTGACTTCAAGCAGGGCCATGCAGGTCTGTTCGGCGGTTTCGCCCTCCATCACGGCCGGGTTGAAGCAGATTTCGTCATCGATATGCGTCCAGCTGCCGGTTTCGGTTACTTCGCCGGCTACTGTATCTTCATAACTGCCGTCGGCGTTGATCGTGGACGTCCACGGTTCGCCGTCTTCGGTAGTTCCGCCATAGGAACCGACAAGCGGGCTTTCAGCTGCGGCCGTTTCCACTTCTGCGACCGGTGCTTCGTCGGTTCCAGCGACATCGGCATCATCGCCTCCGCCGCAAGATGCAAGCGCCAGAGCGCCAGCAAATGCAATAAGCTGTTTCATGATTTGCGTCCCCAAGATTTTGGAAACTCGTAAGTATCACGCGAAAGCAAATGTGCCAGGCGGCAAAGCAGCCGAACTGGATGCATTCATTTCACGGCAGAATTGTGTGACAAAAATCCCCAACCAACGGTCGGGGCTGCTTTACAATGAAAGTTGAATTTGCGGCCCGGGCTTCTGTTTCGAGAAACCCGGTACCGGATCATTCAATTGTTGTGCGTCAGGCATCACCGGCGCCGGCAAGGTCCCTCGCAATCGGGCGCACGGTCGCCACATCGCCATCGTCTGCGGTGGTCTGCATGCTGCCGTCTTCCTGCACCGGGCCGTCAACAAAGCAGTTGTGGCCTTCCACGCCTTCGACAACGAAGCAGGTCTTGCCGTCCTGCATGAAGATGGTGCCGCCCGTCGCTTCGCCGTCAGCAGCGATGCGCGAGAAGGTCACGCCCGGATGGATGGTGATGTTGTCGATGTCGCCATTGGCATGTTCGACTTCATACGTGCCAGGGGCAACAGCTTCAAAACCCGGTGCGTCGCCTTCCAGCACGATTTCTTCTTCGGCAGCGCCCGCATCTGCGGTGTCAGCCGCTTCTTCTTGGGCACAGGCAGCGAGCGACAGGATTGCCGCAACAGCAATAATCTTTCTCATGGCTTCCTACTCCTCCATTCGACCAAACGCCGTGTCTTGTCAGATGTTCCGGCGCTTGGCCAATGCCCTTTATGCCAGTTCGACTGCCACCGCCGTTGCTTCACCACCGCCAATGCACAGGCTGGCGATACCGCGCTTGAGGCCGCGTGCCTTCAGTGCTGCGATCAGGGTGACGATGATGCGCGTGCCGCTGGCGCCGATCGGGTGGCCCAGCGCGGTGCCGCCGCCGTTCACATTGATCTTCTCGTGCGGAATGCCGATGTCCTTCATGGCGAACATGGTGACGCAGGCGAAGGCTTCGTTCACTTCCCACAGGTCGACATCGTCAACGCTCCAGCCGGTCTTTTCCAGCAGCTTTTCGATCGCACCCACGGGCGCGGTGGTGAAGGCTTCGGGCTCATGCGCATGGGCTGTCATGCCCACCAGAGTGGCGACGAGGGACAGTCCCTTTTCTGCCGCAACGCTTGCCCGGGTGAGAACCATCGCCGCTGCACCGTCCGAGATGGAGGAGGAAGTGGCAGCAGTGATCGTGCCGTCCTTGGCGAAGGCGGGGCGCAGCGTCCGGATCTTGTCCGGACGGCCCTTGGACGGGGACTCGTCGGTATCGACCGTCACATCGCCCTTGCGGGTCGAGAAGGTGACGGGAACGATTTCGTCAGCAAAAGCGCCGCTGTTCACGGCTTCGTTCGCGCGGTTGAGCGAGGCGATGGAGTATTCGTCCATTTCTTCGCGCGTCAGTTCGTACTTGTTGGCCATTTCCTGAGCATAGGAGCCCATGGCGGTACCGGCCTTGTAGGCATCTTCCAGTCCGTCGAGGAACATGTGGTCGTAAGCCGTGTCATGGCCAAGGCGCGCGCCGCCGCGGTGCTTCTTGAGCAGGTAGGGCGCGTTGGTCATGCTTTCCATACCGCCCGCGACCACGATGTCCGCGCCGCCCGATGCCAGGGCTTCTGCACCCATGATCACGGTCTGCATGCCGCTGCCGCAAACCTTGTTCACCGTGGTCGCCTGCGCGCTCTTGGGAAGGCCTGCCTTCAGCGCAGCCTGGCGGGCAGGGGCCTGGCCGAGGCCGGCGGGAAGCACGCAGCCCATGTAGACCCGGTCAATATCCTCACCCGCAGTGCCGGCGCGTTCCAGTGCACCTTTGACGGCAGTCGCGCCAAGGTCAGTCGCTCCGACATCGGATAACGCGCCCTGCATCGCGCCCATCGGGGTGCGGGCATAGGAGAGGATGACGACGGGATCGGATTCGTTGAAAGTGGCCATGGGATATTTGCCTTTTGGCTATTTGATAGGGATGGTGTTCTTGCACGACTATCTAGAGGGCAAATCTTACATGCGCAAGATTGTGCAGTGCAGCATAAGGCCGTTCGCAGTGTTGCTGCTGTTCACACTTGGCGCGCACCATCCTCCGGTTCTGGCGCAAGAAGCAAGCTGGCGTCCGGTGGATATGCAAACCGGACAGATGAGCGCTCTCGCAGAAATCGAGCAATTGGCCTTCGATTTTCCTGATAGCGCTTTAGTCAGGCTGTGCTTGCTCAATGCAGCATTGGAAGCAGGCGATATAGAACTGGCGTTGGCTCAGGCCATGGCGCTGGCAAACAGGGGCTATCGCTTCAGCGATGGTGCGCAGGCGCAATTGCTCTCGATCTTCGCTGGCCAGGATGCGGGCGGGCTGGAAGCGGCATTTGCAAAGGTGCCGGATGCCGTTCTTGCCAGCGCGGTTGAGGCGACTGTGCCTGCCGAGGCAAAGCTTGTGGAAGGGATCGTCGTCAGGCCTGCAGGAGGGGACCTTGCGGTTTCCACAGTGGTTTCACGCGAAGTCTGGAACCTTCGGGGGGGTGAATGGCGTGCCTATTCCTATGAGCATCTCGGGAACTTGAGTGGCATCGTATTTGATGAGGTGCGTGGTGCGTGGCTGGCATCCGGCAATCTTGGCATGCTGCCCGAGGGTGATGAGGCATTTGCAGGTTTGGTGCGCGTAACGGCAGCAACAGTTCAAGGCGAGCAGTTTGCCGCGCCTGAAGGTGCAAATCTTTCCGATATCGCGCTGGGCAGAGGCGGCACGGTCTATGCGAGCGATCCGCTGGGCGGCGGCATCTACCGGCTTCGCCCGGATGCCGACGAGATCGAAACACTGGTGCCGCCCGGCACATTTCGCTCACCGCAAGGGCTTGCCGAGAGCGCCGATGGAAAGCGCCTTTACGTGAGTGATTACCGCTATGG
>CAYXTJ010000088.1:0-8889 GCA_964467715.1 uncultured Sphingomonadaceae bacterium
CGCCAATTGCCTGGCTGCCATAGAGCACCGATTGCGTGCCGCGCAGCACTTCTATCCGGCCAATGCCGCCGGTCGTTACATCGGCTAGCGACGCTGCGCCTTCGATGGCAGAAGGATCGTGCAGCCGCACGCCATCGTAAAGCACCAGCGTCTGTGCGTTATCGGCACCGCGGATATAGACCGAGGTGACAGTCCCGCGTCCGCCGTTGCGGCTGAACTGCACACCCGGCGTGCGAGTGAGGAGTTCGGTCACGCCCGGCTGTTGGCTTTCCTCGATCTGGCTGCGGGTAATCACCGTAACGCTTTGCCCCACCCGCTCGGGCGCAATCCCCGCCCTGCTGGCTGTTACGACAAGGCTATCATCCGACTGGCCAAACGCTTCAATCGGCACCAGCATGGCGCAAGCGAACAGCTCGGTTGCTGCGATCGCCATGGCCAGATTTGCGCGCTTCATTCCCTGCCAATAGGGAAGGCGGCGGCAGGATCAAGCGGGCCGGGCCGGCAGTGCCTAGACTTGGGCCGGCGCGCTCCCTTTCCAACCGCCAAATCCGGCGCGCCGCTTGTGGATGTTGATCCCACAATGTAGTGGCCCCTGTGATTATCGCGGGAGGGAACATGAAGCGGTTGTTGGTTGTCTTGGCAGGGGCTGCGGCCCTGGCCGGTCTTGCATTTGGTTTCACATCGCTTTCGGCAGGCACGTCGGATGTTGACTGGGCCTTTCATGGCGGCAGCAGCGATGAGCAGTATTTCTCGGAGCTCACGCAGATCAATCGCGACAATGTTTCCGACCTCGCACCGGCGTGGTTCTTCGAATATGACACCCAGCGCGGGCAGGAAGGGGAGCCCATCGTGATCGATGGCGTGCTGTATATCTCCACCGCATGGTCCAAGGTTTACGCCCTCGATGGCGCGACGGGCGAAATGCTCTGGCAATATGACCCCGAAGTGCCCGGCGAAGCTGGCCCCAAGGGATGCTGCGATGTCGTGAACCGCGGCGTCGCGGTGGATGATGGCCGCGTGTTCATCGCCACTTTCGATGGCCGCATGGCTGCGCTCGACGCGAAGACAGGCGAGGAACTGTGGATCGTCGACACAATCGTCAATCATGACATGGATTACACCAGCACCGGCGCCCCGCGCGTGTTCAAGGGCAAGGTCATCATCGGTCAGGGCGGCGCGGAACGCGGCGTGCGGGGCTATGTCACCGCCTATGACGTAGAAACGGGCGAGAAGGCATGGCGCTTCTACATCGTGCCGGGCGCACCGGGCGTTCGCGATGGCGAAGTGTCTGACGATATCCTTGAGGAACTTGCGCGCGATACGTGGTTTGGCGAGCGCTGGATCGAGACCGGCGGCGGCGGCGCGCCGTGGGATGCGATCGTCTATGACGAGGAGCTGGACCAGCTCTACATCGGCACCGGCAACGGCTCCCCGCACAGCCAGTTCCTGCGTTCAGAGGGTAAGGGCGACAATCTGTTTCTCGCCTCGGTGCTGGCGCTGGATCCTGATACCGGCGAATACCTCTGGCATTACCAGCAGACGCCGGGTGACAGCTGGGACTATACCTCGGTCCAGAACATGAACCTTGCTGACCTCGAGATCGAAGGGGTCGAACACAAGGTGATCCTGCACGCCCCGAAGAACGGCTTCTTCTATGTGATCGACCGAGAGAACGGCCAGCCGCTGTCGGCCCGACCCTATGCCGAGGATATCCGCTGGGCCACCGGGATCGATCAGGAGACATGGCGGCCCATCGAAGTGGAAGGCAGCCGTTATGTGGACGAGCCTTTCCTCAACAGCCCGCATGTTTCGGGCGCGCACAACTGGCAGCCGATGGCCTATAGCCCGCTGACCGGCCTCGTCTATATCCCCACCACCCGCAACTACTTCCAGTATAGCGCCACCAATGCCCCCCATTCGGGCGGCGGCGGCCTGTTCGGCGGTGCCGATATACCGGAAACCGATGCCTATCTGCAGGCCTTTGACCCGGTGAGAGGCGAGGAACGCTGGCGCGTGGACGCCACCGGCTGGATCAACGATTCCGGCGGTGGCGGCGTGCTGGCCACGGCCAGCAACCTGGTGTTCCAGGGACGCGGCGATATCCTTGGCGAGCTGCTCGCAATCGAGGCCGAAACCGGTGAAGTGCTGTGGCGCCATGACGCGCCCAACGCGATAATGGCCGCGCCAATCACCTACATGATCGATGGCGAACAATATGTCGCAGTCTCCACCGGCGGTGGTGGCGGTGGCCAGCCGCTGTTCGGCTCCGCAAACCCGGCGCGCGAACAGCAGCCCGGCCGCATGGTTGTGTTCAAGCTGGGCGGCACGGCAACTCTGCCCCCGCCCCCTGCCCTGGCTGGCCCGGCAACCGATCCGGACGAAGCCTTCGATCCGGCCAAGGTGGCGCAGGGCTCTGGCCTGTACCTCGGCAATTGCAGCTTCTGCCACGGCCAGCCTGGCTTGCAGAGCAACATCATCACTGACCTGCGCCGATCACAGGTGATCCGTAGCGCAGATGCCTTCAAGGCAGTGGTGCATGACGGGGCATTCCTCGACTCCAAGGGCATGCCCGGATTTGCCGGCAGGCTGGACGAAAGCCAGGTGGAAGCGATCCGTCACTTCATGGGCTCGGAATCGCAGAAGCTGGCAGCAGACCAGCGCGCCGGACGACCTGAAAGGCTGGAGCGGCCCGCTTCCTGAGGCTGGGCAGGGCGCGGGGTCAGCCCGCGCCCGTCTCGCTCACGCAATAGGGGCAGTTCGATACCCAATGGCCGGGGACCAGCTCCTTGAACTCCGGTTCCTTGGTGCGCAGCCGCTCGTCATGCTCCACCGGGCTGCGCGGCCAGAACTTGCAGCCATCGGGCGGGTTCATGGGTGACGGCGGCTCCCCTGCCAGCACGATGCGCTTGCGATGGCGTTCGGAATGCGGGTCAGGCTCGGGGATCGCGCTCATCAGCGCCTTGGTATAGATGTGCAGCGGATGGTCCACGATGGCCTCCGCATCGCCCAGTTCGATGATCTTGCCGAGATACATCACCGCGATCCTGCCCGCGATGTAGCGCACGACCGACAAGTCATGCGAGATGAAGATCATCGTCAGACCCAGCTCGCGCGTCAGGCGCTTCAGCAGGTTCAGGATCTGTGACTGGATCGAAACGTCAAGCGCCGAAACCGGCTCGTCCGCGATGATCAGCTCGGGTTCCGGTGCCAGTGCGCGGGCGATGGCCACGCGCTGCCGCTGGCCTCCCGAAAATTCATGCGGATAGCGCTTCATCTGGAACGGGTTCATACCGACCGTGCGCAGCAGCTCGGCCACCCGTTCACGCAAGGCATCGCCCTTCAGTTCGGGATGCCGCGTGCGCACCGCTTCGCCCAGCGTATCGAGCACCGTCATGCGCGGGTTGAGCGAAGCGTAGGGATCCTGGAAGATCATCTGGAAGTTGATCCGTTCGGACCGGATGTCCTTGTCGGAAATCGCGCTCAGTTCCCGGCCCTTCAGCCAGATGTGCCCGGAGGTGGGACGCAGCAGCTGCATGATGGTGCGGCTCAGGGTGGACTTGCCACAGCCGGATTCGCCCACCAGCCCAAGGATTTCACCCTTGTTGATCGTCAGCGAAACACCGTCGACCGCCTTGACCACGCCCTTGCTCTCACGCGTGAACAGCGTGGTGCCAAGGTCGAAATGGGTCTTCACATCGTCAAGGACGAGGAAGTCCTTCTCCTGATTGCCGACCTGCGCGCTCATGCGTCACCTTCCACGATTTCGGCGGCATCGACATCAGCCTTGGCCAGCACCGTTTCGATGGGGGCACTGCTGTCGCAATAGCCGCAGGCAGACCAGCAATGGCCCGGCTCCACTTCCTCGAGCGGCGGACGGTCGCCTTCGGGCTGGCCGATCTTGGGATAGGGGCAGCGCGGATGGAAGGCGCAGCCGTGGATCGGCTTGGATACGTCCGGCGGCAAGCCAGGAATGGTGAACAGTTCCTGCCCCTTCTCCTGCAGCGAGGGGATCGTCTTCTGCAGGGCACGGGTATAGGGGTGGCGCGGATTGTGGAAGATCTGCTCGACAGAGCCGCTTTCCATCTCGCGCCCGCCGTACATCACCAGTACCTTGTCGCACGATCCGGCCACTAAGCCCAGGTCATGCGTCACCAGGATCACGGCGGTGCCAAGATCGTTCTGGCGCTGCTTGATGATATCCATGATCAGCGCCTGCACCGTAACGTCCAGCGCGGTGGTCGGCTCGTCAGCGATCAGCAGGTCCGGCTCGGTGATCAACGCCATGGCGATCATCACGCGCTGGCGCATGCCGCCGGAAAATTCGTGCGGATAACTGAACACGCGGCTGCTGGCGCCGGGAATGCCCACTTCCTCCAGCGCTTCGATCGCCTTGTGGAGCGCAGCCTTCTTGTCGATGTCGCGGTGGGTCTGCAGCGCCTCGATCAGCTGGGTCGATATCCGCAGATAGGGATTGATCGACGTCATCGGGTCCTGGAAGATCATGCTGATCTTGCACCCGCGCACCCGGCGCAGCTCCCTTGGCGACATCCGCAGCAGGTCCTGCCCGTCGAACATGGCAGTGCCACGCTCGATCCGCCCCGGCGGTTCGGGGATGAGGCGCATCAGCGAATAGCAGGTCACCGACTTGCCGGAACCGGATTCGCCCACGATGCCGAGTGTCTCGCCATTCTCGAGCGAAAAGCTTACGCCGTCGACTGCGCGGACAACGCCATCGCGAGTATGGAAATAGGTGGTCAGGTCATCGACTTCGAGCAAGGGCATCAGGTCAATCCTTGGCGCTCTTGGGATCGAGCGCATCGCGCAGCCCGTCGCCAATGAAGTTGAGGCAGAACAAGGTCGCCGCGAAGAAACCTGCCGGGAACAGCAGCAGCCACGGATAAATTTCCATGTTGGTCTGCCCTTCGTTGATCAGCACGCCCCACGAGGCATCTGGCGGCTGCACGCCAAGGCCAAGGAAGCTCAGGAACGCCTCCAGCAGCATAACGGCCGGAACCGTCAGCGTGGCGATCACGATCACCGGGCCAAGGACGTTGGGAATGAGGTGGCGCACGATGATGCGCCGGTGCGAATAGCCGAGCGACACCGCCGCCTCCACGAATTCCTGCTTCTTCAGGCTGAGCACGCCGGAGCGCACGATACGCGCCATAGACAGCCACTCAACGCAGCCGATGGCTACGAACATCAGCCACAGTGAGCGCCCGAAGGCAACCATCAGCAGGATCACGAAAATCGTGAACGGCAGCGCGTAAAGCAGGTCCACGAAGCGCATCATGGATGCATCCACCTTGCCGCCGACATAGCCTGCCGTGGCGCCATAGATCACCCCGATGGCCAGCGCGACCACGGTCGCGACGAGTCCGACAAGCAGCGAGATGCGTCCGCCTTCCATCACGCGCACCATCAGGTCCCTGCCCAGCGTATCGGTGCCGAACCAGTGTTCCGCGGATGGTCCTTCCGCCCCGGAAAACAGGTCCTGCACATTGGCGTCATAGGGCGACAGGAACGGGCCGACGAAGCAGAACAGGAAGATGAAGGCAAAGCCGAACAGGCTACCCACGGCCACCTTGTTCTTCTTCAGCCGGGCCCATGCGTCCTTCCAGAGCGAGGAGCCTTCGACCAGCGCATCTTCGGCAATGGCCGGGGCGGCATCTACGGGTGCATCAGTCATACTTGAGCCGTGGGTTGAGAGCGACCTGCACGATATCGACCAGCAGGTTCATCACGACGATCATCGCGGCGAACAGGACAGTCAGCCCCAGCACGAGGAAATCGTCGCGGTTCAGGGCAGCGCGGACGAACCACTGGCCAAGCCCGGGGATCTGAAAGATCGTTTCGACTACGAAGGAGCCTGAAATGATGCCGGCCAGCGCCGGGCCGAGGAAGGTGATTGCCGGGATCAAGCCGCCCTTCAGGCAGTGCTTCCAGATGATCGTGCTTTCCGCCACGCCCTTGGCGCGCGCTGTGCGAACCCAGTCCTGATTGAGCATTTCCAGCATCCCGCCGCGCGTCAGGCGAGCGAAATAGGCTCCGTAGTAAAGGCCCAGCGTGGTGGCAGGCAGGATCATGAATTCCGGACCGTACCAACCGGCAACCGGCAGCCACTGCAGGATCAGCCCGAAGACCAGCGCGAGCAGCGGGCCCATGACGAAGGTGGGCAGGCAGATACCCGCCATCGAAACCGACATGGGCACATAATCGAGCCAGGTGTTGCGCTTCACCGCCGCAAGGATGCCTGCCGGCACCCCCAGCAATAGCGCCAGCAGCAGTGAGATGGAGCCGAGCTTGAGCGAGACGGGGAAGCTTTCCGCGATAATCTGCGTCACCGTACGGTTGGCATAGACTGCCGAGGGACCAAAATCGCCTTGTACGAAATTGCCGAGCGAGGTGAGGAAGCGCTCTCCCAGCGGCCTGTCATAGCCATAGAAAGCCTCGATCTGGGCGAGGATTTCCGGCGCGATGGCGCGTTCGGAGCTGAACGGGCTGCCCGGGGTCGCCGCCACCAGCAGGAAGGTAACCGCATAGATCCCCAGCAGGACGAACGCCCCCTGCAACAGGCGCATGGCGACGAATTTCAGCATGGTGTGGTCATACCGCCGTAACGATCCTTATCCTGGGGTTATTGACCACCTGCTTCTCCTTCGGGCTCCAGCCAGACGTATTTGTAGTGATGCGCATCGAGCAGCTTGGGATACCAGCCGTGCACCCGCGGATCCTGCAGCAGGACGCGGGTGTACCAGTAGATCGGGATGATCGGCATTTCCTCGAGCAGAAGTTCCTCTGCCCCGTGGAAGATCGCCATGCGCTCTTCCTCGCTCTCGGCCACGCGTGACCTTGCCACCAGCGCGTCATAGCGCGGATTGCTCCAGCCGGTATCGTTGTTGCCGTTGCCGGTGGTGAACATGTCCGTGAAGGTGGAAGGATAGACGAAATCACCGATCCACCCCGCACGCGCGATATCGTAGTCAAGGTTGGACTGGCTATCGAGATAGACCTTCCATTCCTGATTGTAGATGCCCACCGTGATGCCCAGTTCCTCGCGCCACAGGGCCTGGATCGCCTCGGCAATCTTGCGGTGCGCCTCGCTGGTATTGATCATGATCTCGACCCCAGGGAAGCCCTGCCCGCCCGGATAGCCCGCTTCGGCCAGCAGGCGGCGCGCTTCCTCGGGGTCATATTGCACCGTGGTAGAAGCTCCGTATCCGGGTATACCCTGAGGCACGAGACCCGACGCGGGGGCCTGCCCACCCTTGGTGACGCGTTCAACCAGCAACTGTCTGTCCAACGCCAACGTCAGCGCCCGCCGCACCCGCGCATCGGTCAATGGCTCGCGCGTCACATTGAGGCGGTAGAAATAGGATCCGAGATAGGGCGAGATCCGCAGCTTGTCGGGCATGATCTCCTGGAAATAGGCGATCTTGTCCGGGTTGACGGTGTTGGTCAGGTGCAACCGGTCATTGCGGAACATCGTTTCTTCGGTGTTGGCATTATCGATCGGGTAGAAACGGATACCGTTGAGCTTCACCGTTTCGGCATCCCAGTAATGGGGGTTGCGCTCCACCTCGATCACCTGATTAGTGACCCAGCTCTTCAAGCGAAACGGCCCGTTGCCGGCAAAGTTCTCAAGCGTGGACCAGCCGCTCTGCCGGTCGGTCATGCCGCCATGCTCTTCCACCGCTCGCGGGTTGACCGGCGAATAGCTGGAATGCTTGATCATGGAGAGGAAGTGAGGCGTGGAACCCTGCAGGGTGACTTGCAGCGTCTTGTCATCCAGCGCCTTCACACCGACCTGACCGAAGTCCTCGATCTCACCGATGTTGAAGGCTTCTGCATTCTTGATGACATAAAGCATCGGCGCATATTCGGCGCCCAGTGCGGGGCTGAGGATACGCTGCCAACTATAGACAAAGTCAGACGCCAACACCGGATCGCCATTGCTCCACAAGGCATCGCGCAAGTGGAAGGTCCAGACCGAGAAATCCTCGTTATGCTCCCAGCTTTCGGCCATGCCGGGCTCGGGCTCGAGGTCATTGGTGGGGTGCGTGGCAATCAGGCCTTCGAGCAGCGCGCGCATGATCGAGCTTTCGGGAACCCCGGTGGCCAGATGCGGGTCCAGCGTCTTGGGCTCTGTGCCGTTGCCGATAAGCAGGATCCCTTCACGCGCAGCCTTCTCGGTCTCGGGGAGACCGCCCCCGCAGGAAGTCAGCGCAAGCCCGAAGATTGCCGCAATCAGGATGCCCAGATACGGACGCAGTTTTCGCAGAAACATCGTGTCACGCTATGGGCATTCCGTTTCGCTTGCAACCGCAATCGTGTGATTTGCAACGGCACCTCGCAGCGCAAGCGCCCTGCCCGGCGGAGCAGAGAGGCTGCAGGCTGAAATCGCCGCAGGAGTCTCACCGCAGCAAGAGTTGCGACCGGGTTTCAGCCTGCAAGACAAGACATCCCCCAGCCCAAACGAAGGCGCGTTGCCTTACCCTACAGATCACAGCTCTGTCCCCCGTCAGCACCTATGGCACAGATTTGAGGTTGTGATTTAAGGAGGATTTGGGCTTGGTCGTAGTGACGAAGGAACGAAGATGAAGCCCAAATCTTCCAAAGCGAAATCGCCTGCTGAGCAGGTCGTAAAGGAGATCCGCCGCAAGACCCGTCGGCACTTCTCAGCCGAAGACAAGATCAGGGTCGTGCTGGAAGGCTTGCGCGGTGATGATTCCATTGCCGAGCTATGCCGCAAGGAAGGCATTGCCCAGAGCCTGTATTACCCCTGGTCCAAGGAGTTCATCGAAGCCGGCAAGCGCCGCCTGGCTGGTGACACTGCGCGTGCTGCGACCACTTACGAGGTGAAGGGCCTGCGCCGCGAGGCCCGCGATC
>CAYXTJ010000089.1:0-8794 GCA_964467715.1 uncultured Sphingomonadaceae bacterium
GCTCGTTCTTCAGCCGCTTGATCCAGTCGATCTTTTCCTGATCGATGCCGTCGGGATCGTGGATGAAGCCGCCGCTGTCAGACATGGTCAGCACCTTGCCGCCCAGCTGGGTGATCTTTTCGGCAGCATGGGTTGCCACATTGCCCGAACCGGAGATGACGGCCGTCTTGCCTTCAACGTCCTGGCCCTGGTGCTTGAGCATGTTCTGCAGGAAGTACACCGCGCCATAGCCGGTCGCTTCGGGCCGCATCTGGCTGCCGCCATATTCCTGCCCCTTGCCCGTTAGCACGCCTTCCCAGCGGTTGGTGATGCGCTTGTACTGGCCGAACATGTAGCCGATCTCGCGCCCTCCCACGCCGATATCGCCGGCCGGAACGTCCGTGTCCGGGCCGATGTGACGGTATAGCTCGGTCATGAAGCTCTGGCAGAAGCGCATCACTTCGCTGTCGCTCTTGCCCTTGGGGTTGAAGTTGGAGCCGCCCTTGCCGCCGCCCATCGGCAGGCCGGTGAGCGAGTTCTTGAAGGTCTGCTCGAAGGCGAGGAACTTCAGCACGCTCTCGGTCACGCTCGGGTGGAAGCGGATGCCGCCCTTGTAGGGACCGATGGCGTTGTTGTTCTGCACGCGCCAGCCGCGCTGCACGCGGATATTGTGGTTGTCATCCTCCCAGCACACGCGGAAGGACACCACGCGATCGGGCTCGGCGATCCGGCGCAGGATCTGCGCTTCGTGATATTCTTCCTTGTCCTCGATGAATTCGAAGATGTCCTGGGCGACTTCCTGCACCGCCTGGATGAACTCGGTCTGCCCCGGATTGCGCTTCTTGACGCCCTCCATGAAAGTCGGAAAATCGACGTGATCGGAAACGGCCATATTCTATCCCCCCCAAGTCAGATGCGGAGCGCGGGCCGCCCCCTGCTGGCCCCGTCGCGACTCGCCCCGCCATCTCTTGCCGTGCAATCAGAGCACGGAAGGCCGGCGAAATAAAGACCGGTCATTTTGACCGCCTTTGCGCTTGCCATGCCGCCGTCAATGCCGCACCCTTGGCAGCACAGGGTCCCAGGGAATCGTTCCAAAGGGGGGTGGAATGACTATCTGCACGCGCTTGCGGCAGGTGCGCGCCTGACGTGCCGAAACAAGCAGCCAAGACAATATTCTCCGCCGGCTGGCGTAGTGTGCGCGAGGCAGGGGCACAGCGGCTTGCGCTGACAGTGCTGCTGCTGGTGCTGGCGGTTCTGCTGGCGCGCTATTCCTGGAACCTGCCCTTCACCGGCAACGCCGAACAACGCCTGTTCGATGCCCGCGCCTATGCCCTGGCCCAGGAGGTCGAGACGGACGACCGGGTTACGCTGGTGGTCTACACCGACCAGACGCTGTTCGATTACGGCAAGCGATCGCCGCTGCCGCGAAACGTGCTGGCCGCCGCGCTGCGCACGATCGACAGCATGAACCCCAAGGCCATCGGCATCGATATCCTGTTCGACCAGCCGCAGGACGAGGATGGCGAACTGCTGGACACATTCTGGTCGATGCAGACACCGGTCGCCATCGCCTATGCCGAGCAGGAAACAAACGAAGAGGACATCAACTACTTCCAGCAGGAATATCTCGAAGCCTTCCTTGACGAACTGGAAGGCAGCAAGGTGCGCCCCGCCAGCGTGCGGCTGGATGAAAGCTATGGCGTGACCCGCGTCTGGCCGGAAATCTTCGATCACCTGCCGCCCTTGCTGGGCCGGGTGATGCTGGAGGAAGGCGGCGACGGGGACAAGACGCTTCCCGGCTATGAAGGCGCGATACGCTATCGCCACATGGCGCTGGAGGGCGAGATCGATCCGGAAACCGGCGCGGCGCAGGATTTCGTGCCGATCTTCCCCGAACTGGACATCGCGCTGTTCGCCAACGAAGAGCTGATGGCCATTCCCGAAGTCGCCAACGAACTGCGCCCGCTGATCGAGGACCGCTATGTCCTGATCGGGGGCAACATCATCGATCTTGACCGGGTGGAGACGAGCTTCTCCAGCATCAACGGGGAAACCCCGGCCGGAACGCGGGTGCAAGCCACGCTGGTTGCCCAGATGCTAGATGGCGCGGCCTACAAGCCGGTTTCGCAAATCTACCTTTGGTTCTTCGCCATCGCGGTGGTGATAACGGCCGCCCTTACTGCGCTGCTGGAGATCAAGAGCTGGAAGTTCGTACCGCTCCTATTGGGCCAGTTGCTGTTGTTCGCCGGGATCCCCTTCTTCCTGCATGCGCGGGGAATCGATACGTATGAATTCCCTGCCATCGGCCCCGCGCTCGGCTGGCTGCTCGCCTTCATGGCGGTGGTTTCCGCCGCCCGCGCCGCTTCCGCCGCGCAACGCCGTTTCGCGCAGGGCGCGCTCGGCAAATACCTGCCCGCGAGCATTGCGGACGAGATCATCGAGAAGCCCGAACTGCTGCAACTGGGCGGCTCCAAGCGCGAGATCTACGTGGTCTTTTCCGACCTCGAGGGTTTCACCAAGATGAGCCACGTGCTGGAACCGGAGATGGTCGCCAAGCTGCTCAACCGCTACCTCGAGATGTTGAGCCAGGTGGTGCTGGACAATGGCGGCATCCTCGACAAGTTCATCGGGGACGCGGTGGTCGCCTTCTGGGGCGCGCCGATCAGCCGCCCGGACGATGCGGACCGCGCCGCCAGGGCGGCCTATGCCCTGTGGCAGGCGGGCGAGGACTTCCGCAAGGAAGTGGAGGAAATGGACCCCACCCTTCCCAAGATCGGCAAGACCCGCGTGGGCATGCATTTCGGTGAGGCCGTGGTCGGCAATTTCGGCGGCGAGAACCGGATCCAGTACACGGCCCTTGGCGATTCCATGAACACTGCCGCAAGGCTCGAATCCGGCAACAAGGCCTTCAGGACTTCGGTGATGGCCAGCGGCGATATCGCCGGCCGCACATCGCTCGATTGGTGGCGCCCGATGGGCAAGGTTGTGCTCTCCGGCCGCTCCAGCCCCATCGCCCTGTTCGAACCGGCGCCCGACTTCCCGGAGGAAGACCGCAAGGCCCTGGCCGATGCGCTGGAACTGCTGGAGCGGGACCAGGCCGCCAGCCTCGCCCGATTGCAGGCCATCAGCGACCGCTATCCGGATGATGATGCGCTCAAGGCGCTGGTAGAACGCAGCGCCGACCTCAACGAGGAGGGCGCCCATGTCATGGCAAGCAAGTAAGGCCGCCAGCGGCACGGCGATATCGGCAACCAAGCCATTGTCAAAGCTGGCGATGACACGGAAAGCCGCAAGAAATGCCATAAACGCGGCTGACAAACAGGTGCATTGTTTGCTACGGGTTCGTCAGAGAATAAGAGGGGTAGGACTGATGTCTCGTGCTAAGGGATCAATCATTGCAATCGCGCTTGGCGCGGCTTGTCTCACGCTAACGCCGCAAATCGTCGAAGCAGGGGTCGTGGTTTCATCCAGCGGACCTTCCGCCGGCAGCTATCCCGTGGGCAAGGAAATCGGTGACAACGAACGCATCACCCTGCGCGATGGCGATACGCTGACCGTGCTCAACAACGGCGGCACCCGCGTGTTCCGCGGTTCGGGCACCTACATGCTGTCGCAAACCAGCTCTTCCAGCCGCAACCGCGCTTTCACCTCGCTGACCTCGCAGCGTTCGGCCAGCCGGGCCCGCACCGGGGCCGTGCGCGGCGTGAACGGCGTGGAAGTGAGCAACCCGAACCTGTGGTATGTCGATGTGGCGGCCGCGGGCACGATCTGCATCACGGATCCCGAAAACGTGCGCCTGTGGCGCGGCGACACGCAGGCGGAGAGCACCTACAGGATCAGTTCCGGCGATGCGGAAACCAGCGTGACATTCCCGGCCGGCGAGATGCTGGCAGCGTGGGACATCTACAATCCGCCGGAAGCCGGCAAGACCTACAATATCGGCCTTGGCAGCAATGCCGTGGCATTGACTTTCGTCGTCCTAGAGGAAACGCCGGAGGATGCGGAAGGCATGGCCAATACGCTGATCGCCAATGGCTGCATGGTGCAGCTTGAACAGATGTCCAACGCGATGATGGGCGGCTGATCGAAGGGGTTTTACCTGTCCGGGACCGTCGCGGGGGCGACGCCGGGCAGTTGGCAAGGGGCGATAAGGGATCGCCCCGGCACAGGGTAGCAAGAGGCGCTGCCTGCTGTGCGAACTTGGGGGGACAGGCATGACGAAGCGTGACGGGCTGACCGCAGGCAAGGCGGGTCTGGCGCGCGCTCGCCGGATGCTTCCCGCACTGCTGCTGGCCATCTTTGCCGCATCGGCGCTTGTCATCGGCATGCCGAAGGACAGCAGCGCCAATGCCGAGGGCGGCTATTCCTATACCGGTGTCGCATCTTGTGCCGGTTCCACCTGCCACGGGCGCAGCGAGGGCAACGGCGCTGTCGTCCGGCAGGACGAGATCGCCACCTGGCAAAGCCCCGCCGCCGTCAGTGGAGCACACAGCCGCGCCTATTCACTGCTGGCCGGCCGCCGTGGCCGGCAGATCGCCCAGTCGCTTGGTTGGGACAATGCCACATCGCGTTCCGAATGCCTTGGCTGCCATGCCACCTATGTGCCCGCCTCCGAACGGGGGCCGCGCTTCCACACCAGCGATGGCGTCGGCTGCGAAAGCTGCCACGGTGCTGCCGCAGGTTGGCTCGCCAGCCATTACGGAGTGGCCGGTAGCCACGCCAACAATGTCGGCAACGGCCTTGTCCCGCTGGAACAGCCGCAAGTGCGCGCCAGGGTCTGCCTCGATTGCCATTATGGCAGCGCGGACGAGGGCCAGTTCGTGACCCATGCGATGATGGCTGCCGGCCATCCGCGCGTGTCTTTCGAGCTGGACCTGTTCAGCGCCTTCCAGCAGCATCATGACGAGGATGCCGATTACCTCCAGCGCAAGGGCGCGACGGACAATGTCCAGCTGTGGGCCGTGGGCCAGGCCGAAGCCGTTGCCCGGGCAACGGACCTGTTCGCCCGGCCGGACCTTGCAACCGAAGGGGTGTTCCCGGAATTCTATTTCTACGATTGCCACAGCTGCCACCGGCCCATCACAGACGGGCCCGAACGGCGCCTGACGTTCGAGACAAACCCGCAGCGCCCCATCCCGTTCGGCCAGCCGCCATTCAATGACGAGAACATCATCATGCTGGATGCCGTGGCGCAGGCGCTCGCCCCATCGCGTGCAGATGCGTTCCGCGCTGCCAGCCGCAACTTCCACGATGCAATGGATGAGGGGCGGCCGCAGGCACAGGCCGCAGCGATGGCGCTGCGTACAGAGGCCGCCCGCCTGTCGGATGCACTGGCCGCCCGCTCCTATGGCGGGAATGACGCATTCGAGGTGATCGCCACGATCGGCAACCGCACCACCAGCAGCCGCTTTACCGATTATACCGGTTCGGCCCAGGCGGTAATGGCAGTCGATACGCTGCTCAACGCGCTGGTCACGCAAGGCCGCATCACGGTTGGCGCAGCGGCCGGTATCCGCTCGGACATCAACCGGGCCTACCAGGCGGTGCGCAGTCCCGAGAGCTACAATCCTTCAGAGTTCCGCAGCGCGCTGGGCAATGCGGTGAACGCGATCGGACGGCTGCGGTAATGGCGATGCGCGGGGTAACAGCACTTCTGGCGAGCGCCGCACTGGTTCTTTCCGGCTGCGGCGGCAGCAGCGCGCCCGGCGGCAACACCGGCGGCACGCCAACCCCCGCGCCCGCGCCCACCCCGGCACCTGCGCCCGGAGGCCTGTTCAATCCACCTGCTCTCGAGGCACTGACGGTCAGCGAAGTGCAGCGGATCATCGCCCAGGCCGCTGGCGAGGCACGGTCGCGCGGCCTGCCGTCGATCATCGCGGTGACGGACCGTGTCGGCAATGTGCTGGCGGTCTTCCGCATGGCCGGCGCGCCCGGCACCGCGCAGCTCTCCACCCGGCGGATTGGTGGCAACGCCGTACCCGGCACGGAGATCGGCCTGCAGGGCGCGATGGTCCCGGCGACGACTGCCGCCATCGCCAAGGCACTGACCGGCGCCTATCTTTCCAGCGGCGGCAATGCCTTTTCCAGCCGCACGGCAAGCCAGATCGTGCAGCAGCATTTCCCGCCTGCGCCCAACACCGCGGGGTTGGAAAGCGGGCCGCTGTTCGGCGTGCAGTTCAGCCAGCTGCCCTGCTCCGACCTCAACCAGCGCTTCAATCCCGGCGGCGGCAATTCGGCCCTGATCGGACCGAAGCGTTCGCCGCTTGGCCTTGCAGCCGACCCGGGCGGCTTCCCAATCTACAAGAACGGCGTGGTCGTGGGCGGCATCGGCGTGATGGGCGATGGCGACTACGGCTATGACGAGAATATCCTCGACACCGATCTCGATGACGAGGAAGCGATCGCCCTGGCCGGCATCCAGGGCTTTGAACCGCCCACCGACATCCGCGCCGAGCGCATCTTCGTGGATGGAACGGCGCTGCGCTTCAGCGATGCCGTGCCGAGCCAGCTTGCCCCGCTGCAAACCAGTTTCGCCGCGGCGAACGGCAGCCTGGTGGCGGTTACCGGATACAGTGACGGCACGATCCGCGCCGGCGTTGCCTATGGCAGCGAGGCTTCGGGCGTGCGCGCGGCAACGGCCGCCGAGTTTTCCAACCGCGATGCCTTCGTCCTGACGGACGGCAACGGCAATCCGCGCTTCCCCATTCGCGGCGGCACCGATGGTGCCAGCATCGCCCAGCCGTTGACGCAGGCAGAAGTGCGCGCCATCATTGAGGAGGCTTTCGCCGTCCTGTCCCGCAGCCGGGCGCAGATCCGCCATCCGCTGGACAGCCGCATGCAGGCCACCATCAGCGTGGTGGACACGCATGGCGCGGTGCTGGGCATCGTGCGTTCGCCTGATGGCCCGCTGTTCGGTACCGATGTCAGCTTGCAGAAGGCCCGCACTGCGGCCTTCTTCTCCAATCCGGTCGCCGCCCAGCAACTGCTGGCAACGCCCGTCGTCCCCGGCATCAGCAATATCCCTGCCTATGTGCAGCGCGTGCGTGACTTCCTGGGCAACCAGAACGCATTGACCGGCACACACGCCTTTGCAGACAGGTCGGGCGGCAACCTTTCGCGCCCCTATTTCCCGGATGGCGAAGTCGGCCAGGTGCCCGGCCCGTTGTCGGTTACCGCCTCGGAACTGTTCAGCCCGTTTGCAGTGGGCCTGCAGACGGACCTCGTCACGCCCAATATCGGTGCGCATCTCAATTATGTCGACAGCAATGGCGCCAGTGCGGATACGCCGGTCGGCTGCACGCAGGTGCCCGAGGCCGCGCCCGGCCAGCGCCGCATCGCCAACGGCATCCAGATCTTCCCCGGCTCCGTGCCGATCTATCGCGGCGGACAGCTGGTCGGCGGCATCGGCGTATCAGGTGACGGAATCGACCAGGATGACATGGTCAGCTTCCTCGGCCTGCACAATGCAGGCCAGCGCGTCGGCTCCATCGGCAATGCCGCGCCGGCGATCCGGGCGGACAGGATCGAAGTGAACGTAAACGGGCGCATTGTCCGCCTGCGTTACATCAACTGCCCCTTTGCGCCGTTCCTCGACACGGCCGAGCAGAATGTGTGCCAGGGCCTGTGAACACCGCGCTTCTCCTCCTGCCCATGCTGGCCCAGGCGCAAGCGCCGGCAGACCAGCCGCCGGCCGATCCCGCGCCGGTCGAGGAAGTGCAGGACCAGCAGCCCGGCTATGAAGGCGTTGCACCCGAAGGCGGGCTTGGCACGCAGGTCGATCCGCCTGCGCCCAGCCCGGTCGATCCCGGCGTGTTGGAAGGGCGCACCCGCCCCGGCTATGTCGCCCCGCTGCCGGACGCGGTCACACAGGACAATCCCGGTGCGGTGCGAGCACCGCCGCCGCAGGCCTTCCCGACTGACCAGATCCCGATTCCCGATCGCTGGCGCCTGATCCAGAACCTTGGCCTGGTGACCGAGGACGCGCTCGATCCCTACAACCAGAACACCTACAAGGGCGACCGTCCGATCTGCGTCAACAGCGACGAGGAACGCGAGCGGCGCGCGGCAGCACGCGAAGCCGCGGCTGCTGCCGGCACCGAAGCCCCCTATGGTAGCGCCCGCTGCATCACGCCGAGCTGGCTGGGGCTGGAAGAAGGCAAGTGGTTCTTCATCGTCAACGCCATTTCGGACACGGTGTTCGAACCGCGCACCTTCCCCGTACCGGTCGGCGTGCAGACCACCCAGGACCCGGACAGGCTGGACGTGTTCGGGCAGGACTTCTCCTATGTCCTCTCGCAGACCTTCATCGCCGGTTTCGCGCTGCTGAAAGGCTCCACCGCCTACAAGCCCCCGGACGTGGAATACCGCGTGACGCTGGCACTCAACGTGAACCACGTGGATGTGCCGGAACGGCGCGTGCTGCTTGTCGAACCCAGCGCACCCACCCACCGCACGGACCATTTCCTGGGCGTGCAGGAAGCCTTCTTCGACTATCACATCCGCAACACCGGCAAGCGGTACGACTTCGACAGCTTCCGCATCGGGATCCAGCCGATCCAGGCCGATTTCCGCGGCTTCCTGTTCAATGACAACCAGCTCGGCTTCCGCCTCTTCGGCACACGGGACAACAACCGCTTCCAGTACAACCTCGGGGTGTTCTGGCGGCTGGAGAAGGACACCAACTCCGGCCTCAATTCGGTGGTGCAGCGCCCGCGCGATGACTGGGTATTCATGGCCAATGCCTATCGCCAGGATTTCCTGATCCCGGCGCTGACCAGCCAGTTCACCATCGTCTACAACCGCAACCGCGAAGGCG
>CAYXTJ010000090.1:0-8607 GCA_964467715.1 uncultured Sphingomonadaceae bacterium
TGCTGGACGGCAGCATCCAGATCATAGTCGGCACACACGCCATTTTCCAGGATGCGGTGCAGTACAAAAACCTCGGGCTGGTGGTGATTGACGAGCAGCACCGCTTCGGCGTGTCGCAGCGGCTGATGCTGACTGCCAAGGGCAAGCTGACACCGCACACCCTCTCCATGACGGCCACCCCCATTCCGCGTACGCTGGTGCTCGCCCAATATGGCGAGATGGATGTGAGCCGGCTGGACGAGATGCCGCCGGGTCGCCAGCCGATCGATACCCGCGTGATCTCCGCAGCGCGGCTGGAGGATGTGGTGGCAGGCGTTGAACGCCACCTCACCACCGGCCAGCAGGCCTATTGGGTATGCCCGATGGTGCGCGATAATGAGCAGGACGATATCGCTGCCGCAGAAGCGCGCTATGCCTCGCTGAAGCACCGCTTTGGTGATGACGTGGTGCTGGTTCACGGGCAGCTTTCGTCTGACCAGAAGGACGCCGCCATGCAGCGCTTTGCCAGCGGCGATGCCAAGCTGATTGTGGCGACCACCGTGATTGAAGTGGGCGTGGACGTGCCCAATTCCACGCTGATGGTGATCGAACAGGCGGAACGCTTCGGCCTTGCGCAGCTTCACCAGCTGCGTGGCCGCGTGGGGCGGGGCAGTGAGAAAAGCACCTGCCTGCTGCTGCGCGGTGATGAACTGTCCGAAACCGGCCGCAAGCGCCTCGCCCTGATGCGCGAGACGCAGGATGGCTTCCTGCTGGCGGAAGAGGATTTGTCGCTGCGCGGTGGCGGCGAACTGCTCGGCACGCGCCAATCGGGTGACGAGGCCTTCAACATCGCCACCATGGAACAGATCACCCGCCTGTTGCCGATGGCGAATGATGACGCGAAGCTGCTTGTCGAACGCGACGGCGGACTGGACAGCGAACGCGGTCAGGCAGCGCGCATCCTGCTGTACCTGCTGGAACGCGACTGGGGCGTGCAGACACTCAGGAGTGGCTGAGGCGGATCAATCCTGCGTTGGCACTTCCACGTCGATAACCTCGCCATCGGTATCCAGCGTCAGTGTCCAGCCGTCTTCCGTCACCGGATTGCGGTTGTTTTCCGCGCAGGCATAGTCCCACACATTGGTGCCAGCGGGGTAACGGGCAAAGGTGATGCGCACTTCCCACGGGCGGGTAAGCGCCACCGGGTCTTCCAGCACAAGATCGGCTACCAACAGGTCTGTCTCCTCGTCGAGGTACATTTCGCTCGTTACCGTCAGCGAATCGCTCATAACAACACCCTGTCGGCTCAGGATCACCTTGCCGACGCCGTTCATGGCCACTGTGTCGAAATGCAGCCTGTCACCTTCCCAGTGGCCCACGCTGTGCCCGGTATAGGTGTGCCAGAGTTCGTCTGCGGGAGGATGGTCACGCCCGTCGGTATAGATGCGGGCGATGTTCGGGCCATTCTCCGTCAGGATCCAGGTCTGTTCGGGGCGCACCACGAATTCATAGGCATCGGGCGTTGCCAGCAGCCGCGGCCAGCCCGCCGGCGTTCCGCAGACGGTGACCGGATCGGGATAGAGCCCGGCGGCGATCCGTTCGAGGTTGTCCTCGTATATTTCCTGGAATTCGGGCGTGTACGGCGGGGACAGCCGCGGATCACCGGCTTGGGGGGCGGGGCTGTCGATCGGCAAATCATGCGGCGTTTCATAGAACCCGCCCGAATTGCGATACCATGCGCCGCTCCAGTCCGGCTCTGCCAAAGCGGGTGTGGCGATGCTTGCTGCAAGGGCCACCACGGCCAGGTTCCGGCGCATTCTCATCATTATCTCCCCCGCGCTTCGCTCTGCTGTTTTCAATCCGTTGTGAATACAATATCATTTGTCCCACAAAAGCCATCGGCAAGTTTTCAAGGCCGTGTGGCAGGAGAGGTTGTTCGATGTCCAATCACCTTCGCGCAATGTTTGCCGCATCGCTTGCCAGCCTTGCCGCGCTGCCGCTTGTCGCCGTGCTGCAACCGGCAGAGGCGCATCATTCCACCGCCATGTTCGACCAGAGCCGCAAGGTGATGCTGTCGGGGACAATTCGCGAATTCCAGTGGACCAATCCGCATTGCTGGATCCAGATTGATGCCGCCGCAGCCGATGGACAGCAAGCGCGTGAATGGAGCATCGAACTGGGCAGCCCGAACACGATTTCCCGCGGGGGATGGAAGCGCACCTCGCTCGTTCCCGGTCAGCGAGTGAACATGATGGTCAACCCCATGCGTGACGGATCGCCGGGGGCCGGGCTGGTCAGCGTGACGCTGGCCGATGGCACGGTGCTGGGCCCGCAAGGCCGCCCCGTGCGCCCGGAGGACGCTGCACCGCGTCCGCGCTGAGCGGCCTTTCCTACACTGCCATTCTGCCTGCAGCTGGCGCGATGAAATGCGCATTGGCCTGCCTGTCCGGAAACCCGCCAGCGCCAGCGTTCTGCCAAGCCGGGTTTTCGCGCCATAACCGTGTTCCATGTGTTCCAAATGTTAACGCAGAACACCGGCCTCACCGTCTTTCGGCACGCTTTGCGATGCGACAAGGAACTGGCAATCGCGCGCGTCGATGCCATATGTGCAGGCACATTGATCCGACACCAGAACGGGAACGCATGATGACCACCGAAACGCTTACCGCCGCAGACCAGTCCGCAGATATCAAGCGCGTGTTTGAACTGCAGCAGGCCCACCAGTGGGACGTGAAGGCTTCCAGCGCAGAAGAGCGCAAGGAGAAGCTGGCAAAGCTGAAGGCCGCGATCGAGGCGCATGCCGACGATATCGTGGCTGCCGTGCTCAAGGATACGCGAAAGCCGGAAGGCGAGATCCGCGTGACCGAGGTGATGAACATCACCAACAACATCCAGCTCAACATCGACAGCCTCGATGAATGGATGGCGCCCACTCTGGTGACGCCAACCAACAATCCCAATGACAAGGCGCAGATCAATTACGAAGCGCGCGGCGTGTGCCTGATCCTGGGCCCGTGGAACTTCCCGCTCGGCCTCGTCTTCGGCCCGCTCGCGGCTGCCGTTGCGGCCGGCAATTGCTGCATGCTGAAGCTGACGGACCTGTGCCCGAACGTGGCCAAGATCGCCAAGGTGATCGTGGAGGAAGTGTTCGAGGAGAACGAAGTCGCCGTGTTCGAAGGCGATGTGTCGGTGGCGCAGGCGCTGCTGGAGTTGCCCTTCAACCACATCTTCTTCACCGGCAGCACCCGCGTGGGCAAGCTGGTGGCCGAAGCCGCCGCCAAGAACCTTGCCAGCGTGACGCTGGAACTGGGCGGCAAGTCCCCCGTGATCGTGGATGATGGCGCGAATGTGCAGGCCATCGGCGCGGCGCTGGCTGGTGCCAAGCAGTTCAATGGTGGCCAGGCCTGCATCTGCCCGGACTACGTTTTCGTGAAGGAAGACCAGAAAGACGCGCTGGTCGATGCCTTCAAGACCAATGTCGAGAAGAACCTCTACGAAGGTGGCGAGATCAACAAGTCGGCCATCGCGCAGATCGTCAACAAGGGCAATTTCGACCGCGTGAAGGGCATGGTCGATGATGCCATCGAAAAGGGCGCGACCGTTGCCGTGGGCGGCGAGATGGATGCAGAAGACCTCACCATCCACCCGACCATGCTGACCGACGTGACCCCGCAGATGAAGATCCTGCAGGAAGAGATCTTCGCGCCGGTGCTGCCGGTGATGACTTACGACAATCTAGACCAGGTGATCGATTACATTTCCAGCCGCGACAAGCCGCTGGCGCTCTACATGTTCTCGCCGAACGAGGATAACGTGGACAAGGTGCTCAAGCGCACTTCCTCTGGCGGAACCACCATCAACGGCGTGTTCTCGCACTACCTTGAAAACCGCCTGCCGTTCGGCGGCGTGAACGGCAGCGGTGTGGGCAGCTATCATGGCTATTTCGGCTTCAAGGCCTTCAGCCACGAACGCGCTGTCTACCTGCACCAGTAAGCGCGGGAATGTTCAGGGGAGGGGCCAGTCCACAGCGGGCTGGCTCTTCTTCATTGCCTAGACAGGAAGGCGCACCTAAACGCCGTTTCTACCATATGAATTGACCGGCAAGGCTATTTCGCTTGTTCCTCTCATCCTTCGAATGGACCATCGCAAAACGCTATATGCTGCCTGGCCGCAGCGAGGCGGTGATCACGCTGGTCGCGGCGATTTCCATCTTCGTGGTCATGCTGTCCGTCGCCATGCTGGTGGTGGTGATGAGCGTGATGAACGGCTTTCGGGCGGAACTGCTTGACCGCATCACCGGGCTGAATGGCCATGCGGTGGTGCAGGCATATGGCAGCAGGCTGGAAAACTGGGAGGACGTGCTCGCCGAAGTGCGCGAGGCGGACGGGATCACCCATGCCACGCCGATGGTGGAACAGCCCCTGCTTGCCACGCTGAACGGCCGTGCGGAAGCAGTGCTGGTGCGCGGCAACTTGCCCGAAGATATCGGCAAGCTCTCCCCCAATATGCTGATGGGCGATTTGCAGACGCTGGAGCCCGGCAGCCGCAATATCGCGATCGGATCGCGGCTTGCCATCAAGATGGGCGCGCGGCTGGGCGATACGCTGACGATCATCAACCCGCAGGGCCGCTCAACACCTTTCGGCACGGTGCCGCGCCAGATCGGCTATACCATCACCGGCATTTTCGAGGTTGGGATTTACGACTTTGACGAACGGATGGTGATCATGCCCATGCAAAGCGCGCAAACGCTGCTGCTGATGGGCGATACCATCACTGCCATCGAAGTGAAGACCGAGGATGCGGACCGCGTTCGCGAGTTCATGGACCCTGTCGCCACCAGCCTGCAGGACAAGGCCGTGGTCACCATCTGGCAGGAAATGAACGCATCGCTGTTCGAAGCCCTGCAGGTGGAGCGGGCAGCGATGGCGCTGGCGCTGGGCATCATCGTGGTGGTGGCCGCGTTCAACATCCTTTCCTCGCTGGTGATGCTGGTGCGTAGCAAGACACGCGATATTGCTATCATGCGCACGATGGGCGCGCGGCGCAAAAGCCTGCTCAAGATCTTCGTGACGACAGGTTCGACAATCGGCGTGCTCGGCACGCTGGCGGGCCTGTCGCTGGGCTTCCTGATCCTGTACTTCCGGCAGGGCATCGTCAGGGCAATCGAATTCGTGACCGGCCAGCAGTTGTGGGACCCGTCGGTGCGCTTCCTGACGGAACTGCCCGCTCGCGTGGATCCGGGTGACATCTTCGGTATCACGCTGATGGGCATGGGCCTGTCCTTCCTTGCCACGCTCTATCCCGCATGGCGCGCGGCAAGCACCGATCCGGTGGAGGTGCTGCGCTATGAGTGATGCAGGCGTGACAGAACCCATCGTTTCGCTGCGCCGCCTGACGCGCAGCTTCAGCCAGGGTGGTGAGACCATCGAGGTGCTGCGTGGTGTCGATCTCGACATCATGCCGGGCGAGATCGTGGCACTGCTAGGGCCCTCGGGTTCGGGCAAGAGCACGATGTTGCAGGCTGTTGGCCTTCTCGAAGGCGGTTTCGGCGGGGAAATCCGCATGGCCGGCACTGATGCAACCCATGTCGATGCAGCCACGCGCACAACGCTGCGCCGCGATCACCTTGGCTTCATCTACCAGTTCCACCACCTGCTGCCTGATTTTACCGCGCTGGAAAACGTGGTGATCCCGCAATTGCTGGTTGGCACATCGCGGACCGATGCGGAGGCGAGGGCCACCGAATTGCTCACCTCGCTCGGCCTTGGTCACCGGCTCAAGCACCGGCCCAGCCAGCTTTCGGGCGGTGAGCAGCAGCGAGTCGCCGTGGGCCGCGCGCTTGCCAATGCGCCCAAGCTGGTGCTGGCGGACGAGCCCACCGGCAACCTCGACGAAAAGACCTCGAACAGAGTTTTCGAGGAGTTTGTCGAACTGGTCCGCGGGCAAGGTAGCGCGGCTCTCGTCGCCACGCATAATGAACGCCTGGCAGCGCGCATGGACCGCATCGTGCGGCTGCATGAGGGCAAGCTGGCATAGCACTGGCGCTATTGTCCGCGGTAACTGTGCGGCCCCTTGGGACGTATTGCCTGCTGGCACCATAACAGGGACAAGGCAGGCATGATCGAAGCTTTCAGCGAATGGTTCCTCTCCTTGGGAGAGAACTACGGCGTCAATCCGTGGATCTTCGGCGCGATCTATGTCGGTGCGATCCCGTTCTTCTTTGCCTCCATCGCCTGGCTGGTGAAGCGCGCGAGGGCGCATCGTTCCACCGTGGTGCCAACGCTGTGCGCAGGGTTCTGCTTCGTTTCCGCCTATCTCTACCTCGCCATTGCCGGGCGGAACATTCCGGTGTGGGTGTGGATTTTCCTTGCCGTACTTGTCATCTACGGCGCGATTTCCACCGTGCGTGACACGCGCCGAAAGATTGCCGCTGCGCGCATCGAAGCGGGCGAATAATTGTTGATAGGAAGGCGGGGCGATTGCCCTTGGCCAGCGAAAGCGTAACTTGGGCAGCATGGCCTATGCTCCCTTCGTTCCGCTCCGTGTGCTCTCCAGCTATTCTATGCTGGAAGGGGCGATAGACCCGAAGGATATCGCCAAGATGGCCAAGGAACGTGGCTTTCCTGCCGTGGCCATCTGTGATCGTAACGGCCTCTATGCCTCATCCATGTTCGCCAGCGCCTGTATGGGGCAGGGCGTGCAGCCGATTATCGGTTCGTTGCTGGGCGTCCAGCGCGAGGAAGGCGGCCCGATCGATTACCTGCCGCTTTACGCGCAGGACGAGGCAGGCTGGCTCAACCTCTGCTACCTCGTCAGCTCCGCGCACCTTGAGCGTCCGCTTGAGCTCGAGCCGCATGTCCAGCTGTCAGCGCTGGAAGGCCGCACCCATGGCCTGATTGCGCTGTGTGGCGCGGCAGAGGGCGGCATCACGCGGCTGTGTGCTGACGGCAAGCAGGACCGCGCGGCAGACCTCGCAGAACATCTCGCCGGACTGTTTCCCGGCCGGTTCTATATCGAACTCGCCCGGCGCGGGAATGCGGTGGAAGAGGCGGCGGAAAAGGGCCTGATCGACATCGCCTACCGCCAAGACCTGCCGCTGGTCGCCACCAATCCCGCCAATTTCGCGGACCCGCATATGCACAGCGCGCATGACGCCATGCTGTGCATCGCCAATTCCAGCCAGATTGACAGTGCGGACCGCCCGCGTTCCTCGCCCGAAAGCTTCGTCAAGTCTGACCGGATGATGGCCGAACTGTTCGAGGACCTGCCCGAAGCACTGGCCAACACGCTGGTGGTTGCACAGCGTTGTGCCTTCGCCCCGCCGCGTCGCAAGCCGATCCTGCCCAGCCTTGCAGGTGACCTCGAAGGCGAAGCACGCATGCTGGAGGAGGATTCGCGTAAGGGCCTGGAAGCGCGTCTGGCGGTGTATGAGGATCTCTCGGACGACGAGCGGAAGGCCTATTTCGAACGGCTCGATTACGAAGTCGGCATCATCAAGAACATGGGTTTTCCCGGCTACTTCCTGATCGTGGCGGACTTTATCAAGTGGGCCAAGGCGCAGGGCATCCCCGTGGGGCCGGGCCGTGGTTCTGGTGCAGGCTCGCTGGTGGCATGGGCGCTGACGATCACTGATCTTGACCCGATCAAGCTGGGGCTGCTGTTCGAGCGCTTCCTCAATCCCGAACGCGTTTCCATGCCTGACTTCGATATCGACTTCTGCGAAACGCGGCGTGGCGAGGTGATCCGTTATGTCCAGGATCGCTACGGGCATGACAAGGTTGCCCAGATCATCACCTTCGGCAAGATGAAGGCCCGCGCGGTGCTGCGCGATACCGGCCGCATCCTGCAGATGCCCTATGGCCAGGTGGACCGGCTGACCAAGATGGTCCCCAGCCACCCGACCGATCCGTGGACGCTGCCCCGCGCGCTCAACGGCGCGGCGGATTTCAAGCGCGAATACGACAACGACCAGGAAGTGAAGCGACTGGTGGACCTTGCGCTGCAGCTTGAAGGCTTCCCGCGCAATTCTTCCACCCACGCGGCGGGCGTGGTGATTGGTGACAGGCCGCTCAGCCAGCTGGTGCCGCTTTATCGCGATCCGCGATCGGACATGCCGGTAACGCAGTTCGACATGAAGAATGTCGAGGATACGGGCCTAGTGAAGTTCGACTTCCTTGGTCTGAAGACGCTGTCCGTCCTGCGCAAGGCAGTGGACCTTCTGGCGCGGCGCGGCATCACGGTGGAGCTTGAGCACCTGCCGATGGATGACGAGGACGTGTTTGCACTCCTCAAGCGCGGTGACACGGTGGGCGTGTTCCAGCTGGAATCGGAAGGCATGCGGCGCACGCTGACCGCGGTGAAGCCGACCAAGTTCGAGGACATCATCGCTCTCGTCTCGCTCTATCGTCCGGGCCCGATGGACAACATCCCCAGCTTCGGCAAGCGCAAGGCGGGGGAAGAGGACATCATCTATCCGCACCCCAAGCTGGCGGGCATCCTGGAAGAGACTTACGGCATCTTCGTTTACCAGGAACAGGTGATGCAGGCCGCGCAGATCCTCGCCGGATATTCGCTTGGCGATGCAGACCTTCTGCGCCGCGCCATGGGCAAGAAGAACCAGGCCGA
>CAYXTJ010000091.1:0-8557 GCA_964467715.1 uncultured Sphingomonadaceae bacterium
AACCGTGGCTGCCTCAGGCGTGATGTCCGACTGATCCCAGTCGAAGAACACGATGGACGGCCCCTCGTTACACGGCTGCGCAACCGGTGCCGGCGGCGGCGGAGGCGGCGGGGGAGGCGGCGGCGGAGGCGGAGGCGGCGGCGGTGCCGCTTCGGCGCCAAACTTCACCCGCAGGCCTGCCGTCAGCAGCGACTGCTTGTTTTCAACCTCGATCGTCGCCGGGACGATGGACAGCGGGACAACGGTATCGTCGAACTGCGCGCGATAGGCATATTGCGCGAACATCTCGACGTTGCTGGACACATCGAAGGAAATACCGGCGATGCCCTGCCAGGCCAGCCCGTCATCCTTCACCGAACCGACTGCCACACCGGAGGGAGCGTAATTCAGCTTGGTCCACTGATAGCCGATACCACCACCAACATAGGGGCTGACCGGGCCATCAGCGTCAAAATCATACAGCAGGTTGAGGAACGCGCCGTAGTTCTTCACGTCGCCACGGCCATCGGCAAGCACCGAACCCACGGCGATCCCGGCAGGATCGACAGTGCGCAGCAGCACCGAAGCATCGGCCGGGCCAATGTTGGCACCGCCAACAGCTATGTCGTAGTGCTGGTCAACGTCGACTTCGTTGTAGAAGCCTTCGATTTCAGCACGCAGGCCGTTGTCGAAAGCATAGCCGATCACACCGCCAGCCTGCCAGCCCTCCTGGAATTCGGTCGTCCACTCCAGATCTGTGCCGGCCGGGATTGCACCCCAGACTTCAGTGGTGCCATCGACCACCGCCGGAACGGTGGTATCGAACTCGCCCTGGTTGCGCGAATTTTCGGGAAGCACGAGCCCCCCGCTGACACCGACATAGGCTTCACCCGCGATTGCACTCGCAGGAGTCATCAGCGCAATCGCCGATGCGCCGAACAACAAACTTCTCATAATAAGGGACCCTCTTTTGCTTTGGTTGCCTCACACAACCACAAGTTCAGGAGGGTGCTTGGTTCCCGACATGGCCGAAAGACCGTAGGATTTCCGCCGAAAATGCGGCTTGTCGCATCAGCGCCACGGACGGACGAGGGCGGAGATGTTCGCCGCCAGCGGATCCACGAAACCGCTGGCGGCAGCGCCAGAAAGGCTCAATAGGCGATGGTGAAGCGACCCCGGCTGTGGTTGTGCTGCTCCAGCTCGTCGACCATGGCGATGGCATAGTCGGCATAGCTGATCTTGCTCTCGCTGTTCGAGTCCACCACCAGCTCGTCGGTGCCGAGGCGATAGCTGCCCGGCCCCATGCGCTCACCCACGAAAATCAGCATAGCAGGCGAGAAGAAGGTCCAGTCCACGTCCTTTTCCTCGCGAATAGCGTCGAGGAAGTGGATGCCGCCGATCACATAGGGTTTGATCTCTTCCGGAAAGCTGGGCGAATCGTACAGGCGCACGCCGTCAGCACCCTTCAGGCTGGCTGCGCCGCCCATCACCAGCAGGCGATTGACGCCGGCCTTCTTCACCGCGCTGAGCAGCATGTCAGCCGTCACATCGAAGTGCAGCGCGCTGATCACCGCATCGACGCCCTTGATGGCCTCTGCCAGAGCGTCCACGTCATGCGCGTCGCACGCCTTGGGGGTGATCGCAGCGTCCACAGGAATCGCTTCGGGCTTGCGGGCGAGGCCCAGCACCGTGTGGCCACGGCTGGCCAGTTCCTTGGAAATTTCCGAGCCGCCCTTGCCGCTCGCGCCCAATACCGCAACATGCATCAGTCTCTCTCCCTTGAAGGTCAGTTCAGGGGCGAAACCTAGGCATTCGGCGGAGTCCATGCAAAAGAAAACCCCGCCGAAGCGGGGTCTTCATGACGGCAGCAATGCTGGTCCGATCAGATTTCGGCGATAACCTTGTCAGCCAGCGCGGCATCGGCTGCGGCATCATGCTTGTCAGCGATCAGTGCGGCAGCAGCAGCGGTCGATGCCTCGGCAGCCTTGGCGCGCAGATCATCAACAGCCTTGCGCTCGGCAGCGGCGATCTTGTCCGCAGCCATCTTTTCACGGCGGGCGATCATGGCAGCCGTGTCCGCCTCGGCCTTGGCGACGATCGCTTCCGCTTCGGAACGGGCGTTCTCGAGCATCGCTTCAGCGTCCTTTTCGGCATTGGCGATCTTGCTCGCATATTCCGCGCGCAGGGCCTCTGCCTCCTCGCGAAGCGCCTTGGCTTCATCGAGGTTGGCGCGGATCGCGGCGATCTTGGTGTCGAGCCCGCCGACGATGATCTTGTGAACGCCCTTCCACACCAGGATCAGCAGGAAGACGAGCATGGCGAGGCCAACCCAGCCACCCGGGTTGAGGCCGAGCGCGGAAGGTCCGGCATGGGCATCGTGCGACGCATCTTCAGTGTGCGCACCAGTATCCATGGCGTGTTCCATTGCCGGATCTTCAGTGGTGAAGACTTCCGGGATTTCCTGCGCATTAGCCATTGGCCAGGGCCTTCTTCACTGCAGCCGTAGCAGCCGCACGGTCAACTTCGATGCCGGCGATGCGGGCCACGATGTCCTGCGCAGCTTCGCTGGCCACGCTCTGGATTTCGCTTGCCGCTTCAGCGGATGCCGCCGCGATACGCGCTTCGGCTTCCGCCGCTTGCGCATCGATACCGGCCTGCACGCTTGCCAGCTTCTTTTCGGTAGAGGCAGCGGCCTTGGCCTTTGCCTCGCTCACCAGCGCCTGTGCGGCGGCACGGTTTTCATTTTCCTGCTTGCGCCAGGCTTCTTCCCGCTCGTCTGCAGCATCGCGTGCGGCCTGGGCAGCTGCCAGGTCGTCAGCGATCTGCTTGTCGCGCAGGCCGACCGTATCCATCACCTTGGGGACCATGCCCTTGCCGATGACGAAAAATACGAAACCGAAGATAACCAGCAACCAGAAGATCTGGCTGGAATAGGTTTCGGCCAATTGGGCTATCTGGGGCATGGACGGATTCCGGCTGTCTTCAGGAAATAATCAGGCAATCGGCTGGCCGGGCACATCTGCACCCGGCCTGCCAATCAGGTTTCGTCAGGCGACGAAGATCAGGATCATCGCCACGACGAAGGCCAGCAGGCCGAGAAGTTCGGCTGCGGCGAAGCCGATGAACAGGCGGCCCTGCTGGCCGTCTGCAGCGCCCGGGTTGCGCAGGGCGGATTCGAGGAACGAACCGAACACGTTACCCACACCGATGGCGGCCATGCCGGCACCGATAGCAGCGAGACCCGCACCAACGAGCTTTGCAGCTTCTGCTTCCATTGTACTTTCCTTTCGTGAAACTCTTATCGAGATTTGAGACGGTGATTAGTGAAGGTTCTCGGCGTCGTTGATGTAGAGCGACGCGAGAAGCGCGAAGACATAGGCCTGGATACCTGCAACGAGGATTTCCAGAGCGCAGATGGCCAGCATCAGGATGAAGCTGGGGCCACCGATCGCCAGGCCCCAGCCGATACCGGCGGAAGAACTGTCGATCACGAAGCTGGCCAGCACTTCCAGCAGCACGTGCCCGGCCATCATGGCCACGAACAGTCGCAGGCCGAGGCTGAAGGGACGGAAGAGGAAGGAAATCAGCTCGATCACGAAGATCAGCGGGATCATCACAACCGGGGTGCCGTGCGGCACGAACAGGCTGAAGAAGTGGAAGCCGTGCTTCCAGAAACCCACGATCAGCACGATGGCGAAGGTCATGATCGCCAGAGCGCCGGTGATGGTGAAGTGGCTGGTGAAGGTGAAAGCGTGCAGGCCAACCATCGCCAGCGGCAGCGGGATCAGGCCCAGCAGGTTGGCGAAGAGGATGAACATGAACAGGCTGAAGATGTAAGGCACATACTTCTTACCCGCCTTGCCGATGTTCGCTTCCAGCATGTCATCGATGAAGCCGGTGAAGGTTTCCACCATCATCTGCCAGCGGCCGGGAACGAGCTCGCGCCTCATCCCGCCGATCATGAATACCCACAGCGCAAGCGCTGCAATCAGCATCCACATCGCCGAATTGGTGAAGGCAATGTTGAAACCGCTATTGCCCAGTTCCCAACCGCCCGTTCCGAAGAGCGGTTCGATGGTGAACTGGTGCATCGGATCGACCTTGGCCGGTTCTGGGGCCATTTCGCCTGCCACTGTGTCTATCGTCCCTAAACCTTGTCGCCGTCGCCACCGTCAGGGCGGCTCGGGCTGGAAATCCGGATAATGTTCCTGAAGCCGACGACTATTCCGAGGAACAGCATCACCAACAGGCCCCAGGGCGATGTGCCGGCGAACTGGTCTATGACCCAGCCGACAACCGCGCCGCCAAGAATCCCGCCAAGGAGATAGCTGAGAACACGGTTGCCGAGCTTTTCGCTCTCGCTGGCACCCTGTATTTTCGGCCGGTTGCGTTCATCTTCGCGGCTCCGGGCGGCTTTCAGCCGCGCCTCGAGCGCGTCGATTCGCGCATCCTCCTCAATGGATTCCCGTGCGGGTTTCTCGTCACTCATGCCTGCTCCTTTTAAGCAAGGTTTCAGCACCGGCAACAAAGGTGCCCGCTAAGGGCACCGGCCCCTTAGGCGGGGGCTATTTGCGAGTCAACCGGTGGGGCTGTGATTCTGCTCGGTTTACGCCGCTTTTAGGGGCAGCGGGAATCGCGCATGGGCGCCGCAGCCGTGCGGATATTCAGGTTACGCACCGCATCACCGAGGCTGGCCGCCTGCTGGGCATTACCGTGCATGACCACGTGATCGTGGGCAAGGAAGGGCAAGTCTCGCTGCGGGCGAAGGGGCTAATTTAGATCCCCGACCTTTAGCTTGCAGGTGGCACGATACCGTGGCGGGCGTAGAAATCCTCCAGCTGCGGGGCCATGCGCAGCGCGGTGGCGATATCGTCCGTGCCGTGTTCGTCACCGGTGGACAGGCGGATCACACCGCGCAGGTACATCGACGGGGCAAGATGCGGCGCCACTTCCAGCGCGGCATCGATATCCTCCAGCGCCTCATCCATCATGCCCAGACGGTACCGCACCAGCGCCCGGCTATCGAGCGGAGCAGCAGCGAAGGTGGCGCGTTCCACCGCGCGGGTGCACAGCGCCACCGCATCATCCAGCGCCACGTTGAACAGGCCGCGATACCAGCAGTCCGAATTGAGGGCATTGGCATCTGCCGGATTGCTGCCGAGGTGATCGGCCAGCATCGTCAGCCCTTCGTCCACCTGACCGTCCAGCCCGGTCACCGTGGCCATAAGGTCTGCCAACGTCAGTTCCTCCTCGTCGCTCACGGCGAGATAGGCGAGGACTTCCTCGGCTTTCTTGATCTGCCCGTCATAGGCGAGCAGCCGCGCCAGCGCGAAAGCCGTGCCGTTTTCGGGGTTGAGATCATAGGCGGCCTGCATGTCGGCAATCGCCTCGCCCCGGCGGCCCAGCGCTTCGAGCACCGCGCTGCGGCGATGGAAAACCCAGGGTGACGGGGTTTCATCGGCCAGCACGGTGTAGTCTGCCAGCGCTGCTTCATACTGATAGATATTTTCGAGGAACATCGCGCGTGATTGCAGCGCGCTGTAATCGTCCTCGTCCGCAAACTCGATGGCGTCCGTAAAGGCGGCGACGATGGGCTCGGCCCGCGCAGCGCGTTCCTCTGCATCGAGCTCCCAGCGCCACGTCACGTCGACCGGCGAGGCCAGTTCGACCTTGCTGTTCTGCATCCGCCGGGCTGCACGGCGCGCATCTGCAAGGTCTTCAGGCGCAATCTCGCCCAGCGCTTCGAAGGTTTCGGCGCGAGCGACCAGCAGGTCATCCTCGATATGCGCCTCGCGCTCGACCCGCAGATTGCCGAAACCGCCACTCGCCGAAGTGTCGCCATCGAGCACGAAGCTCTCGCCGCCATCGGGTAGCTTCATGCGGATCTCGAACACCGAGCGATCCGGGCCTTGCGTTGCCACCGGAAGATCGCGCCAGGCTGGGCGCGCGCGGTCGGGATTGAAGGACGAGGCATCGATGCCTTGTTCCACGTCCAGCTCCATCCGGCCGTCGCGCCATTCGAACATTGAATTGGCAACGCCCTTCACCACCAGCGTGGCAACGGCTTCCTCGGCATCATAGTCCACTGTGACATCGGACACGCGCGTGCCTTCCACCCCGCCATAGCCCACCAGAGCGCGTGACATCTGCCGCAGGGCATCCTCGTCCTGCGCGTCTGCCATGGCGCGGAAGGGCGCACCTGCGGGGCCGCTCAGCTGCATTTCCATGGTGAACAGCGCGGGGAAATCGGTGCCCGCCGAATGGTCAAGGTCCACGGTGATGACGGTGCGCGGCACGGCAAGGTCGCGCTGCGCCATTTCCATCAGCCCGGTGCCACCTTCGCGCAGCGGCAAGGCCCAGAAGAAGGGCGGCACATCGCCGACATTGGCCACGCGCGTGGCGCTGCTGGTGCCATCGAGCCAGTAATCCTGCCCGTCGACCACGGCATGAACGATCATGTGGTTGAAGGAGAGCGGCAGCGGCAGCAGTTCAGGGATGGCATCTCCACCCTGCGTGGTGACCAGCACCACTTCGCTTTCAATGCCCATTTCGCGAAGCAGGGACAGCAGCAAGACGGACTTCGCCTTGCAATCGCCGTAGCGCATTTCCCACGTATCTTCAGCAGCTTGCGGCAGGTAGTTGCCACCATCAAGGCCATCGAGAAGGTAGCTAACCTCGTCCTGCACAAGCTGGGTGGCAAGCGCCATGCGCTCGACCGGATCATCGGTCCGGGCCATGATTGCGTCCGCCTGCCAGGCCACGTCCGAACCGGCTGAAAGCTGCGCCGCCTGCTCGAAATGCGGGGTCATCACGTCCGACAGCTCTTCCCAGCTGGCAAAGCTGCCAACGCGGAGCACTTCGGGCCGGCGATAGCGAGAAGGCGTGTCGCGGGGGAGCGGCGGACGCTCGGCCAGCGGCAGGTCCACTTCCAGCCACTTGTAGCCATCGCGCTCGACCGGCTCTTCCACCCCGGCGCGTTCCTCTGCCGCCCAGTATATCTCCTCATCGACAGGCCAGCTGACGATGGCCCGTGCCTGCCCCACCTGGAAACCGTCTGACGGCAGAAACTGTGCTGCCTGCACCTCGTCACCCAGCGCCTGGTCATCCAGCGTGGTGGAATAGGACAGGTGCATCACGTCGCCCTCGCGAAGACCGGGTATGGCGAGCGTCGCGGTCAGCTGGCCATCGAGCAGGCGCTGCTCCAGCCCCTGTTCACGGCGGATCACGTCGAATGTCTCGCCCTGTGCAATCAGGTCAATCACCTCGCTATCGCGATGGATCTCGAGGCGGTGGATGCGCAGATCGCCCTTGTCGGGCAACCAGTCGAGCGTGAGCGTGCCCAATTGCATGAGCGTTTGCGGGTTATCCATCCGCGCCGCGCCATCGGAATAGGAGGTGACCACGCCATCTTCCAGCCGATACTGCCAGTCCCGCAGGATGGTGACAGGGCTGCCCTCCTTGTCCAAAGCTGCCTGGAAATCCACGTCCTCCACCCATTGCGGGGCCGCCTCGTAGAGCACCTCCTCGCCGGCATGGGCTGGAATGGCTAAGCTGGCGGCCGAGCAGATCAGGGCGGCACGCAGTGTTTTCATGGAGAAGTCCTTGTAATCCAGCGGGTCATTCGCGGGTTTGGCGCGTCGGTCCAAGGTATACTTTCGATGCGAATATGCAATTGCAGCGCAACATGTGCGGGAAATAGGGATCAGGCCACTTGCCAAGCGTGGACCATGGTCCTAGCCGCAGCCGCATATTCCTGATCCAAGCAGAAAGAAGTGACTATGGTCCCCCGTTATGCCCGCCCCGCGATGACCGCGATCTGGGAACCGGAAACGAAGTACGAAATCTGGTTCCTGATCGAAGCGCATGCCACGCAGAAGCTGGCAGACCTGGGCGTGGTGCCGGAAAGCGGCGCAAAGGCACTGTGGGACTGGTGGAAGACCAATCCGGGCATCGACGTGGCGGCGATCGACGCCAAGGAAGCCGTCCTTAAGCATGACGTGATCGCCTTCCTTGACTGGGTGGCAGAACAGGTCGGCCCGGAAGCGCGCTTCATGCATCAGGGCATGACCAGCTCCGACGTGCTCGACACCACGCTCGCCGTGCAGCTCGCCCGCGCCACCGATATCCTGCTGGAAGACATGGACGGCCTGCTTGAAGCCATCAAGCGCCGTGCGCAGGAACACAAATACACCGCCACCATCGGCCGCAGCCACGGCATCCATGCCGAACCGACGACCTTCGGCCTCAAGCTGGCGCAAGCCTATGCCGAGTTCGACCGTTGTCGGGACCGTCTGAAGGCTGCCCGCGCGGAAATCGCCACCTGCGCCATTTCCGGCGCTGTCGGCACTTTCGCCAATATCGATCCGCAGGTTGAGGAATATGTGGCCGAGCAGCTTGGCCTCGCGGTTGAGCCGGTATCCACGCAGGTCATTCCGCGTGATCGCCACGCTGCCTATTTCGCCACGCTGGGTGTGATTGCCTCGTCGATGGAGCGGCTCGCGGTGGAAATCCGTCATTTGCAGCGCGCCGAAGTGCTGGAAGCGGAAGAATATTTCTCGCCCGGCCAGAAGGGTTCGTC
>CAYXTJ010000092.1:0-8434 GCA_964467715.1 uncultured Sphingomonadaceae bacterium
GAGGGCCGCGGCTTGATGACCTGCGTGCTGTGGGCGGCCTGCCTGATCTCGATGACAGGCATCGCGCTGACCAGCCAGTGGCTGCCGACATTCTTTCAGGAAATGGCCGGCATCCCGATCCAGGATTTCGCCATCTCTGCCCTCATTGGCTATATGGGCAGCATCATCGGCACGCTGCTGATCGGCTACCTGATGGACCGGTTCCGCTCCACCCGGATGATCCCGATATTCTACATCGGCCTGTTCGCCGCCTATATCGGCATGGCGTGGGTGTCGTTCGAGGCGCAGGTATTCGTGCTTATCCTGATCGCCTTCAACTTCTTGCAGACAGGCGGCCAGGCGGGGCTGAATACGCTCATCACCAAGATCTACCCGCCACGTATGCGCAGCACCGCGCTGGGCTGGGCGGGCGGCGCAGGCCGCGTCGGCGGCGTTCTGGCACCTGTCTATGGCGGCCATGCCGTGGCGCAGGCCTATTCGCTGCAGCTGACGCTTGGCATCGCGGCGCTGCTGCCCCTGGCGGTGGCCATCCTGATCTTCATGCTGGGCTTTGTCGTTCGCAGTGGCAAAGCCGTGCTGGCGCCTGAAGCCGGTCGGGTCTGACCGGTAGAGGGAGTAGGCAAGGAAGTCCCCCGCCCTCGCCGGCTCGCTTTTCGATCGGCTGCATTTGCGCTGACAAAAGCGCGCAAAGATGGCACAGGTCGGCGAATGACTGACAGCAAACTGCTATCAGGTGCAATTGCTTTGACGGTCCCCTGGGACTGCTGCAATCCCCGGCTGGCAAGCAGCCATCGAACAAGCGGAACTGGGAGAATTACGAGTGAGCGGGCCTGAGCAAGACATGGTGGAACTCGAAGGTGGCGAGTTCTGGATGGGCTCGGACGATTTCTATCCCGAGGAGCGTCCTAGAAGGCGTGCCGAGGTCGGCAGATTTCTGATCGACCGGACGCCGGTCAGCAATCGCAGCTTTGCCGAATTTGTCGAAGCCACCGGTTACGTGACGCTGGCGGAGCAGGCTCCCGATGCCGCTCTCTATCCCGAAGCGGACCCGGCTCTGCTGGTCGCAGGATCCTCTGTCTTCACCCCGCCGCGCCAGGCTTCGCCAAGGATGAACCACATGATGTGGTGGTCTTATATTGCCGGGGCCGACTGGCGGCATCCGCTTGGCCCGAAGAGCGGCATCGCCGACAAGCAGGATCACCCCGCTGTCCATATCGCCTACGAGGATGCGGAAGCCTACGCACAATGGGCGGGCAAACGCCTGCCGACCGAGGCCGAATGGGAATTTGCCGCCTGGGGCGGGCGCGAGGACGGCGCATATGCGTGGGGCAATGAACTCGCCCCCGAAGGCGCGATGCTGGCCAACTACTGGCAGGGCAGGTTCCCGTTGGAGAACACCTTGCTCGACGGTTACGAACGAACCTCTCCCATCGGCACCTACCCGGCCAACGGCTTCGGCCTTTTCGACATGATCGGCAACATCTGGGAATGGACGGCAGACTGGTATGCCATTCCATCGGCTGCCCCCAAGGCGTGCTGCGCACCGGAGGCGCATGGTCGCGGGACGGCTGACGCCAGCCGCGATCTCAACGATCCGGGGCGCAACTTCCCACGCAAGGTGCTGAAAGGCGGATCGCACCTGTGCGCGGAAAACTACTGCAAACGCTATCGCCCCGCGGCGCGCTATCCGCAGACAGTCGACACCTCGACTTCACACATCGGGTTCCGCTGCGCGCGCGACATCTAGGCGCGCAGCGGCCAGCCGGTCCGACGATCAGCCGGCGGGTTCGGCGAGGATCGAGCGGGTTTCGATCACATGCTTGAGGTAGCAGTAGTGCCCCGCCTCATCGCCGGGCCCGGGCGCGGTGCCATCATAAGCGCAGGTAGTCGGCATGGAGAGCGGGTATTCTTCCAGCGGATCGGCCGTCAGGTCATAGAACTGGCAGCCGTTGCCCCGCCCGCTGTCGGTGCGGGTGCACAGAACCTTGTATTGCCCGTTGCGCACTGCAACCTGCAGACGGTTGCCTGCCAGCGGCGAACTACCCTGTGTGATGACATAATCCGCAAGCGGATCGCGAACGTCCTGCTGCTGCCCATTCAGGATCGGCAGCAGTGATACCGAATCGATCGGGATCATGGCGTCACCTTCCCGGTTGGGAACGCTTTGCGGAGGTGTCGCGCCGCCAAGCTCGGCGATTGTCGAGAACAGGTCCACCGCGTGCACCAAGGCATCGTTGCGTTCGGCTGCAATGCCCGGTCCGCGAATGATTAGGGGGACGCGCACACCGCTTTCGTATCCCGTACCCTTTCCGCGCCCATCATAGGTTATGTACAGATTATCGAGGAAGTTCACCTGGGGCCGGCCATACTGGCCGGTGCCGTTGTCACCGATCACGATAATCACGGTGTTGGGATCAAGCTCGTCCACCGCATCGAACAATCGCCCCATCACGGTGTCTGTCGCCGTGGACATAGCGCGGTTGAGCGATGCAGGCGAACAATTGCCCAGGTTTTCGCTGCCGAATTCACCGCCGCAGGCTTCCATCTCCGCAATCGCCACGGCATCGAGCGTATCCCTGTTGGGCACCACCACCGGTGGCTGGCTCGGAAGGATATGCGGCATGTTGAAAGCCAGCCATGCGAACCACGGCCTGTCAGGATCGACAGCCTCCTGCTCGGTGATCCAGTTGATCGTATCGGCCACCTTCACCACTGGGGCGAAAGTGGTGGAAGCGATCCCGGGAAGCGAACGAGGCGCTTGGATTTCGACCCGCCATTCGTTCGCGGGCGTATCCGCGTCCTGGATCGACCGTTCGTATTCCCAGTAATCCGGCAAGGCGCCGTTGAAATCGCCCAGGAACAGGTCGAAGCCCGCTTCCTTCGGCTTCATGCCCGGAAACAGCGGCCCCTCGTGCGGCGGGGCATCGGGACGAATATCGTTGAGGCCGGAAAGGTGCCACTTGCCGAAGAGCGCGGTGGCATAGCCCTGTTCGTGCATGATCGAGCCAAGCGAAACGTGGTTCTGCGTCAGCCAGTCAGTGTAATCGAGCACCCCGGTACTCTCCGGATACAGGCCAGTAAGCATGGCTGCACGCGTTGGCGAGCAGAACGGTTCCGCCCAGGCATTTGCGAAGACAAGCCCTTCCTTTGCAAAGGCATCGAGCAGCGGCATGGAGGCAGGGCCGCCGTCTATACGCGCAGCATCGGGATGGTTGCGGCCCTCGGGACCGTAAAGCGCGAGCATCCGCTCAACCTCGCCGGGGACGATACCCGTCGTCATGTCGAGCCCCACATCGTCAAGCACAACCAGCAGCACATTGGGGCGCGGATCGGCTTCCTGCTGCGCCAGCGCGGGGCTTGCAGCACAAAGCGCCAGAGCGGCTACGCTGACGGATGCCATGATGTTAAACTTCGACTTGGGATTGGTGGACATGGGATTTGCCTATCTGGTTCGATCTGCTTGCAGGAACGTCAATCTTGCACTGCGTCGTGCAGCGCTTCGCTCAGCAGGCAGTAGTGCCAGGCGTCATCTGCCGGACTCAAGCTGCCTTGCGCATATGCTTCACAACTTGCCGGAATGGCCAGCGCATATTCTTCCAGCGGGTCGCTGGCGAGATCGAAGAATTCGCAATTGCCTGACCCGATCCCGCCAACGCACACCAGCTTGTGGGTACTGTTTCGCACGCCGGCATGCACGGTTCCTTCGGTCATCAGGTTGACCGTTTCGGTCACCAGCGTATCGTTCAACGGATCGCGTACTGCTTCCGCTTCGCCGAAAAGGATGGGCGAAAGTGACCTGGAATCGATCTCGACCAGGCCATCGTCGGCTGCGTCCGGCACCATCTCGGGCGCGGCGATACTGGCGAAATCGAGGATGGTCGAAAACAGGTCGAAGGCATGCACGAACTCGTCGCTGCTCGATCCCGGAGTAATGCCGGGGCCGCGTACGGCCATGCCGACACGCAGTCCGCTTTCGTAGGCGGTCCCCTTTCCGCGTCCGCTGCGCGTGATGTACATGTTGTCGATGAAGTCGAGCCCGGGCCGGCCGTACATCGGTGTGCCATTGTCGCCGACCACGATGACATAGGTATTGGGATCAAGCCCGTCGACCGCTTCGATGACCTTGCCGATCACGGTGTCCATCGAATTGGTCATCGCCCGTGCCAACTGCTCGCCTGAACAATCACCGGGATCGGCAGTTCCGAAATGTCCTCCGCATGCCTCCATCTCGGAACGGGCGACATCGTCGAGCGTATTGGCATCAGGCACGATCATCTGCGTGGGATCGGAACTGATGGTGGCATGGGCAAGGTTGAGGGCCAGCCAGGTGAACCACGGCCGGTCCGGCTGCGCGGATTCCTGCGCGGTGATCCAGTCGATCGTATCGGCGGCCTTCACGATCGGGGCGTAGGTCGTGGGTTCGATGCCGGGTAACGAGCGCTCGGGCGCGGGCACCGTCAACCATTGATCCGGTCGGGTTGTCTGGTCCTGGATCTGATAGTCGTATGACCAGTAGGTCAAAGGAGCGGCATGCAGATTGCCGCGAAAGATATCGAAGCCTGCCTGAAGCGGTTTCATGCCGGGATAGTCCACCGGCTCGCCCGGCAAGCCCGCCATATGCCATTTGCCGAACGCCGCGGTGGCATAGCCGTTGTCCCTGAGCATGCCGACAAAGGACGTGTGATGGGTCGCCAGCGCATCCGCATAGGTCCGCACGCGCATCTTGGGCGTCGAAAGGCCGGTGAGGATGGCTGCGCGCGTGGGTGAACAGAATGGTTCGGCCCAGGCATTGGTAAACACCATTCCGTCAGCGGCAACCCCGTCCAGTACCGGGGTCGAGGCGGGATGTCCGGCGATCCGCTCATAATCGGGATGGCCGAGGCCGTCCGGCCCATACTGGCGGCTGAGGCTGTCGATCAGTCCCGGATACATGTCCGAAGTCATCTCCATGCCGATGTCATCGATGATGATCAGAAGGATATTGGGCGCCGCGCCGCCTGCATAGCCAGCCGGGCGATCGCCGGATACAGGCAGGGTTTGTGCCGTTTCGGCGGAGATCCCGGCATCCGGAGCGCTCTGTGCCGTGGCTGGCCCCGCGACGATGGCGCTGCCCAAAGCCAGCAGTGTTCCTCCAAGCAACAACTGCTTGCGATATCGTTTCAAAGTTCTCTCCCCAAGCCAGCCGGCCGATGGCCTTCGCGCGCTCGTCCGGGGCCTATATGGCCGATTTCCAAATGGCAAGAATCTCGCTGTTCAAGGCCCGTGTTGTAGCCCTCAGCCTCAGGCAAAGAGCCGCGTAGGCGAACAGGAGGCCCTTGCCCTTCACGCACAACCGATTTGCTTTGACAGTTCCCTCTGATACCATCTCGGCGCCACGGAACACGGGCTGCAAGAATGCGTCCGGGCTTTGGCAAAGGGGGGCGGAGCGGCGGCGAGCGCGCTGGAACATAGTCCCGGCCCCGACACACCGCCGGGCGTGCGCGCTTTCCTTGATACATGGGACCCGACGCTGAACGATCCGCTGGCGGTGGCTGCCGTGCTGCGCCGCCCGGCCAACCCCGAACTGGCCGAGAGCGACGTCAGCGCGATCACCGCGCCCGTCTGCGTGGTGAATGGTAGCGACGACTTCGTGATGACCATGGGCACAAGGCTGTTAGCTGCCCTCGACACTCAACCGCAGATATTGCCGGGTTTTGGCCATTTCGATCTGACCGGGCAGGCCCAATTGCGCGAAACCGCCATGAGCTCTCTGGGAGAGTGACAGAATGAAACTGGCATCGATTCATGCCGCTGGGGCAGACCGGCTGGCGGTCCTGGCAGAAGGGCAGCTGGTCGATCTTGGCAGCTTCACCCAATGCCCCGCAGATATGATCGCGCTGATCGAGAGCGGCCGGAGTGATCGCATCGCCGCAGAGCTCGCCGCTGCCGATCCCGCAGCGCTTGTCTCGTTCGACCCTGTCGAAGTGACCTGGTATCCGCCTGTCCGCCGCCCGTGCAAGGTGGTGTGCGTTGCGCTCAACAACCGCAGATCAAGGTGCGTGCGCCGACCGATCATCCGGCTTTCTTCCTAAAGCCCTTTACCGCCCTCACCGGCCATCTTGGCAAAATCCGCATCCGCGACGAATAGGGCTTCACTCACCCTGAGCCGGAGCTGGCGGTGATCATCGGACGCACGCTTACCGATGCCTCGCCGGAAGAGGCGATGGCCGCCGTCTTCGGCTATTCAATCATCAATAATGTCACCTGCACGCAGATGCGCGAGGAAGACAGCTTCACCCTGCGCATAGATCGCAAGCAACCCGACGGCTCGCATATCGAGGACTTGCACCACGCGTCCTACCCCGGCCGATACAAGGGGGCCGACACCTTTGCCCCACTTGGCCCGTACATCACGACGGCGGACGAAGTGCCGGACCCGTCAGCTCTTGCCATCCGCTGCTTCATGGACGGACAGCTGGTCGCATCGGATCATACGGCCAATTATGTGTGGAGCGCGGCCAAGGCGCTGTCGCACATCAGCCGCACGAATACGCTGTTGCCGGGGGACGTGGTGGCGATGAGGACTGCCGTGGGGATGGAGAGCGCCGACCCGGACGCGCCCAACCTGCCCGGCATCACCCGTTGCAACATCCACGGCTATACCGGAGATGTGACGATCGAGATCACGGGTCCGGGCATGCTGAGCAACCCCGTCACCCAGCTTCAGCCTGGCAGTTCCTTTTCACCGAATGACAATGTGTGGGCGTGGATGCCTATCTGCTGACCGTCATGCTGGCTTGCATATCCAGCGGACGAACCGGCATGGCCGGAGGATCGGTCACCACCAGTTTGACCCATAGGGCATCCCCACTCCTGAACCAGGATGTCTTGTCAGCCTCGCGCAGTGCATCGATGCTGTCCGCTTCCGTTCCGGAGGCAGCATTGGCGAAGCCTGGCAGCTCGAAGATCACCCAGGAACCCTGGTCCATTTCACTCAGGCTGAGCGAGACTTCCGGCCTTTCGGTTTGCACCTGAAGCTGGGTGCCTGCCCGCACGGTGCTCTGGTTGCCCGTAACATGGAATTGGGTGCCATTGCGGACGAGCGCGATAGGCTGCTCTTCTGGAGTGCTCATGGCACCCAATCGCCCGTTTCGACGCGCCAGATAGAGGCGTCCGACATCACCGGTACACGCAGACGCGTTCCACGTGGGATGGATAGCGCAAGTATCGTCCGTGACGGGGCTGTTGTTCTCGCCGTCGTGGAGCATGATATGCGAATTGGGCACGCCGGTTACGGAACCGTCCAGATCATGGATCGACAGTGTCCTGTATGCCACCCCGCCGCGGTTGTCGTTATCGAACCGGGGATCGATGTTCGGGAAGTACACCGGCTTGGCGTTGACGAATTCCGCCCTCTCGATCGTACTTGCGGTTGTGACACCCGAACTGGTGAACAGCAGCCAGGAAAGCGCGCCTGTCTTGCGCCGTTCGTTGTCCTGATAATTCACGAATGTGGTGTTCACCACCTCATCCCGGTAATCGTAATATTCGTAGGCCCGTATCGGGAAATCCGGGATTGAGGGTTTTGGCAGGCTGCGGCCATAGGCCAGTTCCTCCGGGGTCGACGGATTGCCGATATTTGCGGTTTCGCCAACGATCAGCGAATCTTCCAGACGCGAGGTATACCGCTGGCTGCCGAAGTCACCGGAAGAATGGGTCATACCGATGGCGTTGTCGGCAAGCCTCATGTTCCGGAAGATGTGCAGCTCTCCCCGCCCCCAAAGGCCGCCGTTACGATTCTTGTAGCTGGTCAGGTCCTCGAAAACCGTCTCTATGAAATCGCTGTCCGGGTCAGCAGGGTTTTCCCGCGGCATGAATGCGTTTCCGGCCAGCCCGAAGGTGTTGTCCTCGTTGATATTCCGGTCGAACATGAACCCGTCGAAGTTGGAATGTGCCGTGTTGCCGTGGAAAGCGCGCATCGGCGTGCGCCGCGGCCAGGTAGCAAGGCTGATCTCGGTTCCGAGGAAAGCGCCGTTAGGATGTTCTGGCAGCGAGAGCCAGAAACCGGTCGAGTCCGAGCCCGCCGCGACATTTCCGATGTAGCTATTGTCCGGGTTGGTAATCCAGAAGGATGCTACCGTGTTGTCCGATGGCAGCAGCGTGACCCCACCGGCGAAACTGATCTGCCGCATGGTCATGCGGTTTGCGTAGGTGTAGTTGTTCTCGCCATTGGCTGCGAGATTGGTCGGCACGCAATCCAGCGTCGGATGGCACTTTGTCTGGATGGCGAGGTTGCGGGAGAACACGTTGCCGGTCTCGATGCCGTCTTCCATGAAGAAACAATGGCCCACCGTGTTGTAGGTAACGTTGTTGTCCAACTGCAGGTTGTTGGTGCCATGAACGGTCACGCAGCGGTTGTAGGTATCGTGGATGGAAGCGTTGCGGATGTATTGTC
>CAYXTJ010000093.1:0-8422 GCA_964467715.1 uncultured Sphingomonadaceae bacterium
GTGAAGTTGGCGAGAAGATCGCCGAAGCCATGGAAAAGGTCGGCAAGGAAGGCGTCATCACAGTCGACGAATCCAAGGGCCTCGAATTCGAACTCGAAGTCGTCGAAGGCATGCAGTTCGATCGCGGCTACCTGTCGCCCTACTTCGTGACCAACCCGGAGAAGATGACTGTCGAGCTCGACAATCCCTACATCCTGATCCACGAAAAGAAGCTGTCGAACCTGCAGCCGATGCTGCCGATCCTCGAGGCCGTGGTCCAGAGCGGTCGCCCGCTGCTGATCATCGCCGAGGATATCGAAGGCGAAGCGCTGGCCACCCTGGTGGTCAACAAGCTGCGCGGCGGCCTGAAGATCGCTGCCGTGAAGGCACCGGGCTTCGGCGATCGTCGCAAGGCCATGCTGCAGGACATCTCGATCCTGACCGCCGGCGAAATGATCTCCGACGAGCTGGGCATCAAGCTGGATGACGTTACCATCGGCATGCTGGGTGAAGCCAAGTCGGTCACGATCGACAAGGACAACACCACCATCATTGATGGGGCAGGCAAGGCCGACGACATCAAGGCCCGCGTGGAGCAGATCCGCAACCAGATCGAATCCACCACCTCCGATTACGACCGTGAAAAGCTGCAGGAACGCCTGGCGAAGCTCGCTGGCGGTGTTGCCGTGATCAAGGTTGGCGGTGCTTCGGAAGTCGAAGTGAAGGAACGCAAGGACCGCGTTGATGACGCGCTCCACGCTACCCGCGCTGCCGTTGAAGAAGGTATCGTCCCGGGCGGCGGCACGGCTCTGCTTTATGCCACCAAGGCGCTGGAAGGCGTGGAAGGTGCCAACAATGACCAGACGCGCGGTATCGACATCGTGCGCCAGGCTATCCTCGCACCGATCCGCCAGATCGCCCAGAACGCAGGCCATGACGGCGCTGTGGTTTCGGGCAATCTGCTGCGCGAAGGTGACGAAACGCAGGGCTTCAACGCTGCAACCGACACCTACGAAAACCTCGTGGCTGCCGGCGTGATCGACCCGACCAAGGTCGTGCGCACCGCACTGCAGGATGCCGCATCGGTTGCAGGTCTGCTGATCACCACCGAAGCTGCCATCAGCGAAGTGCCGGAAGACAAGTCCGGCCCGTCCATGCCTGACATGGGCGGCATGGGCGGCATGGGCGGCATGCGCTTCTAAGTCCCACGCTCCAAGCACACAGGAAACGGGCCGGGAGGAGCGATCCTTCCGGCCCTTTTCTTTGCTCGCCAAGTCGACCCTTTGCTGTAAGCTCCACCAAGTCAGGGGGCTTCGTTGGATCAAGGCAACACCCCAGCAAGGGAAATCGGCCTGCCCGGCGCGGTGCTGATCAACCTCAACGCCGTGGTCGGCGCGGGCATGTTCGCGCTTCCGGCGCTGCTTTATGCAGGCGCGGGCGGCTTTGCCCCGCTCGTGATCATCGGTTTTGCCTTCTTCGTCGCGCTTGACCTGCTGGTGTGGGCCAAGCTGTCCACGCAGTTCGACCATTCGGGCGGGCCGCAACTCTATGCCGAACATGCCTTCGGCCCGTTCGCGGGATTCCAGACCGGCTGGTTCATCCTGGCGCAGAACATCGCCGCCCGCGCCGCCAATTTCCACGTGCTGGTCAGCTATCTGGCCGCGATCTTCCCGTTTTTCGATCATCCGGCGATCAGGCTGGCGACCATATTCGCGCTGATCGCCCTGTTCACGGGCCTTGCGGCGGTGGGCACAAGGCGCTCGATCGAGGCGCTGTGGATCGGCACCGCCCTGAAACTCGGCCCGATCCTGCTGATCTGCCTTGTCGGCCTCATCGCCAACGGGCTGCCGAGCGGGTTCGTGATGCCCGAATTCACCGGGGTGGAAGCCATCGCGCTGTTGCTCGCCTACGCCTTTTCGGGCGGCGCCGTGTCGACCATTGTCGCGGGCGAGGTGAAGGAGGCGAAGCGGACAGTCTATCGCTCCATCTTCGTCAACCTGTCGCTGATTGCGCTGCTCTATGCCTTCGTGCAGCTGGCCTATGTAGCGATTGATCCGCAGGATGTGAATGCGGATCGGCCGCTTGCCTCTGCCGCGCAAGCGGTGTTCGGCCAATGGGGCGTCATCGCGATCAGCGTGGCGGCGATATTCTCCACCGGGACCAACCAGCTCAGCTACTTCGTCTCGATGCCGCGCATATTCTTCGCGATGAGCGAGCAGGGGCTGCTGCCGGCATTCCTCTCGCGCGTATCCGGGCGCTTCGGAACCCCTGCCAACGCGATCATGCTTTACGGCGCGATTGTGATCCTGCTGGCGTTGAGCGGAACCTTCGCCTCGCTGGCGACCTTCATGGTCGCGCTGGAATCGCTTGCCGGGCTGCTGGTGGTCCTCGCCTTGCCGCGGATGTGGCAGCGCGGAGAGCTGGTGCTGGGCTGGCTCTGGGTGCCGGTGGTGCTGGCCGCGCTCGCTTTCAACGGCTGGCTGCTGATACAGGTGCCTGCCAATGCCGCTCTGCCCACGCTGGCCGTGCTGGCGGTCGGCAGCCTGCTCTATGCCGTGGCCCGCCAGCGCAAGCCGAAGGACGGCGGAGACGGTGCATGATTGCGCTTTGCCGAAAGGGCGCTAGCATCACGGCAGGAAACGAGGGGGAAAAGAGAATGCGCAAGATTATCCTGGCAGCACTGGCGGCAACCGCGCTGAGCGCTTGCGGCAGCGACGATGCAGCCGAAGTGGCCGAAGCTCCCGAATATCGCGCGGGCCAGTACATGCAGGCGATCAACGACATCGCCCGCATTGACGACCAGCAGTATGACGAAACCCGCAAGCCGGCCGAACTGCTCGCCTTCGCGCAGATCGACAAGGGTGAAGCGGTAGGCGATTACATCATGGGCGGCGGCTATGTGACCCGCCTGCTGGCCACAGCGGTGGGCGCGGATGGCCGGGTCTACGCCTTCCAGCCGACCGAGTTCATCGCTTTTCGCAGCGAATATGCAGACGAGCAGGATGCCGCCGTGGCGCCGTATTCCAACGAGCAGGGCGAGCCGGTGAGTGTTTTCCCGCTGCGCGCTTCGATCACCGACCCTGGCTGGCCGGAACCGCTTGATACGATAATCACCGTGATGAACCTGCATGACCTGTTCATCCCGCAGATGCCCGAAGGCACTGCCGAGGCCGCAATCGCCAATCTCTACGCCTCGCTCAAGCCTGGCGGCACGCTGGTGGTTGTCGATCACCTTGCAGCTGATGGCGGCGGCCTGGAAGCGATCGACAAGCTGCACCGGATGGACCGCGACGTGGCGCTGCAGGCTCTGACCGGTGCCGGCTTCGTGCTTGAGGAAGAGAGCGATCTCTATTCACACCCTGACGATCCGCGCGATGCCAATGTCTTCGACGAGAGCATTCGCGGCAAGACCGACCAGTTCGCCTGGCGCCTGCGCAAACCGGAAGACGCCGCTGAATAGGCGCGACTCCGACAGCGAATTTCGCCCCCTTTCGCGCAGATTCGGCGCAAAAGGGGGCAAATTGCCTCTCCGGAGGCCGAATTTACGCAAAAATACGCGCTTGGCCGACAGTGGGACTCGCTTCATCGCGGGGCAAATTGCCCTGCGCCTTCGCTTCGTTAAGTTATCCACAAGCATAAATATGCCATGACGGGGTCTATGAAACTGACAGCTTTCCGCAAGTTCGCCACCGCCGCCGCCCTGTTGCTGGCGCCGCTTTCGCAGGCGCACGCCAGCGATCAGGCGATAGAAAGCGCGTTCGATTCCTACTTCGGCACAGAGGTGCGCCAGCCGCGCGATTATTCGCCAACTTATGCCAATCCGCTGGAACAGCAGATTGCCATGCTGGCAGAGGGCAGCGAAGGGCGCATCGGGGTGGCCGCGCTGGACCTTTCTACCGGTGAGCAGATCTCCATTCTGGGGGACCAGCGCTTTCCCATGGCCAGCACCAGCAAGATTGCCATCGCCGCGACCTATCTGGAAATGGTCGATCAGGGCCGCGCCAGCCTGACCAGCGAATATCCGCTGCTGCTGCCGGTCCGTTCGCAGCGCTTCTCGACTGCGGTAGCTCCGGTTCGCCGCGGGGACCATATGCCCGCGCACCAGCTGATCGACCTGATGATCACGCGCAGCTCCAACCCGGCAACCGATGCGCTGATCGCGGCTGTCGGCGGGGTGGACAAGGTGAATGACTGGGCACGCCGCGCAGGGATCGAGGATTTCAACCTCACCCGCGATATCGCCACGCTGGTGCGCGATGATGGCGAATTCGACCCGGCCGTGCATATCGACATCCGTGACAGCTCCACGCCCAAAGCCATGGTGGAACTGCTCAGCGGTATCTACCAGGGCCGCTGGCTGACCCCGGCGAGCCGTGAAGTCATCATCGATGCGATGGAGCGCTGCCGCACCGGCACCCGCCGCATCCCGGCACTGATGCCGGAAAGCGTTACCGTGGCGCACAAGACGGGTTCGCTGAACAATACTTCCAGCGATATCGGCATTATCACCGGGCCGGATGGCCGCTCGATCGCGGTGGCTATCTATGTCACGGGCCAGGGCTCTCGCGGCAATCGCGAGGCGCGCATCGCTTCCATCGCCCGGGCGATCTATGACGGATACAGCCAGCCGCAGCGCGTTTATGCCAATGCGGAATACCTTGTGACCGGCGGCGAGTAAGTCCGCCTTCTCAACGCTAACCGGCCGTCACATCCGGTGAGGGCATAAGAAAAGGGCGCGGCCATCAGGCCACGCCCTTTCTTTTTCGAAAATCCGCGAGGGATTATTCAGCAGCAGCGTCGACCACGTCGCCAGCGGCTTCAACAACGCCTTCAGCGGCGTCGACTGCTTCACCGGCAGCTTCAGCAGCAGTTGCATCAGCTTCTTCAACAGCGCCTTCCATGGCGTCTGCATTGGTTTCCATGTCTGCAGCCATAGCTTCTTCAGCTTCTGCGGTTTCTGCGGTTTCGTCAGCACCACCGCAAGCAGCGAGGGTCAGAGCGGCACCAGCTGCAGCAGCAGCGAGGATGATCTTGCGCATGAATTCAATTCCTTACACAGCAATAGGGTTGGACCGGGCGAAAGCTCTCGATCCAGAACCAGCCGCGTTGGCCGGTCTGTTGCCTAAATACTGCCACAATTGTGACGGCGCAAGAGAAATGTGGCGACAATGGGGCAGGCTGCTTTGCCCCGCCCAATTCTGTGGCTGGATGAACCAAGGCCAATGACCACTGCAAAATTGGCTGCTAGCACCATGCCCATGAGCGACAAGCAGCACCTCTACCTGGTGGACGGATCGTCCTACATCTTCCGCGCCTATCACCGGCTCCCGCCACTGACCAATCCCGAAGGTACGCCCGTGGGCGCGGTCTATGGCTACACCACCATGCTGTGGAAGCTGGCGGAAGACCTCGACAAGGCGGAAGGCCCCACCCACCTTGCCGTGATCCTGGATGCCGCCAGCAAGAGCTTCCGCAACGACATCTATCCCGAATACAAGGCCAACCGCCCGCCCGCACCGGAAGACCTGGTGCCGCAGTTCCCGCTGATTCGCGATGCCACCCGCGCCTTCAGCCTGCCCTGCATCGAGGAAGAGGGGCTGGAAGCGGATGACCTCATTGCCTCCTATGCCCGCGCGGCAGCGGCGCAAGGCTGGGACGTGACCATCGTTTCCTCCGACAAGGACCTGATGCAGCTGGTCAGCACCGGCGGTGACGGCGTGGGCGAGATCGACATGCTCGACACGATGAAGAACGTGCGCATCAAGATCCCCGAGGTGGAAGAGAAGTTCGGCGTACCTCCGGAACTGGTGGGCGACGTGCTGGCGCTGATGGGCGATTCGGTGGACAATATTCCCGGCATCTTCGGCATTGGCCCCAAGACCGCGACCAAGCTGATCCAGGAACACGGCAGCCTCACCGCCGCGCTCGATGCGGCTGAGGACATGAAGAAGAGCAAGCTGAAGGAGCGGCTGCTGGAACACCGCAAGGATGCGGAAATGAGCCGCGAGCTGGTGGAACTGAAGCAGGATGCCGCCCTGCCCGAGCCGCTTGAAGAATTCAGGCTGGACGGCGTGCCCAAGGAACCGCTGGCCGAATTCCTCGAAAGGCACGGCTTCTCTAGCCTGCTGCGCCGCCTTGATGCCGGCACCGGCAGCCCCACGCGCACGACCGATCTCAAACCCGCCAAGCAGGAAACTGCCAGCGAGGCCCATGCCCCCGAAGGCAACCGGCAGGAAATGCCCGAATGGCCGGACATTGATCGCGATGCCTATGAATGCGTGCAGACGCTCGACAAGCTGGAGGAGTGGATCGCCCGCGCCCAGGCCGCGCGGATCTTGGCTGTCGATACGGAAACCAATTCGCTCGATGCCATCTCGGCAGAACTCGTCGGCGTCAGCCTTGCCATCGGGCCGAATGATGCCTGCTATATCCCGCTGGGCCACGGCGGTAGCGACATGTTTGCCGAAAAGCCCGAGCAGGTGGATCGCGATGCGGCCATCGCCGCGCTGAAGCCGCTGCTGGAGAATGATGCCGTCCTCAAGATCGGGCAGAACATCAAGTATGACCTCAACGTGCTGGCCCGCCACGGCATCAGCGTTGCGCCCATCGACGATACGATGGTGATAAGCTTCGCGCTCGATGCCGGACGCGGCACCGACGGCATCGGCGGCGGCCACGGCATGGACGAGCTGGCCGAACGCCACCTCGGTCATACCTGCATGAGCTTCAAGGAAGTTTGCGGAACGGGAAAGAAGCAGATTCCCTTCGGCGAGGTGCCGGTGGAAGTTGCCACGAAATATGCCGCCGAGGATGCCGAGGTGACATGGCGCTTGTGGAAGCACCTGAAGCCGCGCCTTGCCCTGGAAGGCGGCACGAAGATCTATGAGCGGGTGGACCGCCCGCTGGTGCCGGTCGTCGCCCGCATGGAGCGCGAGGGCATCAAGGTGGACCGCGCCGCCCTCTCGCGCCTGTCGGAGGAATTCGCCAACCGCACCGCTGCAATCGAGGCGGAGATCCACGAAATCGCGGGCGGCGAATTCACCATCGGCAGCCCCAAGCAGCTGGGCGAAGTGCTGTTCGACAAGCTGGGATACAAGGGCGGCAAGAAGGGCAAGAGCGGCCAGTATTCAACGGATCAGTCGGTGCTGGAGAAGCTCGCCATCGAAGGCGCGCCCATTGCCAACAAGGTGCTGGAATATCGCCAACTGACCAAGCTCAAGAGCACCTATACCGACGCGCTGCAGGAAGCGATCAACGCGCGGACGGGCCGTGTCCACACATCCTATTCGCTGGTCGGCGCGCAGACGGGGCGCTTGTCCTCCACCGATCCCAACCTGCAGAACATCCCCATCCGCACCGAGATCGGGCGCGAGATCCGCAAGGCCTTCGTGCCCGCTGCGGGCAATGTGCTGCTCGCAGCGGACTACAGCCAGATCGAGCTGCGTCTGGCCGCGCATATGGCTGACGTGCCGCAGCTGCGCGAAGCCTTCGAGGCAGACGAGGACATCCACGCCCGCACCGCGCAGGAAATGTTCGGCACGGTGGACCGCGACACGCGCGCCCGTGCCAAGACGGTGAACTTCGCCATCCTCTATGGCATTTCGCGCTGGGGTCTCGCCGGAAGGCTGGGCGTGGAAGCGGACGAGGCGCAGGAGATCATCGACACCTATTTCCAGCGCTTCCCCGGTATCCAGAACTACATCCACGAAACATTGGAGAGCGTGCGCGAGCGCGGATATTCGGAAACGCTGTTCGGCCGCAAGACGTGGTTCCCGCGCATCAAGTCCAAGAACCAGGCTGAGCGGCAGGGCAGCGAACGCGCCGCCATCAACGCGCCGATACAGGGCACCAGCGCAGACATCATCAAGCGCGCGATGGCCCGCATGTTGCCCGCGCTGGAAGAGGCTGGCCTGCCCTATGTCCGGATGCTGCTGCAGGTGCATGACGAACTGGTGTTCGAACTGCCCGAAGGCGACGTGGAGAAGGCCTCGCCCGTCATCGAAAAGGTGATGGCCGAAGCGGCAGAGCCTGCCGTGACGCTGACCGTGCCGCTGGGCGTGGAGATCGGAACGGGCGCAAGCTGGGACGCTGCGCACTAGGGACACCACTCTATTTCGCACTTGCAGCATAACGGGAGGGCACTTACCTTCCCCTTATGCCGGAACTGACCTTCCTGCCCGCGAGCGCACAGGCTTTCCTGGACGGACTGCCACAATGGCTCGCCATCGCCACCATCGGCGGAGTCGCGATCCTTGTCGCGATATGTGCCGCGCTGTTCATCCATTCGCTGCTGTTCAGCGTGCTGCGCCGGGTCGCGAAATCGAGCCAGAGCGAGGCGGACAACATCGTGGTGCGCAAGCTCGCCCGCCCCACCCGCTGGGCGCTAGTGGCGCTTGCGCTGGTGCTGGTATCGGATGTCTTCCCCGCTTTCGAGACGCTGTGG
>CAYXTJ010000094.1:0-8313 GCA_964467715.1 uncultured Sphingomonadaceae bacterium
CAAGGGATGGGAAGATGACTGGAACACACGCAAACGCGCGCCTTGCGCCCATGGCATTTGTCGTACTGGCGTTGCTCGCCCTGTTGCTTGGCGGCTTTTCGCTCTTCGTTGGCTACAACAAGGCGCTGGCGCCGCTCGAGGTGCTGCGCGAGCACAGCGCCTGGACATACCACCTGCCGGTGCTGCTGGGCCGCGTGATCGGCTGGGTGGAGATAGTCGCCGCTGCCGTCCTGATCCTCGGCCTGTTCGTGCCTTCGCTGCGGCGAGCTGGCGTCTGGAGCGCCGTCTGGATCACGCTCAACCATGCAGTAGCCGCCGTGGTCCACGTGATCTTCGAAGAATGGCACACGCTGACGCAGAGCGCAGTGGTGATCACCCTCTGCCTCGTCATGGTCTGGCTTTACCGCAAGCATGCCGCGGCGCGCGTCTGAACACAGTTTCACCGTCAAAGGAGGATGAGAGGATGACAATTTTACGCAAGCTGCTGGCCGGTGCCGGCCTGGCAGCCGTGATAACCGGCGGGCAGGCTGTCGCGCAGGATGACAGCGCACAGATCGCTGCCCTGATCGAACGGCTGGACCGCGTGGAGGCCGAGGCCCGTGAGGCCAATGACCGGACCAAGATCAACAATCTGTTCTCGCGCTACATGTACCTGCACAACGCCTTCGAGGATGCGCAGATCATCCCGATGTGGGCGCGCGAAGGCACGCCCGGCATGGCCGCCGAATATTCCAACCTCGGCCGTTTCACCACCTATGACAGCATCATGGAATATCACCGCAACCGCCCGAACCCCACGGGCAAGCTGATCTTCCACGAACTGTCCACCCCGCTGATCGAGGTTGCCGGCGACGGACAGACCGCCAAGGGCATGTGGATCATGACAGGCCTGGAATCCGGCCTGACCAGGCCTGAGTTCGTCGACCAGATGCCGGACTGGATGCACGTTCCCGAAGTCATGGTGGATGGCAAGCGGGTGTGGATGCACAATGTCTATGCCAAATACGGCATCGATTTCATCAAGCAGGACGGCGAATGGAAGATCTGGCACTTCCGCTGCTTCGAAGTCGCGCGTGAGCCCTACAACATGGGCTGGATCCCCTGGGCGGCACAGGCCGAGCACGGCGGTTTCAATTCCGAGCTCATGTATGTTGGTGACGATGGCCGCCCGGTCTTCATGCCCACGCCTGACGAACCTGCGCACAACATCGGCAATCCCTACAGCATCGACGGCGGACAGACGCTCGATGCGCGCTTGCCGGAACCCTATTACACCTTCTCGGAAACCTTCTCCTACTAGGGAAGGTCCGGATCATATGGGCTGCGCCACCACCTTGAAGATCTCGGCGGCGGCGCGGCCCATGTCAGGCGCACGTCCACATCCTCGCACACGCGCACCGTGCGGCCGGGCATTTCCGCGCCAAAGTCATGTCATCGTTGATCCGAACAGGACCTTGCGGCGATCAAGTTCCAGCATTCCTACTCCCCTTCGGGCACCTCAAAGTCTGCCGCCTTGTCATAAGGCGCGATCGTCACGTCACCGGTTGCCGCCCATTCCGTGCCGCGCATCAAAAGGGTGCGCACGCCATCATAGGCCAGCGTATCGGGTCCATGTCCCAAGGTGATCGAGAATACACGGCCTTTGCCATAATCCTGCACCCAGATTTGCGGATGCGACCTATTGATGCCATCCATCTCGGCTAGGCGTTCGGGCGAGTAGGCGTCTGCCGGATATTTTGGTCCGGCGCGTTCAGGCGCGTAGCTTGCAGCATCGTCATAGGCGGCGGCGAGCACATGCACCTGCGCATCGGGATGGAAGACCATGTTGGTGTACATGTCCTCGGTGAAAGTCCAGTGATAACGCCTGAGACCACGTGTCACCGGATGGTCGCGGTCTACCAGTTCGAACATGAAGGAATCAGGCGGGGAACGGCGCGAATAGCCCGGCTGCATCGAGGCGCCGACAAGCCGCTTGTACTCGTCGATATCGCGGCCCCAGGTGAAGCTGGAGTGATAGGCGACAAGCCCGCCGCCTTGGGCGACATAGTCATAAAGCGCCTGGAAAGCTTCGGGCGACCACAGGTGCTGCTGCTCGTCCGAATAGTTCCAGCGGCTCGAATAGTTGAGGATGACCACGTCGTAGTCCTGCAGCATCGCGAGGTTGCCCTCGTCGAAATCCTCGGTCACGCGCACGTCGAACCGGCCGGTATCCTGCAACTGCCAGCGCAGCAGATTGTTCACGCCGGTCCAGTCATGCTCGTAGCTGTTCTGGCCGCTGATGATGAGGACATCCAGCCTCTCTTCCGCTGGGTTCACCGGAACGGACACGCGTTGCACCGTTTCTGGCGGGCGATAGGTGGACTCCACGATTGGCTGCGCCTGAGCCACACCGCCAAGAGTGATCAGCGCCAGAAACGCCAGTAGTGCACGGATCATGCTTACTCTCCCTTTTCGTCCTCGATCGGCCAGAACCAGATGGCCGCTGCCTGCAGCGCCAGCAGCAATGCCGCGCCGCCGTAGTAAGACCAGCGGATCGCGTCTTGTGCAGTCTCGGTAACCGCATCGGGCTGGTAGCCGGCCCAGCTGAGCAGAAAGGCGATGCCGGCCGAACCGATTGCCATTCCCAGCTTGGTTGCCAGGCTCACGCCGGCGGACAGGATGCCCTCGTTGCGGCGCCCGAACTGCTTCTCGTGCCAGTCGACCGTTCCCGCGATCATGGTGAAGGCGGCAGTGATTGCCAGCGAGGTTGCGAGGCAGGCGGCGAAGAAGATTGCCAGGAACGCCACCGGATTGCCCTCGCCCAGCGGCAAGGCAAGGAACAGTGCCGCCGACACCAGCATGATCGCCAGACACCCCTTGCGGATGCCGACCCGCGCGAAGAACGGCGGCGCGAGGAAGGCGGACAGCAGCACCGTGCCGGAAACCATGGGCAACATGACCGAGATCATCCACGGCTGGCCCAGCACGTCGATCGCCAGATAAGCGGTTTCGGCCATCATTGCGCCGAAGCGGATGAAGTAGAACAGGATGAACAGGAAGGCGACGATCCATGCGCGGTTGCGCAGCATCTCGCCAATAACCGGGAGGATGGCGAAGCTCGGCGGACGCTCCTCCGCCAGTCGTTCCCGGCAGTTGCGGAACAGCGATAGCATGGCCACCAGCCCGACGATGGCGAACAGGAAAGCGGTAAGCGCGAAACCTCTGGCTTCGTCACCCTCACCCAGCCAACCGACCAGCGGCATCGTGCCCGCCGTGGCCAGCACCACGCCAACCGAGGTGCCGACGGCGCGCGCGCCCGACAGCTTCAGGCGATCTTTGGTGTCACCAGTGATCATCGGCAGCAGCGCGGTGTAGGGTATCGCGCCGAAGCTCAGAAGGATGCCGAGCGCCTTGAAGGTGAGGAATGCGTAGACCAGCTGCGCGGTCTGCCCCCAGCTTCCCGGCACCATGAAGACCGCCACGGAGAAAACCGCGTAGGGAAGCGCCGTGAACAGGAAATAGGGCCTGGTGCGGCCCCAACGGCTATGCGTGCGATCGACAGCAACGCCTACCGCCAGATCGATCACCGCGTCCATCAGGCGCGCGGCAAGGAAGATGAATCCCACCGCACCCGCAGGCAGGCCCATCACGTTGACATAGTAATAGAGTAGGAAGCCGCTCGCCATGTTGTAGGCGAGGCTGGTCCCCATGTCGCCAAAGCCGTAACTCCAGCGCTCGAGCGGGCGCAGCTTCTGCGCCTCAGCCATTGAGGGTCTCCGCAGCGGCGGCGAGCGATTTCACGCTGTCCATCGTGGGGAAATATTCGAGGCCCACCGGGCCGGTGTATCCGAGTTCGCCGAGCACGCGCATGACCTCGGCATAATCAAGCTCACCGCTGCCCGGCTCGTTGCGGCCCGGCCAGCCGGCCACCTGCACATGCTCGACCAGGTGCATGCGCCCTTCGAGAACTTCGCGCATATCCTCACCCATCACGCGGCTGTGATAGACGTCGTAGATCAGCTTGAGGCGCGGACTGCCGACTTCCTCGATGATGTCGAGCGCCAGCTTCGTGCTGACGAGGTACATGGTTGCGAACAGCTCGGTATTCAGCGGCTCCAGCACCAGCGTGACGCCGGCCTCTTCAGCCAGCGCAGCAGCACGGCGCAGCACGCTCACCGCATTGGCGCGGTGTTCCTTTTCGGACATGCCTTCAACGCGGAATCCCGATGCGATGATCAGTGGCGGCGAACCCAGCTTCTGCGCCACAGCCATCGTATCGGCCACGGCGGCGAGCATTTCGTCATGCTCTGCAGGATCGACGATAGAGCGACGCGGATCGACGCAGAAGCCTGTCAGCTTGCTGCCGGTATCGGCCAGGGCGGAGGCGATGCCTGCAATGTCCTTGTCACGCCAGAGGTGGAATTCGACCAGATCGTAACCGGCGGCCTTTGCCGCGTGGATCCGTTCGGGAAGGCCTTCTCCGGCCTCGGCAAATTGCCATTCAATGCAAGACGACAGCTTCATGTCCGCTAACCTTTTGTCGGTCGGCAGGCTGCCGGATGTCGGGGGGCGGTCGCCAGGCGCCCCCCGTTATCACAGTGACTTAGTAGTCAACGCTCAGGCGCATGCCCCAGGTGAAGGGACGGCCGAACTGCCAGTTGAAGATGTCATCCGGACCTGCGGAGACGAAGCTGCCGTAAGTCAGAGGACGTTCGTTCTCGAGGTTGCGGAAGAACCACTGGATGCCGTAGCGTTCGTTTTCGGAACGCCAGTCCACGGTGATGTCGGTCTGGGTGTAACCACCCTGACGGCCATCGTTGTAGTTATAGAAGTCCGTGAAATAGGCATCCTTGTAGGTCGTCGCGATGCGCGGCGTGATGGAGCCGAACTCGCCGATATCGAAGGTATGCTCCAGACCCGCGGTGATGATCCACTTGGGCGAGAACGGTGCTTCGTTGCCGGCAAAGTTGGGCTGCTGCACGCCAGCGGTATTCGGATCAAGGTCACCGATGCCGTTGAGGCCACAGTCGATGCAGAACACGTTGAACTGGGCAAACAGCTCGTCATACTTGGTGTCGAGGTAGTTCACCGAGATGTCGAAGAAGGTGTTCTCCTGCAGCTCGAACATGGCTTCGGCTTCGAGGCCCCAGATGGTTGCCGCACCGGCGTTGAAGGTCTGGCCACCGACAGTCGTGTCGAGCAGCACCGAAACCTGCAGGCCGGAATAGTCATAGTAGAAAGCGCCGAGGTTCAGCTTGTGCTGGCCATATTCACCGAAGTTGAACTTGCCGCCGATTTCATAGGCAGTGTTCGATTCAGGCGCATAAGTGCCGACAGCGTCAAAACCGCCACCCTTGAAGCCGGTCGAAACCTTGGCGAACAGCAGCGTGTCGTCATTAGGCTCGAAGTTGATGCCGGCAAGCCAGGTGATCTTGTCGTCGTTACTTCCGAGGTTGAGAGTCTGGAGGAAGGCCAGATCGGCAAAGTCCTTGCGCGCCGGGCCGGCATTGAAGAGCGCCGGATCGGGCGGGCCTGCGCCAAAAGGAGCGGCATTGAGATAAATGGCTGACCGCTCGTTGTCCGTATAACGCAGACCGCCAACGGCAGTGATCGTTTCAGACAACGGAACTTCGACCTGGCCGAAGGCTGACCAGCTTTCGCTCGAAATGTCGCGGCCGAAGTAGCTCAGGAAGGTGCCATTGGGACCACCGATCGGCAGCAGGAAGCCGCTTTCGCTCTGGAGATCTTCCCTGAAGTAGAAGGCGCCGACCTGGTAGACGATGCCGTTGGCGTCGCCGTTCAGGCGCAGTTCGTGGCTCTGGGTCTGCACCTCATCCATGAAGTCGTAGCTGCGATAGGCAACCGGCAGGGTGACGAAGTTGTTCGGATTACCGGAGAACTCGCGGTAGCCTGCGGTGTAGGACAGCGTGGCTTCCGGGCTGAATTCGTAAGCCATACGGCCACGGACCGCCCAGGTATCGTGTTCCACCTTGCCCAGGCCGAAGCCGGGCGACGCGTAATTGCCGCGATCAATGCCTTCAAGCAGGTTCGTCTGCGAAGGAACGCAAAGCGTGTCTGCATATGCCGTTGCAACCTGCTCAAAACCCGTGGCGTTACAGCCCGGACCGGTCGGACCGACGCCCGGAGCGTTCAGGTCAGCAAAAGCGAAAGCCTGCGGAGTGAATTCGCGCTTGGCGTATTCTGCTGCGATGTTGGCCGTGAAAGCACCGCCATTGTCGAACGCAAATGTGACGCGCCCGCCTTCTGCCTTGTTGGTGTCGGATTCGCCGCCGGCAAAAGCCGGGAAGGGACCGAAGCCGTAACCTGCAGGGTGGCTGACATAGCCATCGCGGTCTTCATAGAAAGCGGCAACGCGTGCCCCGAAGCCATCCGCCAGCGGCAGATCAGCACCCACATCTGCGCGCACGGTATTGTATTTGCCGTAGGACACGGAGCCATTGAAGGCGAGCACGTCACCCGGCTTGCGGGTGATGAAGTTGATCGCACCTGCAGTGGAGTTACGACCATAAAGCGTACCCTGGGGTCCGCGGAGAACTTCCACGCGGTCAAGGTCGAAGATCGCTACACCCAGCACGTTCGGGCGGTTGATGTACTCACCGTCGATATTGGCGACGACCGAGGTATCCTGCGCTTCGTCATTGGAGTTGGTGCCGATGCCACGCAGGGTGATCTTCACCGTGCCCTGATCTTGCACCACCTGCACTGCCGGGGCGATCTTGCCGAGGTCGTTGGCGTCGCTGAAACCGGCAGACGCGATTTCCTCGGCACCGATAACGTCCATGACGATCGGCACGTCCTGCACATCCTGCGTACGGTTCTGCGCGGTCACCAAAATCACGTTATCGGTGACGTTCTCGTTCGCTGCATCTTCCTGCGCGTGGGCAGGCACAGCCAGCATTGCCAGTCCGCAACCGGCAAGCAGCAATGACTTGTGTGAAAACTTGCTCATTCTTTCCTCCCAGGCGACGCTGTTCGCGCGTCGTTTTCTGAATGCCTTTTCCAGTATCCTCACGACCGGCCATTTCCCCGGCCAGGCCCCAGTTCACGGTTGTAAACGCAGCAGCTCTGGTGGCCGCATTGCCGGTTACATTTCCCGATAATCGGGTTGATGCTACAGCCGCACAATTAAGTAAAATTGTATGATTGCATGGTTTCCTATCGACAGCATGGATAGAACAAACCCGACACCATATCCTTTCAGTTCCTTGTCCCTCGCCTGCCCGGCCTATTCCTGACCGGTTGCCGAGAGGATCTCCCGTTCCGCGAATCAAAATTAGAATTGCGGTTCTTGTTTATTTGCGCGATTGCTTGGTTCATGTCAATGATCGGACCGGAAACCCTTGCGCTGGGGGACAATGCGCCAAGCAGCAAACCGCGCCAGGGCCGCAGCCTTGCCTCGTTCCAGCGTATGCTCGATGCCACCAAGTCCCTGATGCTGGAGCGCGGCAGCGAGGACTTCACTCTGCAGGACGTCAGCGAGCGCGGGAATGTCTCGATCGGATCGATCTACCTGCGGTTCGAAGGCAAGGACCGACTGATCCATGCGGTGATCGCGCAGGAACTGACCACGGTTATCGCTGGCGAGCGGGCCATGCTCGACATGGTGCTGGACCAGAGCAAGGACCTTGCCGCCTTCCTGCCGCTGTACATCGACAGCTACAGCAATCACCTTGCCGCCAATGCACCGCTCCTGCGCACGATCATGCAGCGCGCTTCGGTCGATCCGGCCGTGTCCGGACCTGGCCGCGAAACCGCGCGCAAGTCAGCCGCCATGTCAACCGAGGCACTGCTCCATTTCCGCGACGAGATCGGGGGCGATGATCCGGAGATGAAGGCGCATGCGATCTTCCTGATCATTTTTGCCACCCTTGCACGCCAGTTCGGCCTTGGCGCCACCACCGAAAGCGGTGACCCCGAGGTGTGGAATGTCACAAAGCACGAACTGGCCAAGATGGCCCTCGCCTATCTCCGCTTCGAACAATAGTCAGCCAGCCTTTACTGTAGCGCCAGCCAGGCGAGATACTGGTCGATCCACAGGTCACTGGTGGTGCCCATAGGTCGCATGCCGAAACCGTGCGAGCCGCCCGAATAAAGGTGAAACTCGACTGCCGGGCTCTCTTCCAGCCAGTTGGCGACGAGATTGAGGCCACCTTGCCTGAACAGCGGATCATCCGCCGCAATGGCCAGGAACAGGTCCGGCCGCGGCCCTACCGCCACGGTCTGCGTCATCGGCGGATAGATCAGCGCCAGGTGATCGAGCAACTGGGCCTCTTGATGGTTTTCCAGCAGGCGGATCGCCGTGCGTGATCCGGC
>CAYXTJ010000095.1:0-8221 GCA_964467715.1 uncultured Sphingomonadaceae bacterium
GCCCAGCAGCTGCGCCTTGGCCTTTTCGAACTTCATCACGCCTTCGATCCGGCGGTCGAGGAAGGCAGCCGATTCGGCCTTGTTCTCGCTCTCGTCATTCACCAACACCGCCAGCGTGGCAGCATAGATCGAGGCGAGGATCGCGCGCTTGGTGTAGTGGTTGTAATCCGTCGCCGTGTCGCCGGCGAGGCGCCACATCTTGTCCGCGCTGGACCAGCCCATCTGCAAGGCGCGGGGCGCATTCTGCGGCATGGCCTGAATCGCAAGCGCGCGGCTGAAGGCTTCTTCCATGCCGTTGATGCTGGCGAGGCGGAACCACACCAGCGCGCGAATCTTGTCGCGGATCTTCATCGAATCGAGCGAACCGTCAGCGAAATGCGCTTCCATCGCCGCATCGACGCTTTCGACCCACGCGGCGATCATGTCCATCGCGCCGCCGGGAAATGCGAGCCGCGCCAATGCCGGGTCCACGCCCTTGGCATTCGCTGCCGCTTCCAGCGCTTCATCGCCCCAGCCGTCAAACACGGCAGACAGCGCGATTTCCGGCGCCAGCTTCAGGCGCAGCCGATCCAGCGACGGATCGGCAGTGGCAGCGGATTCGCTCATCAGAAGCTCGGCCCGTAGGTCGTGCCGCTGCCCACGCGTTCGCCTTCGGGCTTTTCGTAACGGGTGATCGTGTCATTGGTGATGTCGCTCGCACCGCGGAGCCGCGCGTAATCGCGCGCAGAGCGGCCGGAATTGTCATAGCGATCAGGGTCAGCCCCTGCTTCCAGCAGCACCCGCATCAGCTCGGTATTGCGGCCATGCACGGCATACATCAGCGGGGTCTCGCCCGAATTGTTGGTCACATCCACACGCGCGCCGTGTGCGATCAACTTTTCGACGCCTTCGACAAAGTTGATCTGGGTAGCCAGCATCAGCGGGGTCATGCCGTCCTTGTCGGCGATGTTCACATTGGCGCCCTGCTGGTAGAGATAATCGATCCAAACGCCATCGCGCCGTTCGACCACGATATGCATCGCGCTGCGGCCGGTTGTCAGGTCACGCGCGTTGACGACGGTGGAACCCGGCGCGTCGAGCATTTCGGTGACCTTGGTGCCGTCCTTGTCCTCGACAGCCTGCAGGAACTGATAGCCATCCGAATACAGCTGCGCCGCTGCAGGCGCGGCCACAATCAGTCCGGATGCCAGCGAGAGCGCGGCGATTGTCTTGCGAAGAGGAGCCATGGTGCCCCAGTCCTCCTTGAAAATTGTTTGGGACAGCGCACATGCTGCCCCGTTATCACTCTTGTCGCCTGCCAGTTAGCAGAGCATGAACCGGATTGTCATGCCCATGTCCCGATTTAGCCAATTTCTTGCCCCAGCCCTTGCCGTGGCAGCCCTGCCGCTGCTCGCTTCGTGCGACACCGCACCGCCGCCCGTGGGCGCGCTGGAAGGTTCCACCATCGGCGGCCCGTTCGAACTGGTGAACCCGGCAGGCGAAACCGTGCGCTGGAGCGATTTCGAGGGCAAATACCGCATGGTGTATTTCGGCTACACTTGGTGCCCCGATGTCTGCCCGTTCGACCTCAATCGCATGATGCTCGGGTATCGCCAATGGGCGGAAGAGAACCCGGAGCTGGCGGGCGATGTGCAGCCGATCTTCATCACCATCGATCCCGAGCGCGATACGCCCGAAAAGATGGCCGAATACACCGCCAATTTCGGTGACAACCTGCTCGGCCTCACCGGCACGCCCGAAGCGATCGAGGAAGCGGCAACCAATTTCTCCGTCTTCTATTCACGCGGCGAGGAAGACGAGAACGTCGGTTACCTGATGCAGCATTCCAATGCGGGTTACCTGATGGGCCGCGAAGGCGAACCCATCGCGCTGCTGCCGGTGGACGAGAGCGCGGAAGGCGTGGCCGAACAGCTGGCCACATTCGTGCGATGAGGGAGAAGTTCTGGGAGCTGCCGCTCGACGCGCTGATGCGCGAGGAGTGGGAGGCCCTGTGCGATGGCTGCGGGCGTTGCTGCCTGCACAAGCTCGAGGACGAGGATACCGGCGCGATCGCCGAGACCAATGTCGCCTGCAAGCTGCTCGACACCGAAACCGCGCGCTGCAAGGATTATCGCCACCGTAAGGTCTTCGTGCCCGATTGCCTGCGCCTCACTCCGGCTCTGGTGAAAAAGGTGCCGTGGCTGCCCAAGACCTGCGCCTACAAGCTGCGCGCAGAGGGCGAGCCGATCCCCGACTGGCATTACCTGCTGACCGGCAATCGCGATGCGATGCGCGCGGCGGGCATCTGCGTTTCGGGCAAGGTGATCAGCGAGGTGGATGCCGGGCCGCTGGAGCACCACATCACGGAATGGGGCATATGATCGACTGGCTGCGTCCCGAACATCAGGATCCAGCCATCACCCTGCCCGACGGGCGCACATTGCCCATCGCCATCCGGCGCCACGCCCGCGCCACACGGCTGACAATGCGCCTTGCGCCAGACGGCAGCGAGCTGCGCATCACCCTGCCGCGTTGGGGCCGCACGCGCGATGCGCTGGTCTTTGCCGAGGCTCGGCAGGACTGGATCGGCCAGCAGCTCTCCCGCGTGCCGCAGTCCCTCGCCATCGAACCGGGCGCGCATGTGCCCTATCGCGGCGAGAGGCTGCGGGTGGAATGGCAGGCGCGCCTGCCGCGCAAGCCGAAGCTGGCGGGCGACATGCTCCATCTGGGCGGTCCGGAAGACACGCTGGAGCCGCGCATCCGCCGCTGGCTGGAAGGCGAAGCGCTGGCGCATCTGGCCGATGATCTTGCCTTCTATTGCCAGCGCGGCCGGCAGCACCCGCCGCAACTGCGCCTCAGCCGCGCGAAACGCCGCTGGGGAAGCTGCACCGGCGAGCGCGATACCGGCCGCTGCATCCGCATCAACTGGCGGCTGATCATGGCGCCGGACCATGTGCGCCGCTCCGTAGTGGCGCATGAGGTCGCCCACCTCACCCATTTCGACCATTCGCCCGCCTTCCACGCCCTGCTGGGCGAGCTCTATGAAGGTGATATCCGCGCGGCGGACCACTGGCTGAAGCACGAAGGCCGCAGTCTTTACGCCGCCTTCGGATAACCCGCAGGCGCGTGAGGACTGGCGAAAAGCGCCCGCACCGCCTATCTGCCCACACCATGAAGCAATTCCTGCGCCGTATCTCTCCCAAGCGGGCCGTGCTCGACTTCATGGAAGTCTGGCAGACTCCGCAACAGCACCGCTGGCCGGTGATGGGCGTGGCGCTGGCCGCCACCTTCGCGCTGTTCATGCTGTTCATACCGGAAAGCCAGCGGATCGAACCGCGCCCGCCGGAGGTGATCTATGTCTCGACTTGGGAGGAAGGGCGTACCGAACGCCAGATCATCGCCAGCAACTGCCGCAACCAGGAACTGAAGGACGCGCTGCAGGCGCGGCTGGACGAACGCGCCGAAATCCGCCGCGACATGTATCGTGCGCTGGGCCGCGCCACGTTTATCGACGTGGACGAGATCGAGGCGAATGCCGAGGCCGAGGCGGCTGCCGCCGAAGCCGAGGAACAGGCCGCGCGCGAAGCCGCCGGGCTGGACGATGGCGCCTATGCCATGTCGGTCGAGGAATATTGCGCGCAGGCGCTAGGCGATGCTGCCGGCTGACGACGCCCGCTGGCTGGATGCCACCGCCGCGCTGGCGATTCGCGCTCGGCCTGCCAGCGCTCCCAACCCAGCCGTCGCCGCGATCATCTTGAAATCAGGCATCGTGCTGGGCCGTGGCTGGACCGCTGCCAGTGGCCCCCCCATGCAGAGGCCGCAGCACTCAAGCAAGCAGGCCAAGCTGCGCGCGGGGCGACAATGTATGTGACGCTGGAGCCTTGCGCACACCGATCCGAACGTGGTCCATCCTGCGCGGAAATCACTGCCGAGGCAGGGCTGGCCCGCGTGGTCATCGGCTGCACCGATCCGGACCTGCGCACTAATGGCAAGGGCATCCAGCACCTGCGCGATATCGGCATCGCGGTAGAGGTGGCAGACCATGCCGCCAGCCGCGCCAGCCTTGCCGGTTTCCTCACCCGCGAAGACAAGCAGCGCCCGCACGTCACCCTCAAGCTGGCAGTGAGTGCTGACGGCTTCATCGGGCCGACCAGCGGCGCGCCTGTCACCATCACCGGCGATGCTGCCCGCGCGCATGTCCACCGCCAGCGCGCTTTGGCAGAAGCGATCGTGGTGGGCGGCGCGACCCTGCGCAATGACGCCCCCCGGCTTGACGTGCGGTTGCCAGGGCTGGAAGACCGCTCGCCCAAACGCTTCGTGCTAACACGCGGCGAAGCGCCCGAAGGCTGGGGCAAGCTCGCCAGCCCGCAGGACGTGGCGAGCCTTTTGCCGATGCAATTTTGCTATGTCGAAGGCGGCGCGGCGACGGCCGAGGCTTTCCTTTCCGCCGGTCTGGTGGACGAACTGCACGTCTATTGCGCCCCGCATTCGCTGGGCAGAGGCATCCCCGCTTACGGCAATCTGGGCCCCGCAGCCGAGGGCGCGCCGCCGCCGGGCTTTTCGCGCGTTGACCAGCGGCGGATTGGCGGCGATACGCTGTCCATCTATCGGCCAGAGATTACAGGGGAGAGCTGATGTTCACCGGCATCGTCACCGCCATCGGAACGATCCAGAGCGTGGAGCAGCGCGGCGATTTGCGCGTGCAGATCACTTGCCCATGGGACCCGGCCGATATCGCCATCGGCGCATCCATCGCCTGTTCGGGCGTGTGCCTGACGGTGGTGAAACGCGGCGGCGAAAAAGGCGCGTGCTGGTTCGCGGTGGACGTGTCTGCCGAAACCGTTTCCCGCACCGCCAAGGCGATGTGGAAGGAAGGCCGCAACCTCAACCTCGAACCCTCGCTGCGACTGGGGGACGAACTGGGCGGCCATATCGTCACCGGCCATGTCGATGCCGTGGGCCGCGTGCATGACTGGCGGTCCGAAGGCGATTCGATGCGCGCCACCATCGCCGCCCCGGGAGACCTTGCCCCCTTCATCGCCGCCAAGGGATCGGTAACGGTGGACGGCGTCTCGCTGACGGTTAACTCGGTATCCGACCGCCCCGACGGCAGCGTCCACTTCGGCCTCAACATCATCCCGCACACCGCCGAAGTCACCACGCTGGGCGAACTGGCGCAAGGTTCGGAAGTGAACCTCGAGATCGACACCGTGGCGCGCTATCTGCAGCGAATGGCGAGTTTGCGGGGGTAAAGATGCAGCGCAATCTTGCACTGCTGGCGGCCACCTTGCCAATCGGCGCTTGTATGACAGTGGGACAAGGCGATGATGCGCGGCGGATCAATCCGACAGAAGAGCAAGTCCTCGCTTACGTGATCGAACACTGGGAAGAATACTACGAGCGGCGCGTCCGCCATTCCCGGGAGTTGCGCGGCGGCCAGTTCACCTTGCAGGGGATAGAGCTTGTTGAATGCGCCGATGGTTACTTTGCCTTGGGCTGCACTTTTGAAGCGGTCGTCGCCACCGAGGCTGGCGCTGAAGTACGCGCAAGGTTTGGAGGCGATTTTGCCCTTCACGAAAACGGTGTCACGGAAGTGATTATTGTGGGCTAGAGCCCCTTCCCTCCACTCCCCCACACATCGCAAAACACCGGGATGGCATGCACAAACCCTCCGGATTCCCCACGCCCAAAGGGAAACTGTCCCGAAGAGGATTTTCCCCTTCAGGACAGTGTTCCATGTGTTCCAAATGTTAACGCGGGCCGCGAGCCGCGCCCGGCAGGCTTACGCCGAAACGGCGGCCAGTGCGCTCACGAACTTGTCGATATTGCCCATGGTCAGGCCCGCCACGTTGATGCGGCCCGAACCTGCCATGTAGATGCCATGATCTTCGCGCAGCGACAGGATCTGCTCCTTGGTCAGCGGCAGCATGGCGAACATGCCCTGCTGCTGGCCGAGTGGGGCAAGGTTGACCGCGCCGGCATTGCTCGACGCAGCGAGCTTTTCGCGCACCTGGCGGATGCGGGCGCGCATTGAATCGAGCTCGTCGGTCCACTGCTTGGTCATCGCCGGGTCGGTCAGCGCCAGGCGCACGGCAGAGGCGCCGTGGTCAGGCGGCATGGACCAGTTGGCACGCGCCAGCGCGCAGCCGTTCGACATCGCCTTCGCAGTATCGGCGGCGCTTGCTGTCATCACGTAGCAAGCGCCCACGCGGTCCCGGTAAAGGCCGAAGTTCTTGTCGCAGCTATAAGCGATCAGCGCTTCGGGCACGGCGGCAAGAACCTTGCGCGTGCCGTAAGCGTCTTCTTCCATGCCAAGGCCGAGGCCCTGATAGGCAAGGTCGATGATCGGCAGCACGTCCGACGCGCCGAGCACGGCGGCAATCTCGTCCCACTGAGCGTTGGTGTAATCGACGCCGGTCGGGTTGTGGCAGCAGCCGTGTAGCAGCACCGCATCGCCTTCACCCGCATTGGCCAGCGCGTCCTTCAGCGCGGCAAGGTCTGCCGAACCGTCTGCCGCAGCGTGGTTGAAGCCGACCAGTTCTACGCCGGTATCAGCCAGGATCTGCGCGTGGTTGGGCCAGCTGGGCGTGCCCATCAGGATACGCTTGATGCCTGCCTTCTTGGCCATCGCCACCGCGATGCGGACCGCGCCCGTGCCGCCCGGGGTCTGCATCCCGTCAATCCGCCCGCCCAGCGACGGGTCTTCGCCGCCGAAGATGTGCGGCATCAGCGCATGGACGAAACCCATGTCACCTTCCGGGCCGAGGTATGCCTTGGTGTCCTGCTCCGCCACCAACTTCGCTTCGGCGGCCTTGATGCAGGCGAACACCGGGGTGCCGCCGTAGGCAGTGCGGTACACGCCCACGCCGAGGTCAATCTTGTCCTCGCGCGGGTCAGCGTCAAAAAGCTTGATCAGCGCAAGCAGCGCGTCGGGCGGTTGTTGGTCGAGTCTGTCGAGCATGGTGGCACCGCCCATGCGCACAAAGGCCCGCTATCGCAAGAGCGAAGCGGACCTCATGCGCAAAATTTTGAGGCTTGTTGTCGGCTCAGGTCAGAACGGCAGCCAGCGCTGCTTCCTGGAAAAGCGCATGTAACCGGCGTTCACGCCCAGCCGCAGGCCTGCGCCCACGCGAATCGGGATCAGCACCGTGTTGCCCTTGCGCAGGTAGGAGGCGTTGAAACCGCCCACCAGATAGGCCTGGCCTTCGCCAGCCGGATAGCGTTCGTAGAGCTCGTCCGTGTCATGCAGGTTGAAGACCAGCACGAAGGTGTTGCCGGCATTGGCACCCGGATCAAGGCCGATGGAGGGGCCAGTCCAGTAGACGGGCATATTGCCTTCGATCTTGTGGAACAGCGTGCCCGAACCATAGCGCAAGCCAAACACGAAGGCGCCGCCGCCTTCGCGGCCCACGATATCGCCGTTGGGTTCACCCTGCTCTTCAAGGATGTTCTCGATCATGCGGGCAAGGCCTTCCGCGCCCGCGCCGAACACGCCTTCTGCCGCGCCAATCAGGTCATCCTCGCCGTAAGTGGTCTCCGGCTCGCTCTGCACCGCGCCTGCAGCATCAACCGGCTGCGCGGCTACGTAGCGGTTGGTTTCCACCGGATCGGGATAGGTTTCGGGCGGCAGGTCCAGCGTGGCATTGGCTTAGCGGTTGTTCGCCTGATCATAGCGCGACGAGGGCGCTTCCACCTGATAGGTGCTGGTGGCCGCAGCGCTGGTGCTGCCTGCGGGCTGCGACAGGTCCGCATCGATGGCCATGTCCGGATCGACCGTTTCGATCGACTGCGACGTGACAGGCGCGGAACCCAGCGTGGCAAAAGCCGCCACCGCGAAACCGATGGCATTCTTGCGGCAGATCTCGGCAAATCGGATCATCATGGCTGCCCCCTTCCTCATGGGCTGTGCATTGACGGCCGTGTTCACGGGATACATCCGCTGGCGAACAGGCCTTGCTGCATGCCAAGAGAATCCTTTGCGGGTGAAGCGGCAATGAACGCGCGGCAGGCCGAGTCCGTTTTGCGGCGAGTCTGATCGAAAATCAGGGGAAAATGCTGAAATGCACGCTTTTTGGCAGAGCACTTGCAGCCGCCCCATGCCGTCGTTATAGCGCGCCTCTCATTCGCCCTCAGCACGCTGAAGCGAATGCGGAGACGTGGGTGAGTGGCTGAAACCAGTTCCCTGCTAAGGAACCATACCTCTATCGGGGTATCGAGGGTTCGAATCCCTCCGTCTCCGCCA
>CAYXTJ010000096.1:0-7890 GCA_964467715.1 uncultured Sphingomonadaceae bacterium
GAGATTCTGCAGGAAATCCGCGCAGCGCTCGTCCTCCGCCTCGGTCGGTCCGGCGCCTGTAAATTGCCCCAGGGGCTGGAACAGCGGCCCGACCACCAGCTGCCCACCAAGCTCGGCCGCGCACTCGATTACGCCCCGGGCATGGTCGAAAGCCGCATCACGCTCCGCCGGAACTGCCGACACCGGGTTCTGCGCCGGATCGGAAAAGGCGGTGGAGACGGTGCGCTGCAGACCCAACCGGTCAAGATGCTGGCCGAGCCGCCGATAATGGCCTGTATCCGAGGTATCGAAGACCGGCACTTCGACACCGTCAAAACCGGTGGCGGCAATCGCGTCCAGCACTGCGCCCTGCCCCTCGACGGTGACATGGCCAGTCCACAGCAGCAGGTTGATGCCGATCTTCATTTCCGAAGGATCGCTTCTCAAGCCTTGTTGCGGCGGCTGCGTTCAGTCGCCCACAAAGCGCCGAAGATCACGAACAACACGACCGGCACGACGGCAATCGCCTGGAAGCTCTGTTCTGCCGCATAAGCCAGGACCTCGCGCATCTCGGGGCCTCGCGCCATGGCTTCGAACGCCTCCTGCCCGCCAGCAGCTTCCAGCTTGGCGCTGTCGTAGATCTTGCCGATTTCCGGCAGCACGGCATAGATCGCCATCGCCCCGGCGAAGCCGACAATGCCGATCCCCCACGGGCCACTGTCAGGATAGCGGCGGGCTGTCGCCGCCAGCATAGTTGGCCACATGAAGCACACGCCGATAGCCCATGCAGTCGCTGCCACAAGTGCGGTGAAAGGCGAATTGGCAATACTCAGCAGATAGAGGCCGATGGCTGCGGGAACGGAGCAGACACACAGCAAGCCGATATCCGTAAAGCGGCGTTCAAGCGGCCCGGCAAAGTGGCGCATGACAAACATGATCGCCGAGACATAAACCAGCACCAGGATCCCCGGCATGCCAACGGTCTCGGTCAGTGCCACATCCACCCAGCTACCCGGCGCCAGCTCTGCCGATGCGGTTAGGAACATGATTGCCGGCAGCACCCAGAATCCGGGATGGCGGAAAGGCTCGCGGATCATCTTGCCGAAACTCACGCCCTTGGCTGTGCTCTCGGTGACGGGAAATTCCTGGGTCAGCGTCCATGCAAAGCAAATCACGGCCGGCACGATGATCAGTCCAATCATGACCTGCCAGCTGGCAACGCCCGTCTCATACAGGAATACCGAGCCCAGCCCGCCGATGACAATGCCGAACGGCCACCATGCATGCAGCGTATTCAGCTTGCCTGTCTTGTCATCGGGATAGATTGCAGCGGTGACCGGGTTCACCGATGCTTCCATCGCGCCCCAGCCGAGCCCACACACAACCATGCCGATATTCAGGATGAGGTACATGGTCTCGCCATCGCCGCCCATCGGCGAGAGGAGGATGAGGATTGGCCCGATAATGAAACTGGCGGAAGAGAACAGCACCACCTTCTTGGCACCAACCACGTCAAGAAACGGGCTGAGCGCGAGCAGGCTGAGCGCAAAGCCGAGGAAAGCGTAGCCCAGCGTCGCGGCGATCATCTCGCCCGATGTGAGCGGCATGAACGGATCGAGCAGTTCCTCCTTGATTGCGCCAGAAACCCCAGTGCGGATCGAGAAGGCAAGCGCCGCGGTAAGCAGTGCCAGCACGCATATCCAGAATAGTGCGCGCGCATTTGCGGGCGCCTGATGCGGGTTGTCGGTCAAGTTGCTACTCCCCCTCATTCGGCCGTTTGCCCGGCCTGTGTCGTTTCTTCTTCCGTCACTGCATCCTGGCCACAGCCATCGCCTTCCAGCCGCATGGCCCAGCGCGTTGCGCCGAGCAGCATGGCGATATGTTCGCCTTCCTCATAACTCTCGGGCGTATGGCCAAGCGCGGAATAGAATGCGCGGCCGTCGCCCTGGCAATGCCACCACGCCATCGGGTGATCTTCGCCCATGTGGAGATCGCTGCCAAACAGCCCGACGGGTGAATAGCTCGCCTCGTCAATCGTCAGCAGCACGTTGTGGCCCTTGGCACGCGGCGAGGCTTCGAAGGAATACCACTCGTCTGTGCGTTGCCATTCCCTCGGCAGCAATGCAGTCGCCGGATGGCTCGCACCCTCCACCTTCAAGGTGGCTCGCTGGAATTGCGGGTCCATCGGGTGGCCGATGAACTGCGCGCCGATCAGCTCATCCACATACCATTCCCAGGCATAGGAATTGTCGCCGCCGCTGCCGTGGATGCCCACGAAGCCGCCGCCATTTTCGACAAAGGCACGGAGAGCTTCGCGCTGATCGGGGGTGAACACGTCGCCGCTGACATTGTTGAACACCACCGCATCGAAGCGGGCGAGGTTTTCCGGCGTGAAGGTCGCGCCATTCTCTGTCTGGTAGAAACCCCAGCCGTCAGCCTCGGCAAAGCCTGCGAACAGTGCGTTGGCCGCCGGGATCGCCTCTTCATGGCGGAAGCCGTTCGTTTTTGAAAAGACGAGTATGGCAGGGCTGGCCAGATCATCCGGCAAGGCGGGTGCGTCGGTCTCGTAAACCTTCACTCCACCCAGAAAGATGCGCTGGACCGTGTCCCAGTTGAACGCGACAATGGCCGCAACCGCCACCAATATGCCGAGCACCACGGCGCCGCAGCCCTTGCGCGATACGAGTTTCATTCATCCTCCCACGGCTGCTTGCGCGTTGGCGGCAGCCTGCCTTGCTTGTGCATAACGAGGTAGTGCAAAGCCGGATGGAGCAAAACTCACTTAATCAGATAGGAAGCCATCGACGGAGCGAATATCGCACGGTCCCTGCGCTTGGCTGCCTCAATCACAAAGCGAGCGGATATACGCGAAGGCTTCAGCAGAAGCCCCGTTGGGCAAGCACTCGATGCCGATCACTCCGCGATATCCCAGACGTTCGAGCATGGCGATCTGCTTCGGCCAGTCTATGGCACCTGATCCCGGCTCTGCGCGGCCCGGGGCATCCGCAATCTGGATGTGATCGACATAGCGTAGCGCGCCGGAAAGCGCCTGCTCGGGGTCCTCGCCCTCGACCACCGAATGGTAGAGATCGTAAAGCATCCGCACGCGCGGGCTATCCAGCATATCCGCCACGACGACGCTGTCTTGCGTGGTTGAACACAGCACGCCGGGATGGTCATGCCTTGTATTGGCGGATTCGAGCATGATGGTGACGTCCAGTTCTTCGGCAATCGGCACCAGCTTGCGCAGCGCGTCTGCGAAAATGCCGAGCTGCACCGGACGCTTCAGCCACGGCACGCCGCGGCCGGAAGTAACAACGATATTGCTGCAACCGAGTGCCTTGGCATCGCTCGCCGCTTGCCGGAAGGTATCGCAGAACCCGTCATGCGTTTCGGGGTCGACCAGCTGGGTGACGTAGTCCGCAACCGTGCTGACAAGTTGCACGTTGTTATCCGCCAGCGCCTTGCCGATGGAATCGAGATCGCGCCCTTTCAGCAGGAACAGCTCCACCTTGCGGAAACCCGCTGCCGCAGCAGCCGCTATGCGATCCTCGATCCGGTCGCCCGCTTCCGTGAAGCCATATTCGAGGTTTACCGAGAGTTCGAAAGCCATGCTTGATACTCCCGATCAGGCTGCAAAGATGCTGCGGCACATCTTCTGGTGCCGCTCGACCTGGTCAAAGGCGTCGCGCGTGTCATAGGCGTGGCCTTCCCATTCGGACACCAGCGTGCCGGTGAAACCACCATCGCGGAACAGCGGCAGGATCGTTTCGTAGTCGATCGCCTCTTCCACGCCGTTGTCGTCTACGCCGTAGAACTTGCCGTGAATGTGGATGGTGCGGTCCACCAGCGCTTCCCAGCTCTTGGGATCGTTGTTGGAGAGGATGAAGAAGGCGAGGCTTGCAGCCTGGATATGCGCGGGGGCATGACCGTTTTCCATTGCCCATTCGCGCAGGCGCCCGGCCTTTTCGTGGCTCATGCCGTCTTCCAGCCAGACCTCTTTCAGCTTGTCGAGCAGACTTTCGTCAGCACCCGCCTTGCGCGCGGCGTTGAGCATGGATTCCGGAATACGGCTTGCGGTGCCGCCGAAATCCGGGATCCAGCCAAGCACCGGCGTATCGAGCTTGTCATACATCTCGCCATAGGCCTGTACGGCCGGATGGCCTGCCCACATCGGGGCGTGGACTTCCACACCCATCCGGATATCCAGTTCCTCGGCATAGGGCGCGATTTCGGGCAACAGGTGCACCGGCAGAGCGAACTGATAACGCACCAGGTCGAAGCCCATCTTCTTGGCGCTGCGCAGCTGGCGCTTGTGGTATTCCACCAGCGAGGCATCGTCGATCGGCTGCTGGCCGGGCTTCAAGAAGCGGTCCGAATTGATCGCGCAGGAGACGGGGTTGAGGCCGGTTTTGGCCACAAGGTCCTTGAATTTCGCGGCATAGTCATCCGACACGTCCGGAAACTCGCGGAAGGACTGGAAGCCGATGATCTCGATATTCGGGCCCATGCCGCGCCTGGCGACTTCGGCCATCAGCGTATCAAGCTCGAACTGGCGGGTGAGCCATTCATTGGTGAAGGAATAAAGGGTTACGCCAACCTGCGGGCCGTTTGCGTTGGTCATTGTTCAAGTCCTCAATCAGGCTGCAACGCGCAGGGTTTCGGCCTGCACATTGTGGCGCCGCATGCCGGGAATGTAAGGCGGGTTGACGTAAAGCGTCAGCGCGACTTCATGCTCGCTGCCGTCGGCGAGGGATCGGCCGGGCAGAACGAGGAAGGCGCTGTCACGCACGAACCAGAAGGCGTCCACCTTCTCGCCATTTTCGGACAGCGGCCAGCGCTCACCGTCAAATTCCACCTGCGCGTCGGCAAGGTCTACAACCTCGCCATCGATGGAAACTTCGGCAAATTCGACCGTCGAAAACGGCAGCGAGCGATACCACGGCAGGCGGCAAGCCAGCACCAGATCGCCATCCACGGCGCGCAGGCCCTCTTCACCGATAATACGTTCGACAGGCAGCATGATCCCTCCCAGGAAAGCACGTGATTCTCGCTACACTTGCAGGCGGAACCGGAATTAATTAGAATTAGGCTTCTAATTTTCTTTACTGGCCACGTCAAGCGGGCTAACGCCGAAAAAAATGGAAATTCGAGAATTGGGACGGGGCATGGACCGGTTTGATTATGTGATCGTTGGTGCCGGATCGGCAGGCTGCGTGCTGGCCAATCGGCTGAGCGCGAACCCTGCCAACAGCGTGCTGCTGGTCGAGGATGGCGGAGACAATAATCACCCCTTCATCAGCATGGCTGGTGGCTTCATCAAGATCATGGGCAACCCGGAGTATTTCCGCGTCTTCCCGCTGAAACCACGCGAAGGCATGCGGGCGGGCATCCATACTTACGGCCGAGGCCTCGGCGGATCATCTGCCATCAACGGCACCTGGTACCTGCCCGGAATGCCGCAGGACTTTGACAGCTGGGTCGAGATGGGCCTCAACGGCTGGGGCTGGGACGAGATTTCCAGATGCTATGCACGCTTCGAGGATTATCGCGATCCCGGCGCACATGCGGGCCGTGGCAAGGGCGGCGAATTGCAGGTCACGCCCTCCACCTACAACAGCCCGGTGATCGATGCGCTTGTCGCCGGCTTCGGCACACAAGGAATGCCGTGGCTGGACGATATTACCAAGCCTGGCGCTCATGGCGTGGGTCGCAGCCAGTATACCGTCGATCGCAAGGGCAAGCGCGAAACCAGCTACAAGGCTTTCGTGAAGCCCGTGGCAGGCCGCTCCAACCTGACCATAGCCACCCATACTGCGGTGAAGCGCGTGCTGATCGAGGATGGCAAAGCCACCGGAATCCTGTGCGAAGCCAATGGCGCGGAGAAGACCTACCACGCCAACCGCGAGGTGATCCTTTCAGCTGGTGTCTATGGCTCCCCGCAATTGCTGCAGTTGTCCGGCATTGGCCCGGGTGCCACCCTGCAGGAGCTTGGCGTGAGTGTGGTGAAGGACTTGCCCGCCGTGGGCCAGAACCTTTCGGACCACCAGAAGTTCGGCGTGTCCTTCGATCTCGACAACCATCCGGGCACCAACCGTGAATTCTTCGGCTGGCGGCTCTATCGCAACGCGCTGCAATATTTACTCACCGGCAAGGGCCACTTGGCTCGCGTCGGCATGCCGCTCACCGGCCTTGTCGCCAGCGAGGGCGTGGACCCTGAATGGCCCGATTTCCAGGTGGCTGCCGCCCCCTTCGCCATGCGCACGGTGAACGAAATGGCCGAAAAGCCCGGCAGCCCGCTCACTCCGCGGCCCGGCCTCACCTTCTCCGGCTATCACCTGCGCCCTCGCAGCCGGGGCTCGATCACACTGCAATCGCCTGATTTTCGTGACGCTCCGCTGGTGGATCCGGCGATCTGGAGCGATCCATACGACGTCGCCAAGGCAGTGGAACTGTTCAAGCTGTTCCGCGCCATCGCCCGTTCCGAGCCTCTCCAGAAGTTCATCGGTGCCGAGCGCATGCCCGGCGATGACGTGCAGGACGACGAGACGATCACTCGCGAGCTGGCCAAGATGGTTGAAGGAGGCCTGCACGGTGCAGGCACCTGCTCGATGGGCACTAACGAAGCCACGTCGGTTACCGATGCGCGCTGCCGCGTGCATGGCGTGGGCGGACTTCGCGTGGTCGATTGCTCGATCATGCCGACGCCTGTGTCTGGCAACACCAACGGCCCGGCCATGGCAGTTGCCGAGCGCGCTGCGGAACTGATCCTGAACAGCTAGGCTCTCAGGATAAGGACCTAGTCTTCAACGATCTCAGCCAGCTCGCCGGTTATACGCAGAATATACAGCCCATTGTGCGGCCGGTCTGCCATGAACACGTATTCGCCCCGTTCATCCACTTCGACGGTGTTGGCGACAGGCCATGCTACAACTTCCGGACCGGCGTCTGGCGGATAGATCACGCGGCTGTTGGCAGTCGCCTCGGCAATAAAATGTCCCGCCTCTACAGGCTTGAACGGATCGCGCATGTCAATCGCCCGCACGCCGCCTGTGAAGTAGGCGAGAAACAACACCTTTCCCTCGTAAATCGGGTTATGGGAAGCATGTGGGCCATGAGGGCCAAAGACACCCCGTTCGCAGAAGTCAGGGTCGCCCTCATTCTCAGGAGTTGCGGGCACCTGGTAGTTCGAAACCGGCCAGGGGTGCTGTTCGTCAGTTATGTCGATGAAGAAAGACAGGTGACGCGGCGTTTCGCACAGAAAATCAATCCCTTCGGAGGTGACGAACAGGAAATCGCGCACCGCACCTTCCTTGTTGCGGGCAAAATCTGGGATGGGCACGTCAAGGATCGGCTTGGCCGAATGCGCACCCCAGAAATCGGGCATGTCGAGACGGGCAATCTGCGGATAGGCAAGCGCATCAGCCGACGTTCCAAAGGGGTCATCCGCGTCAGAGTCTCCATGGATCAGCTTGTCGCGATCAAGGATCTGGACCGTACCTGTGAGGTCTGTTCCGTAAGCCAGATAGACGCGGTCGCGATAGACCGTCGGCTCGTGCAGCGAATAGCCTTCCTCGCCTTCGCGGGAGAAAGTTCGCCCTGCCTGCATCCCATCAAGGCCGAAGTCACGGATATGGCGCGGGCTTGTCGGGTCTGCGAGGTCGAAAATCTGCAGCGCTTGCCCACTCCAGCCCTCAATCGTGGAGACAAGATAGGCTTCCCCGGTAGCACAATCCCAGAAGTTCTTGTGCGTGGTGAGCACGCCGTGCCTTGTGCGGCCGGTCTGGGATACCTGCACCACCACAATAGGATTGGCCGGATCGGTGACGTCGAGCACTTCATGGCCAACCCAGCCCTGATTTCGTAGCAGGTAGTGCCTGCCGGCGATGCCGCCGGGCAATTCATCGCCAG
>CAYXTJ010000097.1:0-5697 GCA_964467715.1 uncultured Sphingomonadaceae bacterium
GCCTTTTACGCACCTGTCGCATGGCGCATACGCACCTATGCGCTCGACGTTGGCCGGGCGCAGCAGTGGGTCGATCACGTGATTGCCCATCCGGCGATGCAGGAATGGGAACGCGTGGCGCTGTCCGAAACATGGCGCGAGGCGAGCCATGAGGATGAAGTGGGCGTATCGGGCAGGATTACCGCCGACTACCGCGCCTGATCGCAGCGCAGCCCCGCCAGCTTGACAATTTTGCCCTTCACCCTATTTCTCTTTTTACAGAAATAGGGAAATGACAGTGCGGATCACCGATATTCCGGAGGCCGAAGCCTTCATCCTCCACTGGGGGGAAATGGGCAGCCATTGGGGCGTGAATCGCTCGGTCAGCCAGGTGCACGCGCTGCTCTACCTGTCCGACCAGCCGCTTCATGCCGAGGAAATCTGCGAGACTTTGGGCCTTGCCCGCTCCAATGTCTCCAACGCGCTCAAGGAATTGCAGGGATACGGCATCATCCGGCGCCAGCACGTGATCGGTGACCGGCGCGATCATTTCGTGGCCGAGACAGACCTTTGGGACATGCTGATGCGCATCACCGCAGAGCGCAAGAAGCGCGAGATCGACCCGACCATCGGCACTTTGGGCGAGTTGGCCGAGAAGCTGAAGGGCCGCAAGGACGTGCCCGCCCATGTGCGCGAGCGGATCGGCAACATGCACACTTTCATCGATACGCTGGGCCACTGGTATGACGACGTGCGCCGCCTGCCCAAGTCCACCCTTGTCACGCTGATGAAGCTCGGCAGCCGCGTGGCGCGCCTGTTGCCGGGCAGCGGGAAGAAGGATTGAGGCGGTGCGTGCGGACCACAAACATGCGCTGCGAGCAATGCTGTGGGGATCGTTCGCTGGATCGAGCCTGTGTTGCTAGTGTCACCGCCCGTCGGCTTGGTTATTTTTCTAGTAGATCAGGATTGGGAGGCGCTTTACTTTGGCCTATTCCCTCTGTTTTTAAGCGCCGTAGTGGTTGTTGCAACCTTCTTGGTCGTAGGTTTGCCAGTCACCCGCTTGTTGGTGCACCTCAACAGGGAAACCTTCACCAACTGCGTTCGTTGCGGTTTGGCAGTAGGCATTTTCGCCCCCCTGTTAATGGGACTACTTTTTGGGTCAGATGGATTGGCGGTCGGGGGCGTCTCCTCCTTCTTTGGCGCGCTTGGCGGCAGCGTTACTGCTTCAGTCTGGGGCGAAGTCCGCGTTGGCAGACAGCTTAAAAGCGAAGCCTGAACCCCAAGGACTCTGTCCACTAACATTCCAAATTACCTTTTGCCCTCCACCCCCTCCCATGCCTATCCTGCGCATTGGAGAGAGGGAGACATCCACACAATGAATTTGCGAAGTACTTCGCCCTGGTTTGCACTCGTCGTGCTGGCCGGCATTACCACCGTCGGCTTTATTGACCGGATCGTGGTGAACGTGCTGGTCGAGCCGGTGAAGACCGAGTTCGGCCTGTCGGACAGCCAGGTTTCGCTGATGGCGACGGCCTTTGCCATCCTGCATATCGGCGCGGGCCTCGTGATTGCCCGCTATGCCGAGCGCGCCACGCGCACCGCGCTGATTGCTGCGGGCACGGTAGTGTGGTCACTCGCCACGGCCGTGTGCGGAGCGGCGGCAAGCTGGTTCCAGCTGCTGGCCGCGCGCATGAGCGTGGGTCTGGGTGAAGCGATCGGCCTGCCCAGCGTGCAATCGGTGATTGCTGACTATTTCCCCGCCAACAAGCGCGGTTTTGCCATGTCGGTGCTGATGCTGGCACCCCCGCTTGGCGCGATGATTGGCTTTACCGGCGGCGGTGCCATCGCGCAGGCCTTCGGCTGGCGCTCGACCTTCCTGATCGCGGCAATTCCCGGTTTCCTGCTGGCTGTCATGGTTTGGTTCTTCATCGCCGAGCCCGAGCGCGGGCGGTTCGACCGCGAGGCCGACCAGCCGAAGGAAGCAGATGACGAGGTGCCGCCTTTCCTTGAGGTGCTGAAGCGCCTGCTGGTGCTGCCCAGTGCGCGCAACCTGCTGATCGGCTCTGCCTTTGCCGCCATGCTGGGCTTTGGCGTGAACTACTTCTTCACCTCGCTGATGATCCGCAATTTCGGCCTCGGACTGGCAGAGGCGGGCATGTATGCCGGCGTCATCGCCAGTGCTCCGGCGATCCTTTCCGTGCTGGTAAGCGGCTGGCTGGGTGACAAGTTCGGTGAGCGCAATCCGGCAGCCTATGCGCTGGTGCCCGCCGTCTGCCTACTGCTGGCCGGACCGGTCTATTTCTTCGGGCTTCAGCAGGAGAGCCTGCCGCTGTTGCTCGGCATGATCAGCGCGGGCACTTTCCTCGGCTTTGGCTATCTCGGCATTACCTATGCCGCCCTGCAGAACCTGATGCATCCGCGCATGCGCGTGACGGGTTATGCCGTGATCCAGATCTTCTATGGCGTGGCGAGCGCTGTTGGTCCGATCCTTGTCGGCTGGCTGAGCGACAGGTTGAGCCTGCGGCTGGGGCCGGATGACGGGCTGACCATGGCGATGGCGGTGTCAGGCGCGATGTATGTCTACGCCGCGTTCCACTATTTCCTTGCAGCGCGCCACCTGCGCAAGGACATAGCGAGCGTCAACCCCGCCGCAGCGGCCGCCGATTGAACCACGAAAAAGGGGCGCTGGCGAGCGCCCCTTTTCCTTGTCCGGTAATCTCGTTCGCGATCAGGCGAGCGCAGCCTTGAGGTCGTCCACCAAATCGGTGCGTTCCCACGGGAAGGTGTCGCCCTCAGCCTTGCGGCCGAAGTGGCCATAGGCTGCGCTGGTGCGATAGATCGGCTTGTTGAGGCCGAGGTGCGTGCGGATACCGCGCGGGGTCATGCCGCCCAGCTTGCCGATCGAACGGATCGCGTCCTCGATCTTGTCGTCACCGACCGTGCCGGTGCCGTGCGTATCGACATAGAGCGACAGCGGCTCGGAAACGCCGATGGCATAGGCCAGCTGGATCGTGCACTTGGTGGCAAGGCCAGCGGCCACGATGTTCTTCGCCAGATAGCGCGTGATGTAGGCTGCCGAACGGTCAACCTTGGTCGGGTCCTTGCCGCTGAACGCGCCGCCGCCGTGCGGGGCTGCACCGCCATAGGTATCGACGATGATTTTGCGCCCGGTCAGGCCGGCATCGCCATCAGGGCCGCCGATCTCGAAGCTGCCGGTAGGGTTCAGGTGATAGACAGTCTCATCAGACAGAAGCTCTGCCGGGATAACCGAGGCGATCGCCTTCTTCAGGTAAGCCTTCAGTTCGGCTTCCTTCTCGCCCTTGTCATAACCCGGCGCGTGCTGGGTGGAGATCACCACCGCGGTGCAGGCCACCGGCTTGCCGTTCTCGAAGCGCAGCGTGACCTGGCTCTTGCTGTCCGGCTCGAGGAAGGGCGCTGCGCCGGACTTGCGGTCATTGGCCAGCGTCTGGAGGATCTTGTGGCTGTAATCGAGCGTGGCCGGCATCAGGTCGGGCGTCTCGTCACAGGCATAGCCGAACATGATGCCCTGGTCGCCAGCGCCTTCGTCCTTGTTCGAGCCTTCCGTGCCCGCGTCCACGCCCTGCGCAATATGGGCCGACTGGCCGTGAAGGTGGTTCTCGAAGGTCAGCGTCTCCCAGTGGAAGCCGTCCTGCTGGTAACCGATGTCCTTCACCACGCCGCGCACGGTCTTCTCGATCTCGTCCAGCGCGCCCGGAGCCCATTCGCCGTTCTCGTACACGCCCTTGCAGCGGATCTCACCTGCCAGCACCACCAGCTGCGTGGTCGTCAAAGTCTCGCAGGCAACACGCGCCTCCGGGTCCTTTGACAGGAACAGGTCCACGATCGAATCCGAGATCTGGTCCGACACCTTGTCAGGATGACCCTCGGAGACACTTTCAGACGTGAAAAGGTATGATTGGCGCATAAGTCTGCTCAGTCCCTTGGAATTGGGTGAAAGATAATTGCTGTGGCGCGGGTCTAACTCGCGCGATGCCGCATTGCAACAAAAGCAATCAGGAGGAATACGAGGGACCACGCCAGTGACAGCATGTTCCCCAGCCGGGCGAACCAGGTCGGCTCTGCCGCAGGCGGAACGAACGTGTCGATCCGCCCTTGCTGATGGCTGCGCAGTGCATGGCGAACCACGCCGCGCGAATCGATAATGCCAGAGATGCCGGTGGTTGTCGAACGCAGCACCGGAAGCCCTTCCTCGATCGCCCGCATCCGCGACTGGGCAAAATGCTGCGGCGGACCGAAAGCGCCGAACCAGCCATCATTGGAGCCGGTGTAGATATAGTCAGGCCGGTTCTGTGCATCGACCACGCGGCCTGCGAAGATGATCTCGTAACAGACCTGGATGCCCGGCTTGCCGAAGCGCCCGAAATCGAGCGTTTCCGGACCGGGGCCGGGCAGGAAATCGATGGACCCTGGCACAAGGCGGCTGAGGCCGATGGGTTCGAGCAGCGACCGCATGGGTAGGTATTCGCCGTAAGGCACTAGCCGCGCCTTGGAATAGATGCCGCGAATCTCCCCCGCATCATCCACCGCCAGCACCGAGTTATAGGCTCCTGTCAGGCGTCCGTCTTCCAGCGCGAGACGCTGGCCGCCGGTCAGCAGCATGGCGTCCTCGCCAATGATCCGGGCAATCCGCGCACGGGCATATTCCGGGCTGCCGAGCGCGGTCGTCCGGTCGTAATAGCGCTGCGGGTAACCGGCCTCGAGATAATCCGCCATGCCCGATTCGGGCCACAGTACGAGGCGCGGTCCATTCTCCTCGCCGGAAGGCAGCGACAGCTCGGCCAGGCGGTTGAAATTCGCTTCGTAATAGAGCGGATCGTTGAGCTGTTCCTGCCTTATATCGGGCTGCACCAGCGTGACCGCTAGCGTGCCATCCTCGCCCTTGCCTGCAGGCCAGTATATGCCCGCAACCAGCAGCGCAGCGACAGCGCCAGCCGCAAGCCAGCGGCGCGCGTCCAGCATTTGCACCACGCCGGCGCCGATCAATACAGCAAGGCCGGACAGCGCATAGGCGCCCATCCATGCCGCCAGCGCGGCAAGGCCCGGGCGGTCCATCGGCCCCAGCAAGACCATCGAAAAGGGATTCCACGGATAGCCGGTGAAGACCCAGCTGCGCAGCCATTCGGCAATCACCCATAAGCCCGCAAAAGCCAACGCGGCAGCGGCTCCCTTGTCGCTTTTTGTCAGCGCCCGCGCGGCACCGGCAGCAAACGCCGGATAGAAAGCGAGGTAGACAGACAGCAGCGGCACCGCCGCCCAGCCGAGCACGGCAGGCATGTTGGACTGGAAGGTGAACGCCGTGGCGATCCAGTTGTTGCCAAGGGTGAAGTACCCCATGCCGAACAGCCAGCCGAGCCACGCGGCCTGCTTCCAGCTGCGGGTAGACGGCAGGATTGCAGCGAAGACACCCACAGCCAGCAGAGCCAGCGGCCACATGCCCAGCGGCGCAAACCCGGTGGCAGAAAGCACACCGAGCAGCACCGTGAGCAGCCAGAACAGGCGGGGTCTGGTGTGCAGCAGGCCGGAAAGTCGCATCATCGCGAAAGCACTGGTGGACTCAGCCAACTGCGCTGACAAGCCCTGATGCGCACGATTTCAGCTACCGATCAGCTTGCTGCCTGCAATTCCCCTTCACCATCGTCACCACGCTGCTTGCGGGCACGCGGGCGGCGCGGCTTG
>CAYXTJ010000097.1:5797-7838 GCA_964467715.1 uncultured Sphingomonadaceae bacterium
GCGCGGCTTGGCGATGAACGGGTTCTCGCCGTCATCGTCATCGTCGCCTTCGGACCCGGGCTTGCCTTCGTTGGGCTGGCGTTCATCGGAAGAACCATCATCCGAATTGCCGTCCTTGCGCGAGCGGCGCGGCTTGCGGCCCCGCTCGTCCTCGCGGCGGTCGTCGCGATCATCATCGCTGTCGTCGTTATCGTCCTGCTCGCGTTCGGCATTGCGCTTGGCCTGCGCTTGGTCCTTCTGCGCCTTGCCATCGGCAATCACGCGGAAATAGTGGTCAGCGAACTGCAGGTAATATTCGGTCTGCACCCGGTCGTCGTTCAGCGAGGCTTCGTGGGCCAGCTTCTTGTACTTTTCCAGCAGCTGCGGCGCATTGCCGCGCGCCCGGGAATCGATCCGGTTGGACTGGTTCTGGTTACCGCCTCCGCCACGATTGCCACCACGGCCGCGCCGACGATTGTTGTTACGTTGGTTGTTCAAGGGAAATCCGTTTCCTCATTGGGACCGGCTCAAATTCTCTCCGGTCGCATGACCCCCGTTGCAGCGCCCCATGGCGCTTGCAGTTCTCCGATTTGCATAAACGATTGACGTTTCCCGCCGCTCACGAAGGCAAATTTGGGAGTTCAGGCACTGGATGCAGGGAAAAGTCCCTTCCGCACCAGTAGCCTTGCAGCAGAGGTAGCTACTCGAAAATGGTTTGCCAAGTCCTAATGTCTGCAGTGCCGGAGGATAAGTGCCCGCGGCCTGCCGCCAAGGTCTTCACGACATTCGACTGAAAAACCGGCATTTTTGGCGATTCCGCCCACGCTTTCGCTCTGCGTTGCGCCGATTTCGAGCACCGCCACGCCGCCCTTGCCGAGCAGATCGGCCAGTTGCGGCACCAGCACGCGGTAATCATCGAGCCCGTCCGGCCCTGCGAAAAGTGCGCCCGCAGGCTCGAAACCGCGCACGTCCGGATCAAGCTCGGCATCCGTTTCGACATAGGGCGGGTTGGCGAGGATGAGGTCGAATGTGCCGAGATCATCGCGCCAGCCTGCCTCGTGCCAGTCGGCATGGAGGATGCGGGTGCGATCCTGCAAGCACAGCCGCGCAGCATTTTGCGAGGCGACCGCCATCGCGCCCAGTGAGCGGTCAAGCCCCACGCCCGCAGCTTGCGAACGTTCGGACAGCACGGTGAGCAGCAGCGCGCCAGTGCCCACGCCGCAATCGAGCACGCGGGCCGGATCCGGAACTGCCTGCAGCGCCGCTTCCACCACGCATTCGCTGTCGCTGCGCGGGATCAGCGTTTCGCAAGTGGCCATGAAGCTGCGGCCGTAGAACTCCTGATAGCCTGTGATGTAGGCGATGGGCTCGCAAGCCTTGCGGCGTTCGAGCAGGGGGGCGAAACCATCGGGAACGGCATCGCGCATATGCCGCAGCAAGAGGTCCGAACGGGTGATGCCCAGCGCATGGGCCATCAGCAATTCGGCATCGAGCCGGGCGGTGCCAGATGTGCCTGCCAGCGCCTCAGCGGCGGTGCGGATTGCCTCGGAAACAGTCATATCAAAGGTTGGGGCCAATTCGTGAGCTCCTGCGAAAGCAGGAGCCCAGCGTGAGCGAAGCATCGCGAGTTTGCCCTGGGTTCCTGCTTTCGCAGGAACGCACTGGTCAAAGGCAGCATCACCCTTCCATCGCGGCCAAGCGCTTGGCTTCGTCTTCTGCGGTGAGCGCATCGACCACCTCCCCCAGTGCGGTGCCTGCCAGCACTTCGTCAAGCTTGTGCAGAGTGAGGCCGATGCGGTGATCGGTCACGCGGCCCTGTGGAAAGTTATAGGTGCGGATGCGTTCGCTGCGATCGCCAGAACCGACCATCGCGCGGCGCGCCGCGGCCTCCTCGCCCTGCGCTTCCTCGCGCATTTTTTCATAGAGGCGCGCGCGCAGCACCTGCATCGCCTTCGCACGGTTCTTGTGCTGGCTGCGCTCGTCCTGCTGGATCACCACAAGGCCGGTGGGCAAGTGGGTGATGCGCACTGCGGAGTCGGTGGTGTTGACGTGCTGGCCGCCT
>CAYXTJ010000098.1:0-7601 GCA_964467715.1 uncultured Sphingomonadaceae bacterium
CGCCGGCCAGCGTGCCCTTGGACATTTCCACGCGCAGGATTTCCAACACGTCTTCCTCGGTCAGCGGCTCGAAATAGAGGCGGTCGGAGGTGTCATAGTCGGTCGAAACCGTCTCCGGGTTGCAGTTTACCATGATCGTCTCGAAAACGGCCTCGCTGAGTGCGAAACAGGCGTGGACGCAGCAATAATCGAACTCGATGCCCTGCCCGATACGGTTCGGGCCGCCGCCAAGGATCACCACCTTGTTACGGTCTGACGGATCAGCCTCGCATTCGGGCTCACCAAAGGTGGGCGCTTCGTAGGTCGAGTACATGTAGGGCGTGATTGCCTCGAACTCGGCCGCGCAGGTGTCGATCCGCTTGTAGACCGGGAACACGCCCAGCTTGTGGCGCAGCTCGCGCACTTCCTGTTCCGAAGTGGCGCCGGCCATGGCGCGCAAGGCATCGTGCAGCAGGCCGGAACGCTTGGCTTGTGTCTCGCCGAGGCCACCCGCGACATGCACCGAACGCACGGCCAGCGTGGCAAGGCGCTTGTCGGAAAAGCCCATAGACTTCAGGCGACGCAGGCCAGCCGCAGTGTTGGGCAAGCCATCCTCGCTGATCGCCTTTTCCTCGGCGATAATCTCTTCGATATGGCGCAGGAACCACGGATCATAATGCGTGATCGCCTGGATCTCCTCCATGGTGAAGCCTTCGCGGAAGGCCTGCCCCACCATCAGCAGCCGGTCCGGAGTGGCGCGCGAAAGGGCTGCGGTGATCTCATCCCGCCCTGCCCCTTCAAGCTCGACCACGCGATTGAATCCGTCGAGGCCGGTTTCTAGGCCGCGCAGCGCCTTCTGCATCGATTCCTTGATGTTGCGACCGATGGCCATGACTTCGCCGACGGACTTCATCGCCGTGGTGAGGTCATTCTTCGCGCCCTTGAACTTCTCAAAGGCAAAGCGCGGGATCTTGGTGACCACGTAATCGATGGTCGGCTCGAAGCTGGCGGGCGTTGCGCCGGTGATCTCGTTGGTGATCTCGTCCAGCGTGTAGCCCACGGCCAGCTTGGCGGCGACCTTGGCAATGGGGAAGCCGGTGGCCTTGGATGCCAGCGCCGAGGAGCGCGACACGCGCGGGTTCATCTCGATCACGATCAGGCGGCCATCCTTGGGATTGACCGCGAACTGCACGTTCGAACCGCCGGTTTCCACGCCCACTTCGCGCAGCACATTCAGGCTGGCGGTGCGCATGATCTGGTATTCCTTGTCCGTCAGCGTCAAGGCTGGCGCGACAGTGATGGAATCGCCGGTGTGCACGCCCATCGGATCGACATTTTCGATGGAACAGATGATGATGCAGTTGTCGTTTTTGTCCCGAACGACCTCCATCTCGTATTCCTTCCAGCCGAGCAAGCTTTCCTCGATCAGCACCTCGGTGGTGGGGCTGGCTTCGAGGCCGGAACGGACGATGGCTTCGAACTCGTTCTTGTTATAGGCGATGCCCCCGCCGGTGCCGCCCATGGTGAAGCTGGGGCGGATGATTGCTGGAAGGCCGGTGCGTTCGAGCACGGCATGCGCTTCTTCCATATTGTGCGCCATGCCGCTGCGCGCGCTTTCAAGGCCGATCTTGTCCATCGCATCGCGGAAGCGCATGCGGTTCTCGGCCTTGTCGATTACGTCCGCCTTGGCGCCGATCATTTCCACGCCGTATTTCTCCAGCGTGCCCATCGCTTCCAGCGCCAGCGCGCAGTTCAGCGCAGTCTGCCCGCCCATGGTGGGCAGCAGCGCATCGGGGCGCTCCTTGGCGATGATCTTGGTGACGATATGGGGCGTGATCGGCTCGACATAGGTCGCGTCCGCCATGTCCGGATCGGTCATGATCGTGGCCGGGTTGGAATTGACGAGGATGACGCGATAGCCGTCTTCCTTCAGCGCCTTGATCGCCTGGCTGCCGGAATAATCGAACTCGCAAGCCTGGCCGATAATGATCGGACCAGCGCCAATGACGAGGATTGAGGAGATGTCAGTACGTTTGGGCATCTTTTATCCGTTGGACTGGAGATTTGAGGCAGTACCGGCGACAGGGATCGCCAGATCGACATATTGGAGCATCACCGCAGCAAAAACGGTGTCGCTGGGCGGTGAGTGAAGATATTTGAACTCGCAGTTCATCCGCACATCATAAAGCGCGTCACCTTCGCGCAGGGCGATATAGGTCAGCACATATCGTCGCACGGGCTGGTGAGCGATGCCGGTGACCAGCAATCGGCGAACCGGGCCTTCTTCGGCATAGTCACGCTCGCGGTTGTCATTCAGGCCGGACTGCTCGCGCCGTTCGCGGCTGTCCATGTAACGCTGCTCGATATCGAACAGCGCATCCGAATAGGCCTCGCGGACCCCGCCGAGCCGGCAATCCATCCGCCCGCCGATGGGGCGCTCGGAAGTGCCAAACAGCACAGGCCGCCAGAAGCTGACCACTACCGCGTCTAGCTCCACCACACTCTCGGTAACTTCCACCTCGCCACTTATGACCAGCGCGCCGTCAAACAGCGGCACTTGCACGGCGGTCTGGGCTTGGGCGGGAATTGCAGAGAGCAATGCCGCCATTGCAGAAAAGGCGGCGAGCACTACTCTCACCACAACATCCCCACGAACTTCTCGAACAGGTAGAAGCTGTCCTGAGGTCCGGGGCTCGCCTCGGGATGATACTGCACTCCGAATGCGCGCTTGCCGGTGATCGAGATGCCGCAGTTGGAGCCATCGAACAGCGACTTGTGCGTTTCCACCACATTATCGGGCAGCGTGTCTGTATCGACAGCGAAGCCGTGGTTCATGCTGGTGATTTCCACGAGGCCTTCGCTTGCGCCCCAGTCGCCGCCGATACGCTGGACGGGGTGGTTCGCGCCGCGGTGGCCCTGGTGCATCTTCACCGTCTTCGCGCCGGCGGCGAGCGCCAGCATCTGGTGGCCAAGGCAGATGCCGAACATCGGCATGTCGCGCTCCAGCAGCGCCTGGATCACCGGCACGGCATAGACACCCGTCGCGGCGGGATCGCCCGGTCCGTTTGACAGGAACACGCCATCGGGATTGAGTGCGAGGATATCGTCCACCGGCGTCTTGGCGGGCACCACGATAACGCGTGCTCCTGCCTTCACGAGATTGCGGAAGATATTGTCCTTCGCGCCATAATCGATCGCCACCACATGCGGCTTGGCATCGCGCGAGGCGCGGCCATAGCCGTGGCCCAGTTGCCAGTATCCGCCTTCCCAGCTTTCCTGCTTGGGGCGGGTCACGCGCTGGGCAAGATCCATGCCTTCAAGGCCCGGCCATTCCTGCGCGCGCTGCAGCAGTGCGTCGATATCGAACTTGCCGCTGGGGTCATGCGCGATCACCGCATTGGGCGCGCCGGACTGGCGGATGCGGCGGGTCAGCGCGCGGGTATCGACGCCGGACAGGCCGATCTTCTCATGCCCGCGCATCCAGTCCTCGAATTCACGCTCTGCGCGGAAGTTGGATTGCTTGGTCACTTCCTCCCGCAAGATGCAGCCCACGGCACTCTCCACCGCGCTTTCCACGTCTTCGGCATTGGTGCCGACATTGCCGATATGCGGGAAGGTGAAGGTGACGATCTGCGCCGCGTAGGAGGGATCGGTCATCACCTCCTGGTAACCCGTCATGGAAGTGTTGAAGCACACTTCACCCACCTGCGATCCGGTGGCGCCGAAGCCCTTGCCCCAGATGACGGTTCGATCGGCCAGAACCAATACCCCCGTCGCGTCTTTTGGTTGCGCAGACGAAGAGGCGGAAAAGGCCATGGTGGGCTCCCGTGAAACAGTTATACCGGCGATGTTGCTAAGGGGTGGCGGCTAGACCCCGCGCCCGATTCCGTCAAGCGCCTTGGGCCATGTAATTTGACTAAATGCTGCGTTTGCGTATCGCAGCCGCAAAACATCCACAGGAAAGTCATCACAATGCTTCGCGAACAGATGAAGACCGAAACCATCGCTGCCATGAAGGCGGGTGACAAGCCGCGCACCGCCGCGCTGCGCCTGATCGGCGCGAAGATCAAGGATCGCGATATCGAACTGCGCACCGGCAAGGCTCCGGCGAATGACGACGACATGGTTATCGAGGTCCTCCAGAAAATGGCCAAGCAGCGCCGCGAATCGATCCAGATGTACGAGGATGGCGGTCGCCAGGAACTCGCCGACCAGGAAAAGGGCGAGCTGGCCGTGATCGAGGAATTCCTGCCGCAGATGATGAGCGCGGAAGAAACCGTCGCTGCAATCGAGCAGGTGAAGGCCGATGTCGGCGCGGCAGGCCCGAAGGACATGGGCAAGGTGATGGCCGAACTGAAGGCCCGCCACGGCTCCGTCCTCGATATGAGCAAGGCCAGCGGATTGGTGAAAGCAGCGCTCTCGTAAGCGCCTGTTTTCACGAGCGTTAACCATATGACTCTGAAAAGGCTGGAACTTTTCGGCAGTCATGCCGGTTGATCCAGGCAGAAGGGCCCTGTGCCCCTTGTCTGGAGCCAACCGTCATGAAACTTGCCGCACTGCCTCTCGCTGCCCTTGCCCTCACCCTCGCCGCTTGTGCGAACGAGGACACCGACACTGACATTACCGATCTGGAAAGCGCCAACTCGGACGGCGAAGCTGCCGCAATGGCCCAAGCCCTGCCCGCGGGCGACTTCATGGACCTCGAACTGGGCGCGAAGATCATCGGCCCGCAGGGGGACGAGGTTGTCAGCCGCATGACCAATGCCGAAGGCGCCTTTGCCGATATCCGAAGCTATGTCGCCTGCCCTGCCAGCATGGACCCGTGCGATCCGGCGAATGCCCCCGAAGGCACCGTCTACACCTATGTCCACGTCGTCCATCCGGGCGAGGACAATGACCCTGACACAGGCAGTGGTGAAGGGAACGATTCGTCGGATGTCGAGATTGCAGACAACTTCCGCATGACCATGCCATCGCACGGCTTCACCGGCACTGCGGTTTACTCCAAGGCGGAAGCGCTGGCTGCGGTCGGCCCCGAAGTGGACGTGGTGATGGTGTGCCACGAAGGCGGTCTGTCATGGACCATCGAGGCTGGCGATGGCGGTGACCAGTGGGAACAGGCCGAACCGCTCACCTTCTACTGGCAGAGCACCCTGCTTCCGTCCGGCCCGGCACAGGCTTACGAGATTTTCGCCAACCGTGCGGCCGCTCAGGGCAACGGCCCCTAGCCCGCAGCCCATGAAACCGTGCCCAACGCCTGCGCGGCGGGTTGAAGGAATCGGGCCATGCGCGCAATGATGCGGCATGGCCCTCTCACCCCAATGGCTGGATGAACTGCGTTCGCGCGTCACGCTTTCGAGCGTGATCATGCGTACGACCAAGCTCCAGCGCGCTGGACGCGAATGGAAGGCGTGCTGTCCGTTCCATAACGAGAACACGCCCAGCTTCACTGTGAATGACCAGAAGAGCTTTTACCACTGCTTTGGCTGCCAAGCGCATGGCGACGTGATCAGCTGGATGACGGACCAGCGCGGCCTCTCTTTCATGGATGCGGTGAAGGAACTGGCGGCGGAAGCCGGCATGGAAGTGCCCCAGCCCGACCCGCGCGAGCGCGAGCGGGCGCAGGAACGCGCAGGCCTACACGACGTGATGCAGGCCGCGCAGGACTGGTTCGTGCAGAACCTCCATTCGCCGCAAGGCCAGCAGGCGCGCGAATATCTGAAGAGGCGCGGCTTCAATGAACGGACCATCGAACGTTTCGGCTTCGGCTATGCACCGGATGATCGCGGTGCGCTGAAGGCTGCCCTCTCCCGCTTTGAAATACCCATGCTGGTCGAGGCCGGATTGCTGATCAGCGTGGACGACAAGCAGCCCTATGACCGGTTCCGTGGCCGTCTGATGCTGCCGATTCAGGATGCGCGCGAACGGGTGATCGCATTCGGCGGGCGCATCTTGGAAGACCGCGAAGGCGCCCCGAAGTACCTGAACAGCCCGGACACGCCGTTGTTCGACAAGGGCCGCACGCTCTACAATATCCACCGCGCCGGCCCGGCAAGCCGCAAGTCGAACCGCGTGATCGTGGTCGAAGGCTATATGGATGTCATCGCGCTGGCTGCGGCAGGTTTCGAGGATGCCGTCGCGCCGATGGGTACCGCGCTCACCGAAAACCAGATCGAGCTGCTGTGGCGCATGATGGACAAGCCCGTGCTGTGTTTCGATGGCGATGCGGCAGGCAAGCGCGCTGCGATGAAGGCGATTGCCCGCACCCTGCCCCAGCTGCGTCCCGGCCATTCGATGCAAATCGTCCAGCTGCCCGCTGGCGTCGATCCGGATGACCTCATTCGCCAGCAAGGCGCGCAGGCGATGGACAAGCTGCTCGCCGGCCCCAAGCCGATGCTGGACCTGCTATGGGAGCATGAACGCGATGCCCAGTCCCTGTCCTCGCCTGAGGACAAGGCCGGGCTGAAACAGCGCCTGCTCGACCATGTCGACACGATCGGGCATCCCGACATCAAGTCGCTCTATCGCCGCGATTTGATGGACCTTTATTCCGAATTCGCCTTCCCCAAGCGCGAATTCCAGCCCCGCGCGCAGTGGCAGCCGGGCCGTGGGCGCAATGCCAGGCCTTTCTCGGCCGGGCACACCGCGCAGATGACCGATGCCTTGCGCAAAGGCACCGCGGCCAGCAGGCGCGATGCGCTGTTGCAGGCGGTTCTGGTCGGTCTCGGGCGCTATCCGGACCAGATCGAGGCACAGGCCGAAAAGCTGCTCCGCCTGTCCCGCGCCGCGCCCGAAAGCGCCCCCGTTGTGGATTATTTGCTCGATCTTGCCGAAACCCTTGAAGACGGCGCAAATTCGCCCATATTCGCTGAAGGCATCCTGCCGCCGCCGCCGGATAACACCCGTTTCTCCTTCCTGATGGAAGGTTCCGATCCGGACGACGCGAGGGAGGATCTGGCTGAAGCGATTGCCTTGCTGGTCGAAAGGCCGGAGCTTGAGGCAGCAATTGCTGCGGCCACCGCCCGTTTCGAGACTGACCCAGAAGGTGCGTTTGCCGAGCAACAGCGCTTGCGCAAACGAAAGCTGGAAATCGAGTCGCGACTCGGGCAAATGGCAAGGAAACGGGCTGCCGAGGCAGCAACGGATGATAATTTAGCAGGCGGCCCGGATGGCGCTGCCAGCGAACAGGAAACGGATTGAACCCGCGATGGCGTCTGAAGCCAAGACCAAGCAGAACAACAACGACGATGCTCCGCTGATCGACCTCAATGAATCGTCGATCAAGAAGATGATCGCGAAGGCCAAGCGCAAGGGCTACATCACTTATGATGAGCTGAACGAAGCGCTGCCCAGCGACCAGATGAGCCCCGACCAGATCGAGGACATCCAGACCGCGATTTCCGAAATGGGCGTGCAGATCGTCGAGAGCGACGAAGATGCGCAGGACGACGATAACGACGGTGACGGTCCGGAAGAAATCGCAGCTGACGACGATTCCGATTCCGACGAGAAGAAGAACGTCCCCGAAAAGAAGAAGAGCACCAACACCGGCGAACGCACCGACGACCCGGTGCGCATGTACCTGCGCGAAATGGGCGCGGTCGAACTGCTCAGCCGCGAAG
>CAYXTJ010000099.1:0-7585 GCA_964467715.1 uncultured Sphingomonadaceae bacterium
AAGTGGGTGATGCGCACTGCGGAGTCGGTGGTGTTGACGTGCTGGCCGCCTGCACCGGAGGCGCGGTAAATGTCTATCTTCAAATCATTATCATTGATCTGGACATCGACCTCGGTCGGCTCCGGCAGCACCGCCACTGTTGCAGCAGAGGTGTGGATGCGCCCGCCGCTTTCGGTGACGGGAACGCGCTGCACGCGGTGCACGCCGCTCTCCCATTTCAGCCGCGCGAACACGCCCTGACCGGTAACATTGGCGACGATTTCCTTGAAGCCGCCTGCGTCAGAGGCATTCATGCTGACCGGCTCGACACGCCAGCCGTTCTCGGCAGCGAACCGCTCGTACATGCGGAAAAGGTCGCCTGCGAACAGCGCCGCCTCATCGCCGCCCGTACCTGCGCGGATTTCCAGCATGGCGGGGCGCTGGTCGGCCTCGTCCTTGGGCAGCATGGCGATGGCGAGCGCGCGTTCGGCTTGCGGCAGCGCCTTTTTCAGGCTCGCCAGTTCTTCCTCGGCCATCGCCTTCATTTCGGGATCGGCGAGCATTTCGGTAAGGCCTTCGACCTCGTCGCGCATGGAGGAAACTTCAGCCGCGGCCTTCGCCACCGGTTCCAGCTCGGCATAGTCGCGGCTGGCCTTGACGAACTCCTCACCCTCCAGCTGGCCAGACGCCATCCGCGCCTCGAGCTCGGCGAAGCGGTTGGTGATCTGGCGCAGGCGTTCGGCGGGTATTTGCATGTTCAGGCGAGCGCCGCCTCGATCTTGGCAGTTTCGCCATCCTCAGCCTTGATGCGGCGATCTGCTGCTCCATCGCGGCTGGCAAAGACAACGATCGACACCGCGCCGGATTTCACCGCCTTGTCGAACCTCTTGCGCGGCGAACCGCTGGCGACCAGTTCGGCAGACATGCCGGATGCGCGCAGCTTGCTGATCGCGACGATAGCCTCTGCCATCAGGGCATCATCTTCGACGACAACTGCGACATCGGCGCCAGCCTCACCCTTCTCGCCAACCAGCATCGCCAGCCGCTCGATCCCGGCTGCCCAGCCGACGGCAGGCGTGGGGGCGCCGCCCAAGGATTCCATCAGTCCGTCATAGCGGCCACCGCCCAGCACGGTGCTCTGGCTGCCGAGCGCGTTGGCAGCGGCGGAGCCTTCGTCCGGAATGAACTCGAAGGCGGTGTGGCGGTAATAGTCCAGCCCGCGCACGAGGCTCTCGGCCCGCTCCCACTTCACGCCTGCCGCATCAAGGCCGCTGGTGACGGCATCGAAGAAGGCGCGGGCATCGTCAGACAGGAATTGGTCTATCCGCGGGGCATCGCCCACGAACTTGCGGTCACGCGGATCCTTGCTGTCCAGGATGCGCAGGGGGTTCTTGTGCAGGCGTTCCTGCGAATCCTCGGACAACTCGCCCTGCACAGCGCCGAAATACTCGATCAGCGCCGCGCGCCAGGCTTCGCGGCTGTCGCCATCGCCCAGCGTGTTGAGGTGCAGCGTCACGCCTTCGATCCCCAGCTCCTTCAGCAGCTGGTCCGCCATGCACAGCAGTTCCACGTCTGCCTGCGGTTCGGCCGCGCCGATGATCTCGGCGTCGATCTGGTGGAACTGGCGATAGCGGCCCTTTTGCGGGCGCTCGTAGCGGAAAAGGGGCCCGTGGGTTGCCACCTTCAGCGGGGCATATTGCTGCCAGCCGTCAGTGAGATAGGCGCGCGCGATCCCGGCGGTGAATTCGGGGCGCAGGGTGAGCGATTCCCCGCCGCGATCCTCGAAGCTGTACATTTCCTTGGAGACAACGTCGGTCGTCTCGCCAATCGCGCGGCTGAACACCTCGGTCTTTTCGAACACGGGCATTTCCACGCGGCGGAAGCGATAGAGCCTGCGCACGCGCTCGAAGGTTTCGACCACGAAGGCGAAGGCCTCGGCCTCGGGGCCGAAAATGTCCTGCGTGCCCCGGATCGGGCGCGGCGTCTGTGTCTTGCTCATGGGGAGCAGCCCTTAAGCTGCCCCCGCAAAAGCCGCAACTACTCCGCTGCTTCCAGGAAGCGATCGTCGATGCTGGTTTCTGCTTCCCAGCTCTTCACTTCGGGCAGCACCTTCTCGGCAAACAGGCGCATCGAGCGCACCGCATCTTCTGCCGGCATGCCGCCGAAATAGACATGCGGGAAGAAGCCCTGCGGCTGGTAGATTTCCTTCAGCTCCCACATCCGGTCGAGGATCTGCTGCGGGGTGCCCGTCACGGCGGACTTGCTGAAGTTCTCGACATAGGCATCCACCTCTTCCGGCGACTGCAGCATCATGTTCTCGTAATGCTCATACCCCTTCACATTGGCGAAGGTGCCGGGCTTGGCGAGGCTGTAGTTCTTCACCGCGGAGCGCATGGTGTGGGCGAGATACTTCTGGCCCTGCTCCTCGGCATAATCGCCATCCTCGTGGATGTAGAAATTGCCAGAGAGCATCGGCGGCGGCGGGGTGGAGCCGTCCTTGTGCACGCTCTGCCACACTTCCCTGTACTGGTCCGGCGCGGTCTCCTTGCCGCGCTGGGGCAGCATCAGGACCATGTTGCCAAAGCCGTGCCGCGCGGCGGCCACCATCGAATTGCCGGACAGCGAGCCGCAGAACTTGCGGCCTTCAAAGCTCCTGATCGGGCGCGGGAACAGCTCCGTGCGCGGGATCTTCCCGAAAGCGCCCTCGCCCTCGATCACGCCTGTTTCCAGCGCCGGAATCAGCACATCGAGGATATCGTTGTAGAGGTCGCGGCTCTTGTTCTGGTCAATGCCCAGCCCGGCAAATTCATGCGGCGCGAGGCCGCCGCCAAAGCCCAGCACTGCGCGCCCGCCGGACAGGATATCGAGGTTGATGATATGCTCTGCCAGCCGCACCGGGTTGTGCCAGGGCACGATGATGCACTGGGTGCCCAGCTTCACGCGCTTGGTGCGCCCGGCGATATAGGTCAGCAGCTGCAGCGGATCGTTGGAAACGGAATAATCGGAGAAGTGATGCTCAGTGATCCACACCGAATCGAAGCCCAGTTCCTCTGCCAGCACCAGTTGATCCACTTCCTCGCGAACCAGCCTGCCGCCGTCATAGCTTTCGCCCCGCTGGTGCGCGAAGCCGGTGCCGATACCTACATGCATTGCCTCTCTCCTCTCCTCCGTGGCGGCGGGGAGCTTCTGCGACTCCTCTCACCTGCCATAATCACGAGCGTTAGAATGACCCAGATTGCCCGCAGGCGCAATTCGGCTGTGGCATTGCGGCAAGACTTGCTCTAATCTCGCGCCGAAATTTGGGAGGGGATGCCTCAAACAATTCCCGAGACAGAGGAAGTGAGCATCCATGCGTATCGAACATATCACCGTCGGCGATAACCCGCCGGAGAGCCTGAACGTGATCATCGAAGTGCCCACTGGCGGGGAGCCGGTGAAGTACGAGTTCGACAAGAAGAGCGGCGCGCTGTTCGTGGACCGCATCCTGCACACGCCGATGCGCTATCCGGCGAATTACGGCTTCATCCCGCACACGCTTTCGCCCGATGGCGATCCGCTGGATGCGCTGGTAATTGCCCGCTCGCCCTTCATCGCCGGCTGCGTGGTCCGCGCCCGCCCGATCGGCGTGCTCAATCTGGAAGACGAGCACGGCGGTGACGAGAAGCTGATCTGCGTGCCGGTGGACACCACTTTCCCCTATTACTCGGACGTGGGCGAAACCAAGGACCTGCCGAGCATCATCTTCCAGCAGATCGAGCACTTCTTCACCCACTACAAGGATCTGGAAGCCGAAAAGTGGGTTCGCATCGGCGCATGGGGCGACGCAGCCGAAGCGCGCCGCGTGACGCTGGAAGCCATCGAGCGTTACGAAGCCAACAAGGGCTGATTTGCGCTGACCTCCCCGTCGCGATGCGATGGGGAGGGCGGACGCTATATCCGCGCGCCAATCGCGACGATCAGCATCGCGAGCGACACGGTGCAGGCCACTGTGCAGCAGATATGCAAGGGGAGGCAACGGCTAATGCCGCGCCTCCCCTCGTCCCCCTTCTTGCGAGGGTTCCCCCTACGGAAATTTCGTGCGGCGTCAGACCAGCAGCTTGCTGATGCTGCGGATTGCGCCAGCCAGCACAAGCGGCGCCAGGACCGCAAAGCCCCAGATGATCGCGCGGTCACGGCGGTAAGCGCCTGCCAGCGACGGATCAGCGGCAGCCTCGTCCGACAGCTCGCTCCAGCGCGCCTCGAACAGGCGGCAGCCAGGAATGATCGCGAACACCAGGATCACCAGCGCCAGATACGGCAGGATGGTGGTGCTGTTCTGTTTCAGCACTGTCATCGTGACGAAAATCTGCAAGCCGGTGTAGAACAGCAAGCCGTAAGCGACATGATCGCTGATACGCTTGCGCCAATCGAGTTTTTCCGCCCCGCTCTCTTGCGCCTGTGTAGCGGAGTTATGCAGCGCCCTTCCCATTGCGCACTCTCCTATCCAGTCCCTGTGTTACAAATTATTACAAATTGGCGGGTGCCTGCAAGAGCGGTAACCATATTTTCAAAATGCGCTGTCATTTGCAGGATTTCGTCAGCAGCCATGCATGAATCTTGCCAAATTCACTTCAAAGCCATTCCAAGCGTGCTAGAGGAGCCATCATGAGCAGTCTTAAAGACCATATGATGGACAATGAAGCGCTGGCCGAGAAGATGGAGCAGGCGCATGATGCCGCCGCGCCGACCCTTGGCGAAGCAGGCGGGCTGGAAGTCGTCTCCATCGCCAAGAGCTATGACAAACGGGCTGTTCTCACCGACATTTCGCTGACCGTGGCAAAGGGCGAGGTGCTCGGCCTGCTCGGACCCAATGGCGCTGGCAAGACCACCTGTTTCTATTCGATCATGGGCCTTGTGCGGCCTGACAGCGGCCGCATCCTGATGGACGGCGTCGATGTAACGAAGCTGCCGATGTATCGCCGTGCGATCCTTGGCCTCGGCTATTTGCCGCAGGAAACCAGCATCTTTCGCGGCATGACCGTGGAACAGAACATCATGTGCGTGCTGGAAATGGTCGAGCCCGACAAGCAGACCCGTGAGGCGGAGCTGGAGCGGCTGCTGGAGGAATTCCACATCACCCGCCTGCGCGATAGTGCCGCCATGGCGCTGTCCGGCGGTGAACGCCGCCGCTGCGAAATTGCCCGCGCGCTGGCCGCCAAGCCCTCGATCATGCTGCTGGACGAGCCCTTCGCGGGTATCGATCCGCTGTCGATCAGCGACATTCGCGACCTTGTGAAAGACCTGAAGCAGCGCGGCATCGGCGTGCTAATCACCGATCACAACGTGCGCGAAACGCTCGATATCGTGGACCGCGCCTGCATCATCTACGGCGGGCAGGTGCTCTTTGCCGGCAGCCCGGAAGAGCTGGTAGCTGACGAAAATGTGCGCCGCCTGTACCTGGGCGAATCCTTCACGCTGTGATGGTGTGCGCCTCGCTTTCATCCGTTCGTACTGAGCCTGTCGAAGCACCGCTTTTCTTCTTTGCATCCGGACAAAAGGAAGTGCGGCCCTTCGACAGGCTCAGGGCAAACGGGAATTAGAGCGCACTGTTGGCGCTCGGCCCTCGCCTCGATTTACGCCAGAGCCAGTCTCTGGTCATGACGCCGCAGTTGCAGCAGGCGATCAAGCTGCTGGCGCTGTCCAACCTCGAGATCGAGACCTTCATCGGCGATGCGCTGGACAACAATCCGCTGCTCGAAGCGGGCGAGGTCAGCCGCGAGACTGGCGATGATGCGCCCGATTTCGATGGCGATACGCCTCCCGATGCGCCCACGTCAGACGAGCTGATGCTAGCCGGCGGCGGCGAGGCTGATGCCCGGCTCGATCTTGATCCCGGCGCACTCGATATAGACCGTGATACCGGCGACTGGTCCGCCAGCCAGTCCATCGGCAGCGGCGAGGACGGGCCGGACATCATCGAGCATGGCGATGAAGGGCCGGACCTCGCCGCCCATCTCGAAGCGCAGGTCGGCCCCGCCGCGCCGGACGCGCGCACCGCCTTCATTGCACGCCACATCATCGGCTTGCTGGACGAGGCGGGATACCTCCCCGTCGGCTTGCGCGACCTTGCGGCAGACCTCGGCATCCCGCTCGCCGAAGCGGAACGCGCGCTGGAACTGGTGCAGACATTGGACCCCACCGGCGTAGGCGCACGCAGCCTGTCCGAATGCCTCGCGCTGCAGGCGATCGAGGCGGACCGCTACGATCCGTGCATGGAGGTGCTGATCGCCAATCTCGACCTCCTCGCCAAGGGCAGCTTCGCGCAGCTGAAGCGTATCTGCGACGTCGATGACGAGGACTTCGCGGACATGCTGGGCGAGCTGCGCAGCTACAATCCCAAGCCCGGCATGAAATTCGTGAGAGGCGAACGCGCACCGGTGGTGCCGGACGTGCTGATCACCGCGGCGGGCGATGGCTGGGACATCCGCCTCAACGAAGCGACCTTGCCGCGCCTCGTGGTCAACCGCGATTATTACGTGGAACTGCGCGGCGGCTGCACCGACAAGCAATCGAAAGGCTGGTTGAGCGAGAAACTGGCCGATGCCAATTGGCTGGTGAAAGCACTGGACCAGCGCCAGCGCACCATCCTCAAGGTCGCCAGCGAAATCGTGAAGCAGCAGGACGGCTTCTTCCGCCGGGGCGTTTCCGAATTGAAGCCCCTCACCCTCGCGAAGGTGGCCGAAGCCATCGAGATGCACGAGAGCACCGTCAGCCGCGTCACCAGCAACAAGTATCTGAACTGCGACCGCGGCACCTGCGAGCTGAAATACTTCTTCACCAGCGGCGTGGGCGGAGGCGCAGACGGCGAAGGCGCGAGCGCGGAAAGCGTCAAGGCCCGCATCAAGGCACTGTGCGACGCCGAAGACCCGAAGAAAATCCTGTCAGACGACGCGCTGGTGGAACTGCTGAAAGCCGAAGGGTTTGACCTGGCGCGCAGGACAGTTGCGAAATATCGCGAGGCTATCGGGATTGGGTCGAGCGTGCAGCGCAGAAGGCAGAAGAAGTTGCAGGGGGTTGGGTGAGGCAAACGCCGGTCTCTCTCCTGTTTCATACCAGAACTTGGCATCCGGTGCCGAGTTGAACTCCGCCATTCTGTGCATGTGAGCATTTCTCGTTTAAGGGGAAAGCATGCCGCAGTCACGAAAGGCCAGCATGATCCTTCGCCGTATCGGTCGCAAACTTCGCGAGCAGGACTGGTTCGCTGTCGTGGTGGAAATTGTCGCCGTTGTTTTCGGCGTTTTCCTTGGCCTGCAGGTCTCAAGCTGGAATGACGAGCGGCAGGAACGGCGCGACGAACGCCAGATCCTGGAACGCCTTCATGAAGAGACCGTCAGCCTGTTGCAGGTCACTCGGCAAGAAAAGGCATCAGTACAATCGCGGGAAGCTGCCGTGGTATCTGCGCAGCCGGTCATCTTTTCTCTGGAGCCTGCGAGGCCGCTTACGCAAGATGAATGCGGCGGGGACAACTACATCGAAACCGTATGGGGCCGCGGCTACGTGCTGCGCGATGCCGATGCGGAAGAAGAAACAGCAGCTGCCTGATAGGCGCTGATCCGTTCTTCGAGGG
>CAYXTJ010000100.1:0-7560 GCA_964467715.1 uncultured Sphingomonadaceae bacterium
CATGACAAATTTTACCCACCCCTTCTGCGACATTGACGGAGATAAGCTGCGCGAGGAATGCGGCGTGTTTGGCGTGATTGGCGGCGATAAAGCCGCCGTCACTTGCGCGCTTGGGCTGCATGCCTTGCAACACCGCGGCCAAGAAGCCGTCGGCATAACTAGCTTCGATGGCACGGAGTTCTTCACCCGCCGTGGGCTAGGACACGTAGCCGACAACTTCGCTACTGAGGAAGCAATCGCCGAACTGCCGGGCCTCATGGCCGTCGGCCACGTGCGCTATTCAACTACCGGCGGCGCCGGCCTGCGAAATGTGCAGCCGCTTTATGCGGACCTTGCAAGCGGTGGCTTTGCCGTGGCGCACAACGGCAATATCTCCAATGCGCGCAAGCTACGCCAGGAACTGGTAGAGAAAGGCGCGATCTTCCAGTCCACATCGGATACCGAAGTGATCATCCACCTCGTTGCCACCAGCCGCTATCCCACCATGCTGGACAAGCTGGTGGATGCGCTGCGGCTTGTGGAAGGTGCCTATGCACTGATCGTGGAGACCCCCCGCGGAATGATTGGTTGCCGCGACCCGCTGGGCATTCGTCCCTTAGTAATGGGCAAACTTGGCGATGCCACCGTGTTTGCTAGCGAGACCGTGGCACTGGACGTGGTGGGCGCGGAGTTCGTGCGCCAGGTAGATCCCGGCGAATTTATCGAGGTTGATTTCGACGGCACCCTTCGAACGCATCGCCCCTTCGGCGAGATCAGCCCGCGCCCGTGCATTTTCGAGCATGTCTATTTCAGCAGGCCCGATTCGATTTTCAACGATCGTTCGGTCTACGAATCGCGCAAGAACATCGGCATCGAGCTGGCGAAGGAAAACCCGTGCGAAGCGGACCTGGTGGTTCCGGTACCGGACAGCGGCGTTCCCGCCGCCATCGGCTATTCACAGCAGTCGGGCATCCCCTTCGAACTGGGCATCATCCGTAGCCACTATGTAGGCCGCACCTTCATCCAGCCTTCGGACGGCGCCCGCCATGCCAGCGTGAAGCGCAAGCACAACGCCAACCGCCTGCTGGTGGAAGGCAAGCGCATCGTGCTGATCGACGATTCCATCGTGCGCGGCACCACCAGCCTCAAGATAGTGCAGATGATGCGCGATGCAGGCGCGAAGGAAGTGCATTTCCGCGTCGCCAGCCCGCCCACCGGCCACGGTTGCTATTACGGTGTCGACACGCCCGAAAGCTCGAAGCTGCTGGCAGGCCGGATGGACCTTGCCGCCATGCGCGAGTTCATTCAGGCAGACAGCCTTGCCTTCGTATCCATCGATGGCCTGTATCGTGCAGTCGGCCTGAAGGGGCGCAACAATTCCTGCCCGCAATATTGCGATGCCTGCTTTACCGGAGACTATCCCACTTCGCTGACAGACCTCGCCGCCAAGAAGGCTGATGACGCGCAGCTCGACTTGCCAGTCGGCAAGGTCGCCTGACACACACGAAGTGAGGATGTGATGGCCAACAAACCGCTCGACGGACGGATCGCCCTTGTCACCGGCGCAAGCCGCGGTATCGGCGCTGCAACAGCCAAGGCGCTCGCCGGAGCGGGCGCGCATGTAGTGATCACGGGCCGCAAGTTGAAGGACCTCGAAGCCGTGGAAGATGCGATCCACGATGCAGGCGGCACCTCCACCATCGCCCCGCTCGACCTGACCGATGGCGATTCCATCGGCCGCCTTTCGCAAGCCATTGCAGAGCGCTGGGACCGGCTCGATATCCTAGTGATTTCCGCCGCCATGCTGCCCACGCTCACCCCGGTCACGCAGATCGATGGTAAGCAGTTCAATCAGGCGATGACGTTGAATGTGCTCGCCACGCAGGCCCTGCTCGCCGTGTTCGATCCGTTGCTGAAGCGCAGCGAGCATGGCCGGATCATCGGCCTTACCAGCTCTGTCGGCGCGCAACCGCGCGCTTTCTGGGGCGCATATGGCGCGACCAAGGCTGCGTTTGATAATCTGTTGCTCAGCCATGGTCAGGAAATAGGCCGCATTTCGGAAACCCGCGTCGCGATTGTCGATCCCGGCGCGACTCGCACCGCCATGCGCGAACGCGCCTACCCCGGCGAAGACCCGCAGACGGTTAAGCCGCCAGAGGTGGTTGGTGACCGGATCGTGGAGATGCTGGTGCAGGATTTCCCCAATTTGCACCGCGAAAGAGTGGAAACTTCGGGTTAACCACGTCTGGCAAGTTGCCGGTAAGCAGCATCCTACATTGTGCGCAAAGGACGGGCGTTAAACTGCCCCGTGAAACCAACGCGACAGACCGGGAATTTGCCATGAACACGCTGATCAACGCTGATGGCCGTTATGACATCGCCGCGCAGGAAGATCGCTGTGCGCCGCGCACCAAGATCGTCATCCCCGCGCAGCTTCGCGCGTCCGGAATGCGCGCTTTCCAGACCGTGGTGAACGACCTGTCGCTGTCCAGCTTCTCCGCCACCGCCGTCACCCGGATGCACCCCGGTTCGATCTGCTGGCTGTCGCTGCCGGGTCTTGAATCGCTGCAGGCCGAAGTGGTGTGGTGGGAAAACGGCAACTGCGGTTGCGCCTTTTCCAACCTACTCAGCCCGATCGTGCATGACAACATCCTCGCCCGCTATCGCGGTGATGGCGTCTATCGCGGCTGATCGCCTGCCGCTGTATCCCGCGCATCGATGGCGCGGCGCACAGCCTGATAAAATTCATGGCGTTCCAGCTGCTTGCCCATGTCGTCCGTCGCCGTGGGCCAGTTGGCGTTGGTGGCGATCACCAGATTGCGTGCCGGATCGATAAAGATGCCCTGCCCGAAGATGCCGCCAGCGGCAAAGCTGCCGTCGGCATATGTCCACCACTGAAAGCCATAGCTGCGGCGCGGCCGGTTCGTTGCGAAGTGCGTGGCGGTGGCTTCCGCGAACCAGCCTTCGGGCACGATCCGCTCTCCATCAGCAACGCCATCTGCCAGCACGAACATGCCGAACCGCGCCATATCCCGCGTGCGCGCCTGGATGCAGCAGCCCGATATCTCGTTACCGGTGGAATTGAGCAGCCACGTGGCATCGGCTTCCATGCCGAAGGGCTGCCACACCTTCTCGGACAGATACTGGGCAAGCGGCTTGCCCGTCGCCTCGCTCACGAGGATGCCGATCAGGTTCGTCTCACCGGTCTTGTAGACCCATTTCTCCCCCGCTGGCGCCTCCCGCTCTAGCCCGCGCATGTAGGAGACGGTGGCATCCATTCCCTCTTCCGGCTCATGCGCGTTGAACAGCGCCACATCCGATTGGGGATCGGTATAGTCCTCGTTCCAGCGCACGCCGGAACTCATGGTCAGCAGCTGGCGAATGGTCACATCGTCATAGACCGAACCGGCAAGGTCAGGGATGTAGCGGCTGACCGGATCTTCCAGTGACGAGATAGCGCCGTCCTGCATCGCCGCGCCAACGAGAGTCGAAGTCAGGCTCTTGGCGACGGAGAAGCTTGTCCAGCGCCCTTCCAGCCCGAAGCCCAGACCATATCGCTCCAGCACCAGCTTGCCATCCTGCACCACCACGATGGCGGCAGAACGCTGGCTGTCCATGAAGGAATCGATGTCCATGGCGATATAGGGCGCAAGATCCTCACCCGGTGGCAGCGGCAGCGGATCATCACCTGCCGCAATTGTCCGCGATTTGACCAGCCAGCCAAGCCTGTCGAGCATACGAAAACCAGCGCTGCGCTGATCGTCGGTCCAGAACAGCACATCGGTGTTGGTCGGCGCGGAGAGCACGAGCGCGCGCTGGTCATCATCCATCGCCAGCCAGCCCGCCATGACAAGGCCCAGTGGCACAGCCACGGCGATTGCACCTCGGCGGAGCCATTTGCTCACAGCCATCGCCCTAGCCTTCCTTCACCAGTGTCACCTGACTCACGGTGATGCTGCCGCCGCGAAAACCGCCTTCACAATATTGCAGGTAGTATCGCCAAAGGCGGCAGAACTGCGTGTCGAAACCTGCAGGCAAGCGCCCTTCCCGCTCGGCCGCGTCGAAATTCTCGCGCCACACCTTCAGCGTCTCGGCGTAATCGAGGCCGAAATCTTCCTGATCGGTCCACTGCAGACCGCGCGCTTGTGCCAGTTCGCGGAACTCGCTCGCCTTGATCAGCAGCCCGCCGGGGAAGATATAGGCCTGGATGAAATCGGCATTGCGGGCATAGGCCTCGAACAGCTCGTCTGCCATCGCGATGTACTGGATCGCCGCCTTGCCGCCGGGCTTCAGATTGCAGGCGATGCAATCCATGAAGGTGGGCCAGTATTCGCGCCCCAATGCCTCCACCATCTCCACGCTGACAATGGCATCGAACTGGCCCGCAGTGTCGCGATAATCCTGCTTCAGGAAGTTGACGCCGGGGAAGTGCTTGTGCGCCCAGTCCAGCTGTTCCTGTGACAGGCTGATGGCGGTGACATTGCTGCCGTTGCGGACGAAGTGGGCGGACAACGCACCCCATCCGCAGCCGATTTCCAGCAGGCTTTCCGGCTTCCCCAAGCGCTCCGACAAGCGCTGCCACTTGCGCTGCTGCGAGGCTTCGAGCGGGTCGCGCGACAAATCATAGCCGCTCGAATAGCTCATCGTCGGGTCGAGCCATGCGCCGTAGAAATCATTGCCGAGGTCGTAATGCGCGTGGATGTTGCGCTCTGCCTGCACCCGCGTGTTGCGGTTGAGCCAGTGCAGCGCGCGCGAGGCCCAGCGCCAGGGGCCCTTGGCGCGGCCCAGTTCGCCCAGTTCCCGCGCGTTGGCGGAAAACAGTGCGAACAGCGGCATCGGATCGGGCGATTCCCACTCGCCTGCTTCCCATGCCTGATACCAGCCTGCCGAACCGCCGGTGGCAAGACGCAGCAGGCCGCGCCAGTCCTTCAGGTGGATGTGCCCTTCGAAGCCGGGATTGCGGCCACCCAGCTTGCGCGGCGTTCCATCAGGCAGCGTCGCATGCATCGTGCCGCGCACCAGACCGGCATCGATCCGGTCCACCAGCTTGCCCAGACCGGGTGCCAGCAGCCGCGCCAGCAAGCCGGGCCGTGCGCCGAAACGCTGGCCCGAATGCAGCAACCCTGCGCCCCTTCTGTCTGCTCCCTGCGTCGCCATGCGGGCCTTATGCGCATCGCCCCACGGGTAGGCAAGGCGCAGCAGGCAGCTGTCGTCAGTCCTTAATCTTGCGATAGGCGGCGAGCGCCCGTTCGCGCCCTTCCTTGTGTGCAATCAGCTTGTCAGGATAGGCGGAAGGCTTGCATCCATGGGCTTCGGGATCATGGACATAAGGATTATCCAGACCGGCCAGTTCGGGCACATATTCGCGGATATAGTCCCCCGCATTGAACTTTTCGCTCTGGCTGAGCGGCGCCATGATGCGCACGAACATGTTGGAATCGACGCCTGTTCCGGACACCCACTGCCAGTTGGTGGCGTTGGACGCATAGTCAGCATCCACCAGCGCATCCCAGAACCACTTTTCGCCGTGCCGCCAGTCGATCAGCAGGTGTTTGACGAGGAAGCTGGCGGCAATCATCCGCACGCGGTTGTGCATCCATCCGGTCTGCCATAGCTGCCGCATCCCGGCATCAACGATGGGATAGCCAGTCTCGCCCTTCTGCCATGCCGCGAGGTCTGCTGCCGCATGGTCGTCCTTCGCCGGATCGCGCCACAGGCCATCATCATAGCCATGGCGATAGGAGGCCTTGCCGTAATCGGGAAACTGCATCACGAGCGTCTGCGCATAGTCCCGCCAGACAAGCTCGGCCTTGAAGAAGCGCGCGCCATCGCTGCGATGCTTCGCAATAGTCTGCCACAACTGGCGCGGGCTGACTTCGCCAAAATGCAGGTGCGGGCTCATTTTCGAAGAACCATCGATGGACGGGCATTCGCGGTCGGTCTTGTAGTCACCGATCAACTTCACGAAATCGTCAAAGCGTTCGAGCGCGGCGGCCGTGCCGGCGGTCCAGAAATCGTGCATTCCGCCTGCCCAGTCGGGCTTTGTCGGCAGCAGGTCCCAGTCTGCCAGAGCATCGGATTGCGGCCAGCTTTCCGGCAGGGTCAGCGATGGTTCGGGCAGGATGTCGAAGCTGTCGATCGCATCGAATGTCGCGTTCTTGAACGGCGTGAAGATCTTGTAGGGCGTGCCCGATCCGGTGGTCACCATCCCCGGCGGCAGCAGGTAATTGCCGTTGTGCAGGCACAGGTCGAGCTTGCCGGAAAGCTCGCCCTCCGCCGCGCGCCACCACGGCTCGTAATGGCGGATGGCGTGGACCGTCTTCGCACCAGTTTCCTCTGCGAGAGCGCACAGCACGTCCACCGCCCTGCCCTTGCGCAGCACAAGCCTGGAATTGTGGCGGCCGAGATCGGCGGCGAGCGCCTCCAACGAATGGTGCAGATACCAGCGCGAGGCGCCGCCATAGGCGTGGCTGCCGGGCGTTTCGTCATCAAGCACATAGACGGCAATGACCGGCCCGGCTTCGGCTGCGCAGTGGAATGCGGACTGGTCTGCCAGCCTCAGGTCACGCCTCAGCCAGACGATTTGCGGTTCTGCCAAGTTACTTTCCCATTCTTCTGCTTCAGGAGACGAACGGCCTTAATCGGCAGCGGGTTCCGGCGGTGGGTTGGTGGGCTCGCAAACCTCTGCCGGAAGCTCGACCGTGAAGCTGCCTTCGCGCCCCAGATACCGGGCGTCGCGTAGAAGGTAGCGCCCGTCATCGGCAACATGGACCAAAGGCGTGCGTGACCAGAACAGGAAGGGCGCGGCTTGCGGAACGGCGGCGGCGATATCGGGCTTGTCAGCCTCGGTGAGGTCGAAATCCCCCCATTTCTCGTCATTGATCCGAAAGCGGCCATCGCTCCCTGCAATAATATCGCGCTCCCAGAACATGGCCGGCGGTGGGCTGGCAATCACGATGGCGCCCTCGCCTTCATGCGCCCGCTCGCTCGCCCATGTGATGCCAGCGTTGAGGCCGATATAGGCAAGCATCACGGACAAGGCGACGCGCGCCGGCTTCATCCACTCCCCGCCCCGCTTTTCCCGACGAAGGGAGAACCAGACCGAAAAGATCAGCAGCGCCCACAGCCAGATATCGATGATGAACAGCACGTCGCCGTAGAACCACTGGCTGGAAAACGGCTCAAGCAGGCGGATGCCATAGACATTCATCCAGTCGAGCGCCGGGTGCGAAAGGCAACCGATCAGGCTGAGCAGGTAGAGCCATTTGAAGCTGACCGCTCGCCGCCCCTCGGGCCGTTTGCCGCGCTTGGCCTGCCAGCGGTCAAATCCCCAGAGGATACCTGCCAGCACCAGCGGCAACAGCAACCACGCTGGCGGGCCATGCGTAATCCCGCGCCGGAATGCCAGATGTTCCACGCCCTCCAGCCAGAAGAAGCACGCCGCATCCACATCCGGCAGGTTCGCACCGATGATCAGCGCGGGCATGGCCAGACCGGTTTTCTTCTTCAATCCGCACTGGCCGATCAGCGCACCGACAAGCGAATGGGTGAGATTGTCCATCAGTTTCGCCCCTTCGCCGC
>CAYXTJ010000101.1:0-5732 GCA_964467715.1 uncultured Sphingomonadaceae bacterium
TTGTGCCGCAACCGCCCCGGCGTGGACGAATGGCTGAAAGAGCTGGGCATTCCCGCGCCCATCGGCAGATCGAGGTCTGTATGCACATGGGTGAGCTCGCGCTGCCCGCCATCGATATAGCGGGAAACAAAGGCGATTTCGACCCCGAGGTGCCCGCGAACGGCGGCCAGCACGCGCTCGATGGCAGGATCGCTCAGCAGTTCATCCGCCAGCGGTGCGCTGGAGGCAAGAGTTGCATGTTGCTGGTGTGCGGCAATCGCCATGCGGCAGTTTTCCCAAGTGATTCAATCCTCGGGCAGGATGGCGCAAATTCCCTAAGCGGCCATTAACTGCGCTGCCCGGCCACGCTCAAAGGCGAAGTTCGTAAAGGAACTCGTCGTCGCGGTGATCGCCCACCCAGAAGAAGATATCCGCGATCTTCGCAAACCCATAACGCTGGTAGAACCGCTGCGCGCCGTAATTCTCGCTCCACACGGAAAGTTGCACGGCATCGCAATGCTTCTCGCGGGCAAGCGAGAGCGCCCAGTCCATCAGCGCTGCGCCGATGCCTTCACCGGTGCGGGCAGGATCGGTGTAGAGCTGGCACAGCACGATGGGATTGGCGGCATCCGAATGGCCTTCATAACTGGCCGGATAGTTCATCTTGCAAAAGCCGGTCAGGGCATCACCGTCAAACGCCAGCTGGTGGATATAGGCCGGATCGGCGATTTCCTTCACCACCGGCTCCTCGCCATAGGTCCGGTCGAGGAAGGCGCTTAGGTTGTCGGGCGTGTAGAGGTGTTCGAATGCGGCGCAGAAGGCCTTGCGACCCAGCGCGCCCAGAGCCGCTACATCGGAAAGCTCTGCATCACGCAGGATCACGAGTACTTGTCCGCCTTGCGCACGCCAAAGCGCATGTTGCGTTCCAGATGTGCGCGCAGGGCGGCGTAGAAGGCCTCGAGGAATTCGCGCTCGCGCCCGCTGCCCGGTTGCCAGCCGATCTTGCGGCAGATGGCGAACATCACTTCGCGCATGGCTTCGGGGTTGTCCTGTCGCAGCACGCCTTCCAGCACCTGCAACTCGTGCTCGCCATAGACTTCCAGCTCGGCATCGCCGAAGCGGTATTCCTCGCTGCGGTCAGGCGCGGTGGACAAGGCTTCTTCCAGCTTCACCTTCTGCGCTTCCACCACCCATGTGCCTGCCACAAGGTCGCCTGCGCGCAGGTGATCCTTGTTGAACACCGGGAACAGCACGAAAACCGCCAGCCAGATAAAGGCCGCCGCGCCCATCACGCCTTCGGCCTGCCCGCCCGAAAGCAGGAAGAATGTGGGAATGAACACCTCGACATCGCGCATCAGGTTGCGGGCGATCACGGCCTCTGCCGTCAGCCTGCCGCCATCGCGCGCTGCCACGCGAATGCCCAGCATCCGCTTGCCGGGTGTCGCGCCTTTCGGCCCAAGCTCGAAGAACAGGAAATAGCCGTAGCGGGCGAGGAAAATGAGGAGGATCACGATCACCACCAGGAATTCCAACGGGGCGCTCATTTCCTCCTGTATGTCGCTATCGAGCAGGCCGAATCCCATCAGGCCAAGCACGATCAGGATCGCGATCGTGCCGAAGAACACGATCAGCAGGTCAAGCAGCAGCGCGCCTGCACGCGATCCGCGGCTAGCGATGGTGAGCGGCAGGGCCAGCCCTTCCGGCGTCACCAGTTCGCGCTGGCGCTTCTGTTGCCCGGCATTGAGGCGCGCGACGACAGAGGAACTCACCGGCGGGCCTCCCCGTCATGATCGCGCGGGCGCGGGACGAAGGCGAAATAGGTGATCCAGAAGAACAGCATCACCGCGCCAATGGCAAAGCGCCCTTCGGTGGTGGGCACCAGCTGGCGGGCGTAACCTTCGAGGATGCCCGCGACCACCAGCATGACGGTGCAGCCTGCCATCACCTGCGCAGATCGCCGGCCAGCAGCGGCTGCAGCAGAGAGCACGCTCTTCGATCCGGGAAAGGCCATCGATCGGCCGATATGCATGCCCGCCGCGCCGGAAAGCAGGATCGCGAACAGCTCGGTCGTGCCGTGGACGGACAGCCATCCGGCAAAGTCGATCCCCAGCCCAGCATCGCTGAACAGCCATAGCATCGCGCCAAGCAAGGCCATGTTGTAAACCAGCAGAAGCAGCGTGGGGATGCCGAAGCAGAAGCCCAGCGCAAAGGCCATGATGCACACGCCGGTGTTGTTCGAGAACAGGTAGGCAGCAAAGGCGGCGAGGCCTTCTGCCCCCTCCGTTCCCTGCAGTGTCTCGGCCAGTTCCTCACGCGAGGCACCCGGCTGTCGCCCGCCAGACATGGCGCCGGGCACCAGCGAGAAGAACCACTCGCGGTCATTGGCGACAAGGATCCAGCCCACAGCCGTGCCGGCCACCATCACGAACAGCGCGATGCAGATATCCAGCCAGATATCGCGCACCGAAGCGCTCCACCCGCCCAGCAGGAAGTGCCGCAGCCACGCAAACAGGCCGGTGCGCGGGCCATAGACCTGGAACCACGCGCGCCGCACCAGCGATTCCAGATAGGCCAGCGTCGCCGCATCAAGCGAAGTCTCGCGCGCTACGGCGAGGCTGGATGCCGCCTTGCGATAGAGCACCGGCAGTTCCATCAGATCGTCGTCTGCAATGCGCCCTGGGCGGTTGCGCTCCAGCGCATCGACGATCTGTTCCAGCCGCTGCCAGTCCACCTCGCGTTGCAGGCGGAAGCGGTCCGAACGCAGCGTGGCCGCTGTAATCGCGGCAGGCGGATCGATCTCGTTATGGCCGAAAAGGTTCAGCGCCATGATTAGCCCACAGCCTCCGTCCGCTTGGCTTCAAGGTAGCGATCGATCAGCCGGTAGCCGATGTTCTCATGCGGTGCTTCGATCACGTCCACGCCCATCTGTCGCAAGCGTTGCAGCACGATGGCGCGCTGGTGGGCGAGCGATGCGGCGGAAACTGCGGTGGAGATGTCCGCCAGCGTCGACGGTTCCTGCGCGGCCAGTGCGTCCAACTCGGTATCCACCATGGTCACGAAGATCACGAGATGGTGGCGCACGAGGCGGGAAACGCTTTCCACCATCATTTCGGCAGAGGTGGTGTCGGTGAAATCGGAAAACAGCACGATCAGGCTGCGGCGCTGCAATCTGGCTGTGAGCGTCGCAAGCGCGAGCGTGAAATTGGGTTCCTTGGCCACATAGTCCAGCTCTGCCGCAGCGGTCTGCAAGCGGTGGAAGGCGCGCGTGTCGGTCACGAAAGGGGTGATGACGCTGGGCTTGTCGGCAAAACCGAAGAAGGACACCCGGTCCCAGCCTTTGAGCGCGACATAGCTGGCGGTGAGGGCAGCGGTCACCGCGCGGTCAATGCGGGGCAGGCCGTCCACCGGTTCGCACATGGACTGGCCGCAATCGAAGGCGAAGATGATCTGGTTGTCGCGCTCGGCCTCGTTATCGCGGGCATAAAGCGCGGTGTGGCGGGCCGACGCCTTCCAGTCGATGCGGCGGCGGTCCATGCCCGGCTCATATTCGGACAAGGCCTCGAACTGCGTACCCTCGCCGCGAATGCGTCGCGCGATCAGGCCGAACTGGGCATCGCGCAGGAATGCCTGCAAGGTGGGGGAACGGGTAGGCGACAGATCGGGCCACACGCGCACCCTGTCTTCCAGCCGCCGGCGGACCTGCCGCACGCCAAGGCCCAGCGGGCCGCGCCAGCGCAGCCAGATATCGTGCATTTCGCCCACGCCGCGCCGGACAGGGCTGATCGCGCCGGAGCCGGAGAACCTCGCTGCCTCGCCCGCTGCCGCAAGGTCGAAATAGGCAAGCCCGCCGTCGCCCAGCCTTGTGTCGAAGCCCAGTGCCACTTCGGGCGGGTGCGCTCCGCTGGACCGGGCAATCTCCGCCGTCACGCGAACCTGCGCGGGCTGGCCCACTTCGGCATCGCTAGGCACATGGATCTGGAAATCACGCAAAGGCCCCGCCAGCCAGCCATCGCTCAGCATCACCAGCAGCAACGCCAGCGCGGCAGCCGGTGCGACCACCCATGCCGATGGCGCGGTGGCTGCCACCACTACGGCAGCGGGCGCCAGCAGGGTGAGGATGACGAGCATCCTTGCCGTGGGCACGATGGGAAAGGCGGGGAGAGATATCCTCACGCTGCGTTCAACGCGGTGCCTCGGTCTGTTCGACCAGCTCTTCCACCAGTTCCTCGATCTGCTTGCCTTCGATTTCGGCGGCGGGAGAGAGGAGCAGGCGGTGGCGCAGCGATGCGGTGGCGAGTGCCTTCACATCGTCCGGGATCACGTAGCCGCGGCCATGCAGCGCAGCGCGGGCACGGGCCGAATTGGCGAGCAGCACGGCGGCGCGCGGCGATGCGCCGCTGGCCAGTTCGGCATTGTCGCGCGTGGCGCGGACAAGGTTCACCGTGTAATCGATGATCTCCTTCGCCAGCGTGACCGTGCCGACGGCTTCCTGGGCGGCGGTGATCTTCGCGGCATCGGCCACCTGCGTGATGCCGAAATCATCGATCCGCGGCGGACCGGACATCTTGCCGAAGCGCTCGACAATCCGCGCCTCTTCCTCGGCGCTGGGATAGGGCACCAGCAGCTTGAAGGAGAAACGGTCCAGCTGCGCTTCGGGCAGCGGGTAGACGCCCTGGTTCTCGATCGGGTTCTGGGTTGCGACCACCATGAAATGCTCGCCCAGCGAATGCGTTTCGCCGTCCAGCGTCACGCGGCGTTCCTGCATCGCTTCGAGCAGTGCAGCCTGCGTCTTGGGCGGAGTGCGGTTGATCTCGTCCGCCAGCAGCAGTTCGCAGAAGATCGGCCCGCGCGTCAGGGTGAACTGGCTGGTCTGGAAGTTGAACAGGTTGGAGCCCAGGATATCGCCCGGCAGCAAGTCCGGCGTGAACTGGATACGTCCGAAATCTAGGCCGGTGGCGCGGCTGAAGCACTGGGCAAGGAAGGTCTTGGCAGTGCCGGGAGGGCCTTCCAGCAGCACATGCCCGCGCGAGATCAGGGCGATCAGCAGGTGTTCGATCGTCTCGTCCTGGCCGACGATGGCCTTGGCCACTTCGGTGCGGATCGACTGCGCCAGCTCGCGCGTCTCGTCCAGTGTCATGCTCATCGTTTCAGCATCCTTTCGATTGCTTTCAAGGCGCTTGCAGCGCGTATCATTTCTGCCGGCCCGCGCGCATTGCGCAGGGCCTGGGCCTTTTCCCGGAAACTGGTGTCCGCCATGCCATACCGGGCAAGGTGGGCGTCAATCTGTTGCTCGCGCGCTTCTTCATTGGGTGCGCGGATGTGCAGCATGTCTGCGATGCGGTTCGCCACCAGCGTGGCATAGGGCGCGCCCAGCAGGTGCCAGCGCCGCGTTCGTTCGATCAGCGCAGCGCCGTTGCGGGCGAGCTGCGTCTTGCCGCGAACATAGACCTCGTCCTCGGCCACCGGCGGGCCGAAGCGGCGGAAGGCGCGCCAGCCGACCACCAGGAAGGCGAACAGCAGGCATAGCGCGGCGGCAAGGAAGGGCGGGCGGAAGGCCAGCGTCAGCAGGTTTTCAGCGCTGCCAAAGCCGGGCAAGGTCATGTCGAACACGATGTCGTACTCGAAACCGTCCATCGACAGTTCCACCAGCCGCACCGCTGCCTGCGCGCGCTTGATGTCAGACATGCCGTAATTGTTCAGCAGGTCCGGCTCGGCCACGATCACCAGCGGGTAAAGCGCTTCGTCCTGGCTGT
>CAYXTJ010000101.1:5832-7405 GCA_964467715.1 uncultured Sphingomonadaceae bacterium
AGCAGGTCCGGCTCGGCCACGATCACCAGCGGGTAAAGCGCTTCGTCCTGGCTGTATTCCTCGTGATCGGAAAAGGGGATGCCGGCTGCATCGGCAAGGTAGGGGTGGAAGCCGTTGCGGTTCCAGTATCCCGCCAGCACGTCCCCCTCGGTATCGGTGATGAGGGGGAACAGCTGCCGCGCAGGGATCTCCGTCACGGCCTGGATATATTCGGGATCGGGCAGTGTTCCGGAAAAGCCCAGGCCCTTCCAGCCGCGCGTGCCACCCACGCCCAGTTCCAGCGGCTCGAAACTCTCGACCTGCTCGAACCACATCGGGGTGTAGCCTTGTCCCAGCTGCACCCAGTCTGACGGGTTTTCATCCGAAACAGCTTGCGGCAGCGGGCCGCTCATCCACTTGGGCAGGATCACCAGCGTCGGCCCGTAATAGCGGCGCGAAGCCATCAGCTCTTCAAGCTCGGCCGGATCGGTGTTGAGGCCGGGGGTGAGGATCAGCAGCACCTCCTCCTCGCGCACCAGCCTGTCGCGGGCGACCTCTACATTCTGGCCGCGCCGCTCGAGCAGGTCGACAAGGGCGGTGTAGCCGTTGAGCGCGTTGGAATTGGCGTGCGCGGTGGTCACGCGGCTCTGGTCACCCGTCCAGCCGGCACCGATGGCATAGAGGAACAGCAGGAAAGAGCCCGCGCCGACCAGCACGACCAGCAGCAGCTTGCCGGGGCTGAAGGGGCTTGCGGCGCGGCTCATGAGCGCACCTTGCGATAGCCGAGAGCGAATTCGGAATAGGCGCTGCGGGCAGCCTGCCAGTCATCCGAGGAAAGGCTTGAGAGGGCGAACAGGCTGCGCTCCACCCGCTCGGCAATGGTGCCGAAAGCGGTGCGCGCCGCGCCCGGCAGCGCAGGCAGGGCAGCAATCTCGCGCGCGGTGCTCGACGGGTCGATCAGGTCTGGGCGGATTTCAGCAATCTGGCCGACAGAGCGCATCAGCAAGAGGTGCGTTGCCTCGTCAAAGCGACCCTCGCTGGCTAGCCGGTCTGCCTCTTCCAGCAGCTCCAGCGCCTTGGCCTCTTCCGGCACCCATTCATTGCCGCCACCGATCGTGCGCTTGCGGCTGCCGAAGCGGGTTGGGTCCACCAGTCGGTAAATCGCATAGAGGATCAGGGCCACGCCTATCGCCACCAATACCCAGAACAGCACCGGCCAGACATAGGCGAGAAACAGGGCAACAGGTTCGAGCACTTCGCCCAGCCAGCTGAAGAAATCCTCCAGCCAGTCCGGCGTATCGGGCGGTGTCGCTTCGGGAATCTCGACCGGCTGGAACTGGATATCACCGTCGGAACGCACCGCGTCCCAATCGTCGGCAAAATCGCTATCCCCCGCTATCCTCGTCACAATTTGCTTGGTGGCATGGCTTTGTGCGTGAAGCAACGACTTCGCATTGCGCAAGCGCGATTGAAGCCCCAATATGTCCTGCATGACGCAGTTCAATTCCGGTGAATACCTGCCCAAGGTCCCGCGCGATGAGCGGGTCCGCAAGGTCCTGATCGTTGGTGGCGGCTCGTCCGGCTGGATGGCCGC
>CAYXTJ010000102.1:0-7339 GCA_964467715.1 uncultured Sphingomonadaceae bacterium
ATGCCCTTCTCCTCCAGCAGGTCCGCCATTTCGCGCAGCGCGTGCTGCGCCTGCGCCACGGCCATGCCGTAGCCGGGGATGATGATGACGTTTTCGGCCTGCTCCAGCATGAAGGCGGCATCGGCCGCGCTGCCCTGCTTGTAGGGGCGCTGCTCGCGCACCTCGCCCTTGCCGCCGCTGCTGTCTTCCGCGCCGAAGCCGCCCGCGATCACCGAAATGAAGCTGCGGTTCATGGCCTTGCACATAATGTAGGACAGGATCGCGCCTGAAGAGCCGACCAGCGCACCGGTGATGATCATCGCCGAATTGCCCAGCGTGAAGCCCATCGCCGCAGCCGCCCAGCCGGAATAGCTGTTCAACATGGAGACGACCACGGGCATGTCCGCACCGCCGATGGGGATAATCAGCAGGAAGCCGATCACGAAAGCGAGCACCGTCAGCGCCACGATCAGCACCATGGTATCATTCGGCGCGGCATGGGCGAACATGGCCGTCAGCGCCAGGATCGCGGCCAGCGTGCCAAGGTTGATCACATGGCGCGCGGGCAGCAGGATCGGGTTGCCGCTCATCCGCCCGGACAGCTTGGCGAAGGCGATGACAGAGCCTGAGAAGGTGATCGCACCGATGGCGATGCCGAGCCCCATCTCGATCTTGCTGACCGGCGAAATGCCGCCGGTCGCGTCAAGGATGCCGAAGGCGCCGGGGTTGAGGTAAGCCGCCCAGCCCACCAGCACGGCAGCAAGGCCGACCAGCGAGTGGAACGCCGCCACCAGTTCGGGCATCGCGGTCATGGCGATACGGCGCGCGACGATCAGGCCGAAGGCACCGCCCACGAAGATGGCGAGGCCGATTTCCACGATATTGGCGATGTCATGGGTGATGAGCGTGGTCACCACGGCGATCAACATACCGACCATGCCGTAACGGTTGCCCGCGCGGCTGGTGGTGGGATGCGAAAGCCCGCGCAGTGCGAGGATGAAGCACACTCCGGCCACGAGATAGGCCAGCGCCACCCACGGGTTCACGCCCGCGCCGGTTGCGGCATTGGCCGGGGTAGCCAGCATCGTCATCCCAGCGAAAGCTGGGATCGCTGCGATCTTCGTCCGGAGAGTGCGGAGAGCGGCCCCAGCTTTCGCTGGGGTGACGAAGGAGAACATCACTTCTTCTCCTTCTTCTTGTACATGGCCAGCATGCGCTCGGTCACGGCAAAGCCGCCGAAGATATTGACCGAAGCCAGCACCACGCCCGCAAGGCCAAGCCACTTGGCAGTGAGGCTGCCCGCCTCAGCCGAAGCAATCAGCGCGCCCACGATAATCACCGAGGAAATCGCATTGGTCACCGCCATCAGCGGCGTGTGCAGCGCAGGCGTGACTGACCAGACCACGTAATAGCCGACGAAACACGCCAGCACGAAGATCGAGAGGATTGAAATGAAGTCCATTATTCGCCCGCCACTTCCACAAGCTCGATCAGATTGCCCTCGGGGTCAGCGACGAACATCACCTTGATCCCCAGCGGGGCGACATCGGTGATATCGACCGCGAGCGTCGCGCCCTTGGACAGGAGGATGTCCTTGGTCGCTTCAAGGTCGTCGACACGCATCATCAGCTGACCGGGGCCACGCACTTCGAGGTGCGCCGGCGGCGTGCCGCGTTCCGGGCCTGCTACCGAATTGGCCATGTAGACCAGCTCGATTCCCTGATTGCCGTTCCTGATCCAGCGGAAGTGGATCGCATCGCCCAGCGGCACGTCCTTCACCACTTCGAAGTCGAGCACATCGACATAGAAAGCCGTGACAGCCTCCATATCCGCGACCGAAAGCGCGGTCATGAAATGCTCGAGCTCCACCTTCGGCTCTTCCATCTGGTATTCGGGAGCTTGCGCCTTTGCGCCGCCCGCGAGCCCGAGCGAAGCCGCGAGCGCGATTGCGAAAATTGCCTTGTTCATGCTTTCAGCCTCTCGTTCACGATTGCGCCGCCCTTGGTGAGGCGCACCGCGTCGCCGATTTCCTCGTCGAGAATCGGCTTGCCTTCTTCCTTGTCCCAGAAGGCGGAGAGGAAGTTGAAGTGGTTGCGGGAAAACAGCGCGCTGGCATCGGCTGCAAGGTGAGCGGGTGTGTTAGAATAGCCCATTATGAACACGCCGTGCTTTTCCACCACCTGATCGGGCACGCTGCCTTCCACGTTCCCGCCTTGCGCCACGGCAAGGTCGAAAATCACGCTGCCGCGCTTCATCGTGGCGATCTGCGCGTCCGAAATCAGGCGTGGAGCGGGACGCCCCGGAATGAGCGCGGTGGTGATCACGATATCCTGCTTGGCGATGTGGCTCGATACCAGTTCGGCCTGCGCCTTCTGGTATTCCTCGGACATTTCCGAAGCATAGCCGCCTGCGCCCTCGCCCTCGATCCCGGCCACGCTTTCGACGAAGATCGGCTTCGCGCCCAGCGACATGATCTGTTCCCTGGTGGCAGAGCGCACGTCGGTTGCCGAAACCTGCGCGCCAAGGCGCTTGGCCGTGGCAATCGCCTGCAGACCGGCAACGCCCACACCCATGATGAAGGCCTTGGCCGCCGAAATCGTGCCTGCCGCGGTCATCATCATCGGGAAGGCGCGGCAATACTGGTCTGCCGCCGCCAGCACCGCCTTGTACCCTGCAAGGTTGGACTGGCTGGAGAGCACGTCCATGCTCTGCGCACGGGTGATGCGCGGCATGAATTCCATCGCCAGCGCCTCGAAACCGGCCTTGGCGTATGCTTCCAGCCGCTCCTTCTCGCGGAAGGGATCGAAGGTGGCGGCCACCCATGCACCCGGTTTCGCGCCGGAAAGCGCGGCAACGTCAGGCGCTTGCACGCCCAGCACGATGTCCGCGCCCTTCACGGCTTCGCCCGCCGGCAGCACGTCGGCCCCGGCAGCGGCATAGTCCGCATCTGGAATGGAAGCGGAGAGGCCTGCGCCTTGCTCCACCGCGAAAGTTGCGCCCAGGCCGATGAACTTCTTCACCGTTTCGGGCGTTGCAGCCACGCGGGTTTCACCGACGGCTGCTTCTTTCAGCACGGCAATGCGCATTTCCCCCATCGCGCAATCCTCAGCTGATGATGATCAGGACGATCGCAACCAGCACTGCAATCAGAGGGATCGTCCACTTCAGACTGGAAATGAACGAACCATACGTTTTCTCGTTGGACTTGATATCCTGCGAATCGGCCATTTTGCCTCACACCCCTTCGTGCAAATCACGTAACTAGAAGGCCAACCCTCTATCGGCAGAGAGGGAACCACTCAAGTCTTGCCTTAATCGGCTCTTTACCCACGCCTGCTAACAAACCCCATCGCGCCCGATTTCCCGGGTGTGCGCCTGATATTGAAATGGGGATCCATGGCCGAAGCGGAACAGCGCCTGCTTATGCTGATCGATGATGAACCGGCGCAGAGCCGGTTGATCATCGCGCTCGCCGCGCGCGAGGGCTGGCGCACGCTTGTGGTGGACGAAGGCGAAAAGGCGATTGCCACGCTGGGAACCCGCCAGGGGATGCAGCTTTCCGCCATCATCCTTGACCAGTGGGTGCCGGGAGATGACGCCTGCGAACTGATTGCCGAGCTGAAGGAACGCCGCCCGGCGATGCCGATCCTGATGCTCACCACCAGCACATCGCCGCTGCTCGCTGTCGAAGCGATGCGCGCAGGTGCCACCGATTATCTCGTCAAACCCGTCGCGCCCGAACGGCTGATGCAGGCGCTGCGCAACGCGACTACACGCGAAGCGCCCAAGGACGAACTGACCCCGCTCACCGAGAAGATGGATGCCAACCTCGATTTCGATGCGATGGTCGGCACCGCTCCCCCGTTCCGCGATGCGCTGGCCAAGGCGGCCAAGGCTGCGCGCGGCCACGGCCATGTGCTGATCGAAGGCGAAAGCGGCACCGGCAAGGAAATGCTGGTGCGCGCAATGTACGCCGCATCGCCGCGCGCCAAGGCTCCGTTCAAGCTGATCAACACCGGCAGCGTGCCCTCTTCCAGCCTAGAATCCCTGCTGTTCGGGCATGAGAAAGGCGCCTTCCCCGGCGCGTTCGACCGGCAGGTGGGCGCGTTGCAGAATTGCGACGGCGGCACGCTGGTGCTGGACGAGATCGACCGCCTTTCGCTCGATTTGCAGGACCGCCTGATCCAGGCGATGGCAACCAACACCGTTCGCCCCATAGGGGCCAAGCACAGTTTCAAGATGGACGTGCGCATCATCAGCGCCAGCAATCTGCAGTTGCAGGACCTCGTCGCTCACGGGCACTTCCGCCAGGAACTGTATGACGCGATTTCGCGCACCACCATTACCCTGCCGCCGCTGCGTGACCGCAATGGCGATATCGGCGCGCTGACCCGCCATTTCCTCGCCCGCATCGGTTAACAGCAGGGCCTGCGCCAGCTGGGCATCACCGATGCCGCCCTGCGCATCCTCTCAGCCTTCGACTGGCCCGGCAATGTCCGCCAGTTGCAGGCCGCGCTGTTCCGCGCCGCCGTGTTCTGCGATGGCGACGCGCTGACTGCTTCAGACTTCCCGCAACTGTCCGAAATCATCGGCGAGCTGGAAGAAGTCGAGCAGGTGATGAACGAAGGCGCGGGCGTTATGCTTTACACGGCAGACGGCAATCTGCGCCCGCTGGAAGAGATCGAGGCTGACGTAATCCGCCTCGCCATCGGCCATTATCGTGGCCGCATGACCGAAGTGGCCCGCCGCCTGGGCATTGGCCGCTCGACGCTGTATCGCAAGCTGTCCGACCTTGGCATAGACAACGCCGCCTGAGGCTCGACACCGGGGTGGCCGCAAGCTAGCCATCCTCTCCATGACTACAGAAACAGACTTCACTGGGCGCAGCGCGCTCATAACCGGCGCTGCCTCCGGCATCGGCGCTGCCTGCGCGCGCTGGCTGGATGCGCAGGGCATTGGCAGGCTTGTGCTGGTGGACAAGGATGCCGCCGGCCTCGCCGCGCTGGGCCTCACCTGCGAGGTAAGCCCCCATGCGGGCGACGTGTCCGATCCCGCCTTCTGGGAAGTGCTGGAGCCGCAGCTGGGCAAGCTGGACCATGCCGTGGTCAATGCCGGTATCGCCGCCGGATCGCCAATTCGCGATGCCAGTTTCGATCACTGGCGCTCGATCATGTCGGTCAACCTCGACGGGGCCTTCCTAACCCTGCGCAGCGCGATGCGCGCCATGAAGGACGGGGGCAGCGTGGTGATGCTCGCATCGGTATCGGGCCTGAAGCCGATGGCCGGCGCGTCAGCCTATTGCACCAGCAAGGCGGCCGTGATCCAGCTGGCAAAGATCGGCGCGCTGGAAGGTGTTGCCGATGGCATCCGCGTGAACGCCATCGCGCCCGGCGGTGTCGACACCAGTATCTGGGACAGCGACCCCGGTTTCGCTCAAATGGTGAAGGACATGGGCCGCGAACAGGCGCTCACCGTTATGGCCGAAGTCACGCCCACCAAGCGCTTCGCCAGCGCAGACGAGATCGCCAATACGATCGGTTTCCTGCTGTCCGATGCGGCTGGCAATATCACCGGCGCAGTGCTCTCCAGCGACGGCGGTTTCTCGCTTTAGACGCAGTCTAGCCGGGCAGGCCGCCGAAATCGGTGAGCGCCGCATCGCGCATTCCGCGCCAGACATTGCGCGCCTGCACTGTTTCGAACACGTCATGCACGCGCAGCAGGTGATAGCCCGCGTCTATGCCCTTCATCGCGAAGGCGAGCGAGCCGCCCAGTCGCTGGTGCGCGGCGACCTCGTTCGACAATGCGCCGATGGTGCGCTTGCGGCTCGCCCCAAGCAGCAGCGGCTGGCCCAGCGCGTGGAACAGCGGCAGCGCGTTCATCAAATTGAGGTTGTCAGCAACGCTCTTGCCGAAGCCGATGCCGGGATCGAGCACGATCAGCTCGCGCGCCACTCCCGCAGCAATCGCGGCATCGCGCCGCTCTTTCAGCCAGTCGAACACGTCAAACACCACGGAGGTGTAGTTGGCATCGTCATGCAGCTTTTCGGCAGCATCGGCGCTCGGCCCCGGTGCGTGCATCAGGATCACCGGCTTGCCTGCTGATGCGCCATAGCCAAGGCTGGCCGGATCATGGCGCAGGGCGGACACGTCATTGATGATATGCGCGCCTGCCTCCACCGCGGCCTGCATCACCGGCGGGCGGCGGGTATCCACGCTGACAGCAGCACCCATCCGAGCACAATATTCGATTGCCGGGACGACGCGCTCGATCTCGTCCCCTTCCCAAACGGCGGCAGCGCCGGGCCGCGTGCTTTCGCCGCCGATATCGAGGATGGCAGCGCCTGCTTCGTGCATCTTCGCCGCCTGCTCCTGCATTGCGGCCTCGTCATCCATGAACTTGCCGCCATCGGAGAAACTGTCCGGCGTGACGTTGAGGATGCCCATCACCTGCGGCTGGTCCAGCCGGATGGTGCGATCCCCGCATTGCAGCGGTGCGTGAACCTTTTGCAGGTTCGCCCATTGCGCCGCGCCTTCGTCCACCAGATCGCCGGGCAGATCCGACAGCGCGCCGTTCATTTCCACCGCGCTCGCCATTTCGCGGCTGATGACGGTTCCGCCATCACGGATCACCAGCGCGAACAAATTAGCATAGACCATCGACCCGCCAAGGCGGATGGCATCGGCCTCCACCGCCTGCGGGCCGGTTACGGTGGAAAGCGGCTGGATGTAGAGTGACAGCGCCATGCCCGGCCTTTAGACCAACAGGCCGTCAGTCTTCCACCGCCAAAAGATAGAGCTGCCGCGCTGCATCCACAGGCTTCATCTCGCCATCGGCTTCATAGTGCCAGAAGGTCCAGCCGTTGCAGCTGGGCGCATCCTGCAGCGTCTTGCCGACATGGTGGATCGAGCCCACTTCCTTGCCGCTTTCGATGGAACCGTCAGCACGCACAACCGCCTTCCAGCGGCGCTTCTTGTCGAACAGCTCCGTTCCCGGCGTAAGCAGGCCTGCCTCCACCACCGCGCCAAAGGCGACGCGCGGCTGGCTCTTGCGGCTCTGCATGGTCTTCAAGGCGCTTTCATCCAGCGGCAGTTCCTTGGCGATGCGCTTGGTGGCAACTTCGCGATAGGCGCTCTCACGCTCGCAGCCGATCCATTCGCGACCCAGACGCTTGGCGACAGCGCCGGTGGTGCCGGTGCCGAAGAACGGATCGAGCACCACGTCCCCCGCTTCAGTCGTCGCGAGCAACACGCGGTAGAGCAGGCTTTCGGGCTTCTGCGTGGGATGCGCCTTGTGGCCGGCATCATCCTTCAGCCGCTCGCCGCCCGAACAGATCGGCAGCACCCAATCGCTGCGCATCTGC
>CAYXTJ010000103.1:0-7314 GCA_964467715.1 uncultured Sphingomonadaceae bacterium
AGATCTCGGTGACCGTGGCCACGGTTGAGCGCGGGTTGCGGCTGGTGGTCTTCTGCTCGATGGAAATGGCGGGAGACAGCCCGTCGATATGCTCGACATCGGGCTTCTGCATCATCTCAAGGAACTGGCGCGCATAGGCCGAAAGGCTCTCCACATACCTGCGCTGCCCCTCGGCATAGATGGTGTCGAAAGCGAGGCTCGACTTGCCGGAGCCGGAAAGCCCGGTGATCACGATCAGCGCATCGCGCGGAAGATCGATATCGATGCCCTTGAGGTTATGCTCGCGCGCACCGCGAACCGAAATGTGGGTAAGTGCCATGGCGGCGATGTGGTGCCTTTGCTGCGAAGAGTCCAGCAGGCCTTTGGGTCAGGCCTGACAAACAGCAATGTTCCGCAAATGTTCACATTGGTCAAGCATCGCCACCGGCATATTGCACAGGAAGTAATTGCGCCTGTGGCCCCTCGCTCTGGCGCGGGCTTGTGCTATCTGCGCCCCATGCCCCGCCTGTTCGTTGCCATCCGCCCGCCCGAGCCCGTGATCGATGCGCTGATCGACACGATGGAAGCGGTGGAGAATGCCCGCTGGCAGGATGAGGAACAGCTGCACATCACCCTCGCCTTTCTGGGCGATATTGCGGAGCGGGACGTGGGCGATGTGGTATCGGCGCTTTCGCAGGTGGAATTCCTTCCCTTCCCCGTTACCATCGCGGGCACCGGTCATTTCGAGCGCAAAGGCCTGACCCATTCGATCTGGGCGGGGATAGAGGAGCAGCCCGCACTTGCCGCCTTGCACAAGCGCGTTGCCAGCGCCTGCCGCCCGCTGGCGCCGGACATGCCGACGCGCAAGTTCACGCCGCACCTCACCCTTGCCCGTTTCAGCCGCCACAGCGCCGATATTCCCGCATGGCTGGCGCAGCATTCCCGGCTGCGGCTGGAGCCTTTCACGGTGGAAAGATTCGCGCTGTTTGAAAGCCATCTGGCGCACGGCCCTGCGCGCTACGAGGTGATAGAGGAATTTCCTTAGTGACATTCTTGTTTATTGCGTCGCCAGCATTGCCCTGATAGGGGAGGTTTCAACAGAAACAGGTCGCACCGGGTCGCAAATCTGGAGACAAGAATGAACCCGCGCCTTTTCGCGGGTGCTGCTGCTGTGGCATTGCTCACGGCCTGCACCACTATGGATACCGAAACCGCAATGGCCCAAGCCGAAGCTGCCGATACCGCCCTACCCGCCATCCCCGAAGCGACGGGCATCTTTGCCCGGCCTTCCACCCTGCCCTTTGAAGCACCCGATTTCGACGCGATCGAGGACAGCGATTACCTGCCCGCGCTGGAACAGGGCATCGCCATCAAGCGCGCCGAAATGCGCCGCATCGCGCTAAACCCGGAAAGCCCGACTTTCGAGAACACCATCGTGGCGATGGAGCGCACGGGCCAGATGTTCAACCGCGCATATTACCCCTTCAGCCAGGAAGTGAGCGCCAATACCAATGATGTGCTCAATGCGGCAGACAGCGCCATTTCGCCGCAGATCGCCGCGCTGAATGACGCGATCCACCTCGACAAGCAGCTCTTCGCGCGGGTGAAGACGGTGTATGACAACCGTGCCGCCATGAGCATGACCGCCGAAGACGCGATGCTGCTGGAGACGACCTATGCCGATTTCGTCCACGGCGGCGCGCTGCTGGACGATGCCGCGCAGGAAGAACTGCGCACGATCAACACCCGCATTTCCGAACTGGAAACCGCGTTCTCGCAGAAGCTGACCGCCGCCACCGGCGCGGCCGCCATCGTGGTGGACACGCGCGAGGAACTGTCCGGCCTCACCGAAGGCGAGATCGCCACCGCTGCCGCCACTGCCGAAGAACGCGGCATGCCGGGCAAATACATCCTCACCCTGATCAACACCACGCAGCAGCCGCAGCTGACCCGCCTCGACAATCGCGATGTGCGCGAGCGGCTGTACAAGGCCAGCATCACCCGCACCTCTGCCGGGGATGAATATGACACGCGCGGCATCGTGGGCGATATCGTGAAACTGCGCACCCGCAAGGCCCAGCTGTTCGACACGCCCGATTACGCAACGTGGAAAATGTATGACCGGATGGCGGCGGAACCTTCGCGTGCGCTGGATTTCATGCGTCAGATGGTGCCGGCCCTCTCCGCCACGCAGCAGCGCGAAGCCGAAGTGCTGAACGAACGCATCGCGCAGGATGGCAAGAACTTCACCGTCGAACCGTGGGACTGGCCCTATTATGCGGAGAAGGTGCGCCAGGAACGCTACGACCTCGATGAAAACCAGATCAAGCAGTACTTCGTCGTGGATCGCGTGCTGGAAGACGGTGTGTTCTTCATGGCGAACCAGCTTTACGGCCTGACCTTCGAAAAGCGTGACGATATCCCGGTCTATCACCCGGATGTGAGCGTCTATAACGTGCGCGATGCCGATGGCAGCGAACTGGCGCTGTTCTATTTCGATCCGTTCCAGCGTGACAGCAAGCAGGGCGGCGCGTGGATGAGCAACTTCGTGGAGCAGAGCCACCTGCTGGGCGGCAAGCCGGTGATCACTAACACCCAGAACATCGCCCCGCCCGCCCCCGGCGAACCGGCGCTGGCAAGCCTTGACGATGTCGTCACCATGTTCCACGAATTCGGCCATGCGCTGCACGGCATGTTCGCGGACCAGCAATATCCCTCGCTGTCAGGCACCAATACCGCGCGCGACTGGGTGGAATTTCCCAGCCAGTTCCACGAGAATTTCGCGGTGCTTCCGCAAGTGCTGAACAACTATGCCCGGCACTGGCAGACAGGCGAGCGGATTCCCGCCAGTCTGCTCGCCTCGATCGACCGGGCGAGCAAGTTCGATCAGGGCTATGCACTAGGCGAAACGGTGACTGCGGCCTTGCTCGACATGGAATGGCACGCGCTGAAGCCGGGTGAAGCCCCGGAAGACGTGCAGACCTTCGAGCATCATGCGCTGGCTGGTCTCGGCCTCAATCCCGAGCTCGTGCCGCCGCGCTATCGCACAACCTATTACCGCCACATCTTCAGCCACGGCTATGACGCGGGCTATTACTCCTATCTGTGGACCGAGATGCTGCATCACGATGCCTATGCCTATGTGAAGGACAATGGCGGGATGACGCGGCAGATGGGTGACCATATCCGCGAGACATTCCTCGGCCAGGGCCATTCCAAGGGCTATGAGCAGATGTATCGCGATTTCACCGGACGTGATCCGAAGGTGGAACCGATGCTGGAAGCGCGCGGGCTGTTGGAAGCCCAACAGGCACCTAACCGAGGGACAAGGCCCGCGCGCCCGGCTCACCCAGCCAGCGTGCGGGCAGTCCCCAGATGTCAGCGATGACCTGAGAAGAAAGGGCTGCCTCTGGCGGCCCTTTTTCACGGGTTCGGCCTTCGCGCAGCACTACAACCTCGTCCGCATGGTTCATGGCGAGTGCAAGGTCATGCAGCACCAGCACCACGCCGGCGCCCGCGTCTGCCGCGGCGCGCAAATGGCGCAGCAGCGCCTGCTGGTGAGCAAGATCGAGCGCGGCGAGCGGCTCGTCGGCAAGGATCCACTGCGGCTCTGTCGCCAGAACGCGGGCCAGCAACGCGCGGGCCTTCTCGCCGCCGGAAAGCGTGGCGAAGGGGCGCTTTGCCAGTTGTGCAAGATCGAGCGCGGACAGGGCCTTGGCGACAGGTTCTCTGCCCGCGTCGCCATGCGGCAGGCGGCCCAGTGCGGCCAGTGCCTCTACCGACAGGTTCCATGCCACCTCTCCGGCTTGCGGAAGATAGCCGATGGCGCGGGCGCGCTCGCCTGCCGGGATCGCGGAGATCGGGCGGCTATCGAGCATCACCTCGCCCGCATCGCCTTGCAGCAATCCCGCACAGGCAGAAAGCAGCGTGGACTTGCCAGCGCCATTGGGGCCGCAGATCGCGGTGATCCTGCCCGGCGCGAAGGCAGTCTCCACACCAGCCAGACGGCCTGCAATGGCAAGATCGCGCACCTCCAGCGTCATGCCAGTTCCCGCCGCATCTTGAGCAGCAGCCACAGGAAGAAGGGCGCGCCGATCAGGCTGAGTGCGATGCCGAGGCGCAGTTCGGTGACGAGCGGCAGCACGCGGCAGATGGCGTCTGCCACCAGCACCAGCAGCGCGCCCGCCAAGGCGCTGGGCAGGATCAGCTGCGATGGCCTGCCGTCTGTCATCGGGCGCACGAGGTGCGGCACGATCAGCCCGACGAAGCCGATGATGCCCGCCACCGCCACGCCGCTTCCCACCGCGCAACCGCTGCCGATGATCAGCAGCCAGCGCAGCCGCGCCGGGTCCATCCCCAGCGAGCGCGCGGCTTCCTCTCCCAATGTCAGCGCGTCCAGCCCCTTGCCTGCCAGCAGCAGCACGATGATGCCGAGCGCGGTGAGCGGCGCAGCGATCTCGACATCGGCCCAGCTCCTGTCTGTCAGCGCGCCCATCAGCCAGATCACGAGTTCGGACATGGCAAAGGCATTGGGCGCAAGGCTGATGACGAGGCTGGTCAGCGCACCCGCAAGGCTGGCAATCATCAGCCCCGCCAGCGTGAACAGCGCGATGCCTGCCTTGCGCCCCGCGACCAGCGCCAGCAACGCCATCGCACCGCCAGCGCCGACAAGGGCAAAGGCCGGCAAGGCCAGCCCGCCGCCAATGCCCAGAAACAGGCTCAGCACCGCCCCCAGCGCCGCGCCCGGAGCGATCCCGAACAGGCCGGGATCGGCCAGCGGGTTGCGCAAGTACCCCTGCATCGCCGCACCACTTGCGCCAAGGCCCGCACCGATGATCACCGCCAGCAGCGAACGCGGCAGGCGCAGTTCCATCAGGATCAGCAAGGCGTTGGGTATATCCGGCCCGATCCACACGCGCCCCGCAACCAGCGAAAGCGGGAAGGCCATGGCCAGCAGCACACCGAACAGCATCATCGGGCGGATCATCGCGGCGTCCTCAGTTCGGCCAGCCCCTCCAGTGTCCTGATGATGGTGGGGCCGCCGCAGAACAGCATCGCCGGGTCCAACGCATCGAAGCGCATGTCATCGCGGGCCTTGAGCACCGGGTGATCGAGCATGCGCTCCTCGCCTGAGGCAAGAACCAGATGCGGCGGGTCTGCCATCACCTGCTCAAGCGGAAGATAGCTGCCCTGCCCCAGCCCGCGCGCGGCTGAATGGAGCGACAGGCCGCTCTTCTCCATCAGCCGGGCAATGAGGCTCTCCGGTCCCGGCACGATGCCACCCTGCTGTAGCAGGACCGTAGGCAGCGGCTCACCGGCATATCCCGCCTGCTCCCACGCGGAGGTGATGCGCGCGGCGAGCTGGTCTGCATTCCCTTGTTGCCCGGCCAAGGCCCCCAATCGCCGGACCTGGCGCACGCTCTCCTCCACCGTCATCGGCGGGTCGAAGGTCTCCACTTGCACGCCCAGCCGCTCGAAGGCGTTGCGCGTGGCCGGGGCGAGGAAAGCGCCAGCCACCACCACATCAGGATCGAGCGCCAGAACCTCTTCCACTGTACCGCCCGTCGCCGGATAGGTCAGCGCCTGCTCCAGCGGCATGGAGGTCGCATGCGGATCATGGCTGTAGTGGGAAACTGCCAGCAACTGCCCATCGCCTGCCACTTCGGCAAGTATCGCATCGGTGCAGGGGTTGAGGCTGACGATGGTCGGCCCGTCGCTTTCGCGGGGCGCAGGCTTGGGCGAGACACCGCAGCCAACCAGCAGGCAAGCGCCCAGTGCAGCAAGGTTCAGCCGTGTCAGCAAAGGTCTCATTCCGCACCGGTCGATAGGCTGCAGGCAGACAGCGCGCAAGATTTACCGCCGCCGCCGGACCCGTCCCTTTGTGGCACAGCGCGATTGCGGCAGCGGCGCTGGCGAGCGGGATGCGATACGCGCTGCAAGCGCGATCACGCAGCACGGGAATTTCACGCTGGATTACACGCCATTCCTTGAAGACGGAGGCCAGAACCTTGCGCCGCGATCGGCCTGGGGCAAGCGCCGTGCTGCGCGCCGCATCGTCTATCGCAGGTTCGGCGTTCTGGCGGCAGCGATCGCGGTCCCGGCGATGGCGGCTCCGCAACTCGAAGCAGAACCCGAACCGCAGGTGATCCGCTTCGTCATTCCCGAGACGATCCCTTACCAGCCGCCCGCCGAAGAGCCTCCACTCGCAAGCGAGATGCAGGAGCCAGCAGAAGATCCCGCCGCCGGGATCGAAAGCACCGCCTTCCCCTATCGCCCCTGCCCTTCCGCGCGCGCTTTCACCCTCAGCGGCAGCTTCACCTCGCGCATGCGGGCCGAGGAATGCCTGATCATGGCGATCTATTACGAGGCGGCGAGCGAAGGCATGCCCGCCAAGCGCGCGGTGGCGCAGGTGGTGATGAACCGCGTGCAGCATCCGGCTTTCCCCAACAGCGTGTGCGGCGTGGTGTTCCAGGAATCGGAACGCACGACCGGCTGCCAGTTCAGCTTCACCTGCGACGGCTCAATGGTCCGCAGGCCTCAAACCAGCGTGTGGCTGCGCGCCAAGCGTGTGGCGAGCGCGGCGCTGGGCGGCTTTGTCTATGAGCCGGTGGGCCTTGCCACGCATTACCATACCCACGCGGTGAACCCCTATTGGGCTGGAAGACGCTGGAGCAGGTGGAAACGGTTCGCGAGGCAGGTTGCACGCTTGGACAAGGCTATCATTTCAGCCGCGCGGTGCCCGAACACAACGCGCTGATCATGCTGCAGGAGGAACTTCCCGCTGTCGCAACCCACCGCAAGGCCGGCTGAGCGGACATTGCCAACTGCGTAAAGGGGCAAATTCCTGCCATTTCACGGACAAAATCAAGCTTGCGCGCCTATATTAATGATATTGCGAACTGATATCAAAGATAGTCAGGAAATTGGTCCCTTTCGCGGTTGCAATAGGGTATAGTGAAGCCTAACGCGAGAATCGATTTTGGGAATTGACCCCTTGCGGAGCGCGGGGACCTTTCCTGCAGGATACCCTTACGCACCACCGCGCCCGCGCAGTTTGAAGGACCTGAAACCCTCATGGCACGCAAGAAAATCGCCCTGATCGGCGCCGGCATGATCGGCGGCACCCTTGCCCACCTCGCAGCGAAGAAGGAAATGGGCGACATCGTCCTGTTCGACATCGCCGAAGGCATGCCGCAGGGCAAGGCGCTCGATCTCTCGCAGTGCGGCCCGGTAGAAGGCTTCGACGCCAAGATCACCGGGTCGAACGACTACGCAGACATCGCCGGCGCGGACGTCATCATCGTCACCGCCGGTGTCGCGCGCAAGCCCGGCATG
>CAYXTJ010000104.1:0-7178 GCA_964467715.1 uncultured Sphingomonadaceae bacterium
AAGCGTGCCCGTCACCTGGGCCTGCTGCCCTACATCGTGAAGTAAGAGGAGTAGGACACATGGATATCATTCTCCTCGAACGCGTCGAAAAGCTCGGCACCATCGGTGACGTTGTCACCGTGCGTGACGGCTATGCCCGCAACTTCCTGCTGCCGCAGAAGAAGGCGCTGCGCGCCAATGAAGCGAACAAGGCAGTCTTCGAAGCCAACCGTGACCGTCTGGAAGCAGAAAACGCCGAAAAGCGTACCGCTGCAGAAGCCCAGGGCAGCACTGTTGCCGGCGAAGAAATCGTCCTGATCCGCGCCGCTTCGAACTCCGGCCAGCTCTATGGCTCGGTCAACGTTCGTGACGTGGCTGCCGGTCTGGTCGAAAAGGGCCACGACATCGATAAGAAGCAGGTCATCATGGGTGCGCCGATCAAGACGATCGGCATGTTCGACGTGACCATCGCCCTGCACCCGGAAGTTCAGATCACCGTGAAGGCCAATGTGGCCCGCTCGGAAGACGAAGCCGAACTGCAGAGCCAGGGCGTCGACGTGATCGCGCAGATGACGGAAGAAGAAGCTGCGGCCGATGCCGAAGCCGGCTTCCAGCACGAGCTCGATCCCGACCGCGAACTGGGCGACCTTCCCCCGGCTGAAGAAGCCGCCGAGGAAGAAGCTGGCGAAGAGGAAGCCTGAGGCTCACCTTTTCCGGCTACCGGATAAAAGAGGGCGCCACCTGCAAGGGTCGGCGCCCTTTTTGTTTGTCGGAAAGCGTCATGCTCAGAAAACCGGCTCCCGCAAATAGGCTTTGTAAGTAACCGTGACCGGCACCGTGGTCACTACCTCGTCTGGATTGCCCTCAGTGGTTTCAACAGGCGCGTAAACGGTAAAACTGTTGGGCGGTATGCTGAAGTCGACGCGCAACACTTCACGAATGCGCAGGCCGAGACTGGCAGCGACGGCTTCCGCTTCCGGCAAAGCATCGCGCACGGCGTTTGCACGGGCAGTTGCCTGCGCGTCTTCGCAATCAAACAGCACCGGGCCGGACTGAATGACGTAACCACCGCTGGCAACAACCACCGATGCGGCCTTTTCGGCCGCCTCCCTGTTCGGGAAGACGGCTCGCAACGGACTTGGCCACCATCCCGGATTTGCAGTCGTCGCGGCTGCTTCGGCGGCCGCAACAGCATCAATCTCAGATTCGAGGCTAGCCGGGTTACCAATGAAGCCCAATCCTCCTCCATTCAAATTGCAAGGTTGCCGCCATTCCATTGTGCCCTCCATGAATTGCCGCCGCACAGCATCATGCTGCTGTTCAACTGCGTTGGTCAGGCTGGAATAAACTATAAACGCCTCGGCCTGCCGGGTGGAGGAACCATGCGCCGAACTGAGGATTTCAAGCCCATCATCGGGCACTGCCAGTTGCGCCATTGCGGGAGAGACGCACAAGAGCCCCCCGATCATTGCCAGCCCTGCCTTCATCCAATCCCTCTAGTCGATAACCGCCAGCCCGTTACCGCCCGGCCCTGCCGGCAATCGGCGTAGCACCTCACCGCTTTCGAAGTCGATCTCGGCGATTTCGTCATGGCCTGTCTCGGCGGCATAGAGGCGCGATCCGTCTTCGCTGAACACCAGCGTCACCTGCGCCGCATCCTGCGATCCGGACACGGTGATGGTGCGCACCACCTCGTTGCTGGCGGTGTCGATCACGCTCAGGTCGCCGCTGCCGAAGTTGGAGGAGACGACATGTTGCCCGTCAGGGTGGGCAACAAGACGGATCGGCACTTCCCCCACCGCGATCCGCGCCTGCGCTTCCAGTGTCTCGGGATCAAGTCGATAGACCATGTTCTCGCTGTTGGAGCCGACCCACAGGCTGGTGCCGTCAGACGAAAGCGCCAGCGCCTCGATATCCTCGCCCACATGGCGGCGAGCCGCTTCCTCGTCTGCTTCAAGGTCGTAACGCACCACGGTGCCAGAGGGGATGAAGGTGCCCCAGGCCATGTCGCCCTGCTCGTTCACCGCCACCATATGCGGGCCATCACCACCGCTGCCGAATTCGGCGAGTGCAAAGATGGTGTCGGGGTCGGGCGTCATCTCGACCAGCGATCCGCGCCCTTCTGCGCCCGCGATCACGCGGCCATCTTCCAGCCAGATCGCGCTGTGGACGCGGGCACCCGGCCCCAGTTCCACGGCATAGGCGCGCGACAGGTCTGCCGTGCTGTAGGTTTCCATCCTGGTGCCCGAATAACAGGCGACCATCACCAGCGTATCATCTGGCGAGACGGTCAGTTCATGCGGGTTCTCGCAAGTGCTGGCACGGTGGGTTTCATCACCGCTGGCAAGGTCCACGCGGGAGAGGCTGGCGCCGCGCTTGTTGGCCACGAACAGCGTGCCGCTCGCCTCGCTGGCGGATGCAGCCGAACCAGCCCCGTCTCCGGCAGCGGAACAGGCGCTGACGGCAAGGCCAAGCAAGGCGAAACAGGTTTTCCTCACGATCCATCCTTTCTGTGCGGAGATGGTTCGTCCCAATTGCCTGCAACGTCTCATACATACGGCAAGATGGCCAATGCTGCTCGACGAATGACTTGTCAGCCGGTCAGGAAACTTGCGATGGCCTGGCCGAGTTCCGGCTTGGTGACGCAGGACATGTGCGTGCCGGGGATTTCGATATGCCGGCCATCGGGCAAGGCATCGGCAAGGTCCTGCGGAGAGCCGTTGTCACGGTCCTGATCTCCGCAGATCACAGCCGTGGGCATGGTGATGCCGGAAAGATCGCCCGTGCTGTTGTGCGACAGCGACTCCAGCAGCAGCCGCGCCGCCACGCGGTCCACCTCCATCTTGCGCATGAAGGCAACCGCGAAATAGGCGGGATCGCCCTGTTTCAAATCATCGAACCGGTCGATCGCATCGATGAAGAAATCGCTGCGCCGCCCCCATTCGGAAAGGCCCTGCAAGCCCATGCCGCATAGAGCCAGCTTGCGCGGCTGCATTCCTGCCAGGACGGCATTGGCTGAAGTTCGCGCGCCGAGCGAAAAGCCGACGAGGTCGAACGCGCCCGGCTCCAGCGCCAGCGCTTCAGCCAGCGCTTCCGCATCGCGCGCCAGCGCATCGGGCGGATAGGCTTCCGGATCATGCGGCGCAGCGCTTTGCCCATGGGCGCGCAAGTCCGGCATGATCGCCCGGAAGCCCGCATCCGCCAGCACCTGTGCATGGCCAAAGCCGATCCAGTTCATCTCGGCGCTGGAAAACAGCCCGTGCAACAACAGCACCGGCCTGCCCTCGCCCACGCTGTGCACCGCCAGCTGCGCGCCGTCGAAGCCTGCGACCATTTGCGTGTTCATCGTTCCTGCAATCCTGATTGTTTCATGCGCCAGAGCGCCACTTCGATACGGTCCTGCCCGAAGAAGGGTTCCCCGTTGAATGCCAACGTCGGCACGCCCCAGTGGCCGGCTGCCTCCAGCGCAGCGTGATTATCCTCGATCTGCCGGTCGAGCCCCTCGGCATCAGCAGCGACCTCTGCTTCCAGCGTGTGCCAGTCCAGTGCGGCGCGACCTGCGGCAGTTGCAAGGTGTTCGCCCTCGTCCCAGTTCTTCGTTCCGCCCCAGATCAGCTGGGCAGCCTCATGCGCGAAGGCGAGGCCCGCGCCGTGCCGCTCCGCCGCTTCGCCAAGGCGAGAGATGTACCAGATATGCGGCTGCTCGGCGGCGATGGCGCGGGTTTCCAGATCCTGCACCACCGGATCGGGCTGCGGAAAGGCAAAGGGCAAGTCGAGGTATTGCGCAAGGCGTTTCACATCCGCCAGCACGTAAGGCATCATCAGCGGATTGCCGCGGGTGAAGAACTGCGGATCACGGATCGCCAGCGGCATCACGGTGCGCAGGCGAATTTCAAGGTCATACCGCTCTGCCAGCTCGCGATATCGGCCCACGGCGAGGTAGGAATAGGGCGAGCGGAAACTGAAGAAGAGATCGGCGCGCAAGGTCATGCGCAGTCTCTAACCGACATTATGCGCCCGGTCAGCCCTGCGCTCACGGGCCAGTTGTTGTTCGCAACCAATTTCTCTAAAAGCCCCGCAAGACTGACAAGGACTCGTAAAACTGATGGCGGAAGCCGATCCGCAAACGCCCCCTGCGGGCCAGGCCATAGCCACGGAAAAGAGCAAGGGCGGACGCGGCAAGCGGATCGCGATCATGCTGTCCGTGCCGCTGGTTTTGCTGGCAGCCGCGTTCTTCTATTGGCAAAGCCAGCAGGGCAAGGTCACCACTGACAACGCCTATATCAAGCAGGACATGGTGGCTGTCAGCTCCGAGGTGGGCGGACGCATTGTCGAGGTGCTGGTGGCCGAGAACGACACGGTTGATGCAGGGGACCTGCTGTTCCGCATCGATCCCGAGCCCTTCCAGCTGCAATTGCAGGCCGCCAATGCCGCCATCGCCACTGCCGAGGCTGACCTGACCGCCAAACAGAACGATCCCAGCCTGACCGGCGTGGATATTTCCGCCGCGCGCGAGGATATCGCCTTCGCCCGCTCGCAGTTCCGCCGTCAGGAAGAGCTGATGGAACGCGGCTTTACCACGCGCGCGGCCTATGATGCCGCCCAGCACGCCGTGGCCCAGGCCGAAGAACGCTTGAGGCAGGCCGAAGCCCAGCAGGCAGAAGCCCGCGCCCGCCTTGCCCGGGGCAGCGCTGTTCCGGGGCAGGACCCGCGCATCGCCGCCGCACAAGCGCAGCGGGCCAGCGCGGACCTCAACCTGCGCCGCACCGAAATCCGCGCGCCCTCTACGGGCCGCGTCGCCGAAGCTGACCGTTTGCAGATCGGCCAGCAAGTGCTGCCCAACCTGCCGATTGTCACGCTGGTGTCGCGCGGCAGCACCTATATCGAGGCGAATTTCAAGGAGACGGATCTTGATCACATGGCCCCCGGCCAGCGGGCCGAGATTCACCTCGACGCTTATCCCGACCTTGTCCTGACCGGTCACGTCGCGTCCATCGGTGCCGGTACCGGTTCGGAATTCTCCGTGCTGCCCGCGCAGAACGCCACCGGCAACTGGATCAAGGTAACGCAGCGTGTGCCGGTACGTATCGTGCTGGACGAGGAAAGCCCGCGCCCGCTGATCGCAGGGCTTTCGACAGAGGTCACCGTCTTCACCGCTGACGACGAATAGGCGCATGGCCGCCAGCGCCCCCGCCCCGGCATCCGGCGCTGCGCCGCCAGCAGAGGACAAGCCGCATATCGAAGTCGCCAGCCCGGCGCTGGTGATCACCGGGGTGATGCTGGCTTCGATGATGCAGCTGATCGATGCGACCATCGCCAATGTCGCCATCCCGCACATGCAGACCACGCTGGGCGCTGCACCGGACACCATCACATGGGTGCTGACGAGCTATATCATCGCCAGCGCCGTGGCCTTGCCGATCACCGGCTGGCTGGGTGACCGGATCGGCATCCGCCGCCTGATCCTCGGCTCCATCGGCGCATTCGTGGTGACATCGTTCGCTTGCGGCATGGCGCAGGCGCTGGCCGACATGGTGATCTACCGCACGCTGCAAGGCGTGGCAGGCGCGTTCCTCATCCCCGTGGGACAGGCAGTGATGCTCAACATCACGCCGCGCAGCAAGCACGCGCAGATGATGGGGCTGTGGGGCGCAGGCGTGGTGCTGGGGCCGATCATCGGCCCGGTGCTGGGCGGATACCTGACCGAATACTGGTCCTGGCGGTTCGTGTTCTACATCAACGTGCCGCTGGGCGCGATTGCCTTCGCGCTGCTGGCCGCGTCCATGCCATCGGGCGAAACGCGCAAGCGCCCGTTCGACGTGCTCGGCTTTGCCCTTATCAGCGCCATGCTCGCCAGCCTGCAATTGCTGCTGGACCGCGGTCCGCATGTCGAATGGTTCTCCAGTCAGGAATGCTGGATCTACCTGCTCGTTTGCCTGTGCAGCGCATGGATGGCGCTGGTGCACATCATGACCGGCAAGCACCCGCTGTTTGACCGCGAGCTGTTTGCTGATCGCAACCTCGTGGTGGCGGTGCTGTTCCTCGTGATCGTCGGGTTCGTGATGTTCTCGTCAATGGCGCTGCTGCCGCCCATGCTACAGGGCCTGCTGGGCTACAACGCGATCGATACCGGCATCATCCTGATGATGCGCGGCCTCGGCGTGATCGCCAGCATGCAATTGGCCACGCTCTTGCTCAAGCTGCATGTGGATTCGCGCATCCTGGTGGCGCTGGGCTTCATCATCACCTCGTGGTCATTCCACATGATGAGCGGCTGGTCACTGCAAGTGGGCACATGGGAACTGGTGTCATCAGGCCTCGTGCAAGGCCTTGGCATCGGGTTCGTCTTCATCCCGCTCAACACGCTGGCCTTTGCCACCCTTGCCCCGCATCTGCGGACTGAGGCATCGAGCATCACCAACCTTGCCCGCTCGGTCGGCTCGTCCGTGGGGATCGCGGTCATGGCCTTCCTGCTTTCGCGCAGCATCCAGATATCGCACGCGGACCTTGGCTCTCACCTTACCGCGGGTTCCAGCAGCGCGGTGGACCTGTCCTCGCTCGACAGGTTCCAGGGTCTCGGCAGCGCCGGTTTCGCGTTGATGGACCTGGAAGTGAACCGCCAGGCGGCGATGATCGGCTATATCAACGATTACTACATGCTGATGTGGCTGGTGCTGGCCGCGGTGCCGATGATCGCGCTGATGAAGAAACCTGCGCCGCGCCCGCAGAGATAGCGTCGAAAATGAAAAGGGCCTGCAAGCGGTGATCGCTCGCAGGCCCCTGCCAGTCGATTGAAACAGGCTCAACCTTTCTTGAGGTACTCGCGGCCCAGCAGCTCGGCAATCTGCACCGCATTGAGTGCAGCGCCCTTGCGCAGGTTGTCGGACACGCACCACAGCGCGATACCGTTATCGACGGTGGAATCGTCACGCACTCGGCTGATGTAGGTAGCGTAGTCGCCGGCACATTCCACCGGCGTCACGTATCCGCCGTCTTCACGCTTGTCGACGAGCATGATGCCCGGTGCCTCGCGCAGCAGGTCCTGCGCCTGTTCGGCGGACAGTTCCTTCTCGAACTCCAGCGTGATGGATTCGGCGTGGCCTACGAACACCGGCACGCGCACGCAGGTGGCCTGCACCTTCACCTTGGGATCGAGGATCTTCTTGGTCTCGACCACCATCTTCCACTCTTCCTTGGTC
>CAYXTJ010000105.1:0-3704 GCA_964467715.1 uncultured Sphingomonadaceae bacterium
GTCTGGCGCGATCATCACCTTGGTGTTGAGGCCGGAATATTCACCTGTGACATCGAACTGACGGAATTCACGGAAGCCGAAAATGCGACTGTAGAAGCCTTCCCAATGCGCGATGCGGCCGTCGTACAAATTGTGTGTCAGGTGATCTATGGCGGTGAAGCCGGCACCCTCCGGATGACGTTTGGCGCCCGCAAAATACGCGAAATCAATGTCATAGATCGACAATCGGTCATCATACCGGTCAATCAGGTAGATCAGGGAGCCGCCGATCCCGCGTATCGCGGGAAGCCGCAATTCCATCGGGCCGGTGGGGACTTCGACCCGCTCAGCCCCGCGCCGGATGGCTTCGGCATAGGCGAGGGCGGCACTTTCCACGCGGAAACCCATGTCACACGCGGACGGTCCATGCTCCGCTGCGAAATATGCGGCCGAACTCCGTGGCTCATAATTGGCGATGAAGTTGATGTTGCCCTGGCGCCAGAGCTGGGCATCTTTTGACCGGTGGCGTGCGATCTGGGTGAAACCCATGGTGGCATAGACATCTTCGAGGATGCCTCTTTCCGCCGAGCAGAATTCAAGGAACTCAAAGCCGTCCAGCCCGATTGGATTATCTGGTGTTATCCTGGTCATGGCTTCACCTGCAACCGGATGGGCAGAGGTGGGCAAGAGAGTTCCGCAAAGCGGCAGAAACGCACATTCTTTCGACCCGTGCCAAAATCCCGCTGAAAGTGCTTGAATCAGGGCCTCAAGTGTGATTCTTTAATGCTATGAACATGGTATCCGGCAAACGCGAAAAACGCATCCAGCTTTTGGCGCTGGCATGGTTGCTGATGCTTGGTGCTCTGGCGCTGGCTGGTCCGTTCGGTCTGCTTTCGTGGAGCGAGAAGAGCGCGGTCCTCGAACTGCGGAGTGCCCAGATTGCAGAGTTGCAGCATGATGCAGCGGTGCTGGCAAACAAGGTCGATCTGCTCGATCCCGATCATGTCGATCCCGATCTGGCTAGCGAGCTGGTGCGCCACAATCTCAACGTCGCCCATCGCGATGAATATGTGATTGAGCTTGAAGCGAAGCCCTGAGGGTTCGCTCGGCAAGATTTTCCAACCAATCTGGTTCTTCTGCATATCGCGCCATTGCACGGCTGCGGTTCACGGGCCTATAGGCCAAGGAACGATCAGCACCGCTTGGGGCGGTGCGCATAGGGACAGGTAATTTTGGCAAGAGCATCAACTTCCTCCACCTCGAAAGCAAAGCGGGCACCGGCCAAGAAGGCCGCGGCAAAACCCGCAGCAAAACCTGCGGATTCCGGCGACGATTTCGCACTCCGCAGCCTTCAGGAGCGTTTCGAAGAGTCGAAACGATTCGATGCCAGTGAGGAAGAACTGCTCTCCTTTTACCAGAAGATGCTGCTCATCCGCCGTTTCGAGGAGAAGGCCGGTCAGCTTTACGGCCTCGGCCTGATCGGCGGCTTCTGCCACCTCTACATCGGGCAGGAAGCCGTTGCGGTTGGCCTGCAAAGCGCGCTGGAAGAAGGCAAGGATAGCGTGATCACCGGTTACCGCGATCATGGCCACATGCTCGCCTACGGCATCGATCCCAAGATCATCATGGCCGAGCTGACCGGGCGCGAGGCTGGTATCAGCCGCGGTAAGGGCGGTTCGATGCACATGTTCAGCACCGAACATGCGTTCTACGGCGGCCACGGTATCGTCGGCGCGCAGGTGTCGCTGGGCGGGGGCCTTGCCTTCGCGCACCAGTACAACGAGGACGGCGGGCTGTGCATGGCCTATTTCGGCGATGGCGCTGCCAACCAGGGCCAGGTTTATGAAACCATGAACATGGCCGCCCTGTGGAACCTGCCAATCATCTTCGTGGTCGAGAACAACCAGTACGCGATGGGTACGGCCGTCGGCCGTTCCAGCGCAGAAACCGAATTCCACCGGCGCGGAACGGCGTTTCGGATTCCCGGCATGGACGTGAACGGGATGGACGTGTTGGAAGTGCACCAGGCTGCCAGGATCGCTGTCGAGCATGTGCGCGGCGGCAATGGCCCTGTGCTGATGGAGCTCAACACCTACCGCTATCGCGGCCACTCCATGTCCGACCCGGCGAAATATCGCACGCGTGAGGAAGTGCAGGGCGTTCGCGAAAAGAGCGATCCGATCGAGCTGGCCAAGGCCGAGCTGATCAAGCTTGGTGTCAGCGAGGACAAGTTGAAGGACATTGACAAGAGTATCCGCTCCGCCGTTGGCGAAGCCGCAGAATTTGCCGAAAACTCTCCCGAACCGGAGCCGTCAGAACTCTATACTGACGTGCTGGTGGGAGACTACTGATGGCGATCGAACTGAAAATGCCTGCTCTGTCTCCCACCATGGAGGAAGGCACCCTCGCCAAGTGGCTGGTCAAGGAAGGTGACTCCGTTTCCGCTGGTGACGTGCTTGCCGAAATCGAGACTGACAAGGCCACGATGGAGTTCGAGAGCATCGATGAAGGCGTGGTCGGCAAGATCCTCGTCGAGGAAGGCGCCGAGAACGTGGCCGTCGGCACCGTGATTGCCATCCTTGCGGGTGAGGACGAGGACGTATCCGATGTCTCTACACCTGCACCGGCTGCGGAAAAGCCCGCGTCCAAGCCGCGAGCTGCCGATCCCGAAATCCCTGCCGGCACCAACATGGCGAACCTCACCGTGCGCGAAGCGCTGCGTGATGCCATGGCCGAGGAAATGCGCCTTGATCCGCGTGTTTTCGTGATGGGTGAGGAAGTGGCCGAGTACCAGGGCGCCTACAAGGTGACCCAGGGGCTGCTTGAGGAATTCGGGCCAAAGCGCGTGATCGACACGCCGATCACCGAATACGGCTTTGCCGGCATCGGCACAGGCGCCGCCATGGGCGGCCTGCGCCCTGTGGTGGAGTTCATGACCTTCAACTTCGCCATGCAGGCGATTGACCACATCATCAACTCTGCCGCCAAGACCAACTACATGTCCGGCGGCCAGATGCGTTGTCCGATCGTGTTCCGTGGTCCGAACGGTGCCGCAAGCCGCGTGGCTGCGCAACACAGCCAGAACTACGCACCCTGGTATGCCAGCGTTCCTGGCCTGATCGTGATCGCGCCCTATGATTCGTCAGACGCAAAGGGCCTGCTGAAGGCTGCCATCCGTTGTGAAGATCCGGTGATCTTCCTTGAAAACGAGCTGGTCTACGGCAACAGCTTCGAGGTTGCCCAGCTGGATGACCACGTTCTGCCTATCGGCAAGGCGCGCATCGTTCGCGAGGGCGCGGATGTCACCATCGTGTCCTACTCCATCGGCGTGAAGTTCGCCCTCGAAGCGGCTGAAAAACTGGCAGAAGAAGGCATCGACGCTGAGGTGATCGACCTGCGCACGCTGCGCCCGCTCGATACTGAAACCGTGCTGGAAAGCCTCGCCAAGACCAACCGCGTAGTGGTGGCCGAGGAAGGCTGGCCGGTCTGCTCGATCGCGTCGGAAATCATCTCGGTTTGCATGGAGCAGGGCTTTGACCACCTCGACGCACCCGTCATCCGCGTGTGCAACGAGGACGTGCCGCTGCCTTATGCGGCGAACCTGGAAAAGCTGGCGCTTATCGATGCCCCGCGCATCGTCGCTGCGGCAAAGAAGGTTTGTTACAAGGACTGAGCAAGCCCGGCGCATAACCGAACATGAAAAAGGGGCGGCCTTGCTGAAAGGC
>CAYXTJ010000105.1:3804-7024 GCA_964467715.1 uncultured Sphingomonadaceae bacterium
CCGAGCTTCCTGATGAGCCTGCAATCACTCCCTCTCGCCCAGCGCCTCGCGCTTTCCTACGCTCCGGCGACGTCGCGCGAGGATGCGCTGACCTTGCTGATTCTGGACGCGCGTCTGGCTGCGGTGGTGCATATCGGCGGCGAGGCGATGATCGCGCAGATCAAGCTGGCCTGGTGGCGCGAACGTCTGGCCGAAGAACCGGCAAAGTGGCCCAAGGGCGAACCCTTGCTGGAACGCCTGCGGCAAGGCGAGATCGATCCGGCAGGGCTTGTGCCGTTGGTTGACGGCTGGGAGCACCTGTTGGTCGAAGAAGCCTCGCCTGAAGCGATCGAAGTGGTTGCGTCGGCAAGGGGGGTAGCCTGGGCTTTGCTGTGCGATGATCCTGCGAAGCTGGAGGCGGTGAGGCAAGCCGGGCGGCAGTGGGCACTCGCAGATTTGGCGCTCGCCTTCCCCGAACTGGCCGCCACGATCAGCCATGCCGGATTGCTGGAGAACGCGAAAACCGCGCTTCCGCGTAGCCTGCGCCCGCTTTCCGTGCTGCGCGCGCTGGCCATGCGTGCTGTCAGGCGCAACGCCGGTGATCTGCTCGACGGGCCGGGGGCAATGGCCTTGGCCTTGCGGGTGGGGCTGTTCGGGCGCTAACCTCCTCATGTATTGAGAGGATTCGCGATGAACCGCATCGTCCTGGGGGCATTTGGTGCATTGGCAATGACCGGGCTTGGCCTGTTCTGGATGCAGGGCCGGGCAGAGGTTGAAGAGGGTGCGCCGCCGCCTGAAGTTGGCGCGGTGCCCGATGGCGAGGCGATCGATCCCGAGGCGCTGCCTTTTGCCGATGTCGAGGGGATGCAAGGTCCGGCTCCGCCCGAAAGCACGGAGCTTTCACGCGAGGAACGGCGCTTCTTCCGCTATGACCGCAACCGTGACCGGAAGATCACCCGTAACGAGATGATGTCCACCCGCACGGATTCGTTCCGCAAGCTGGATACGGACGGCAACAATCTGCTGACGTTCGAGGAATGGGCCGTCACCACGTCCGACAGGTTCGCCGAAATGGATGCTGACGGCAACGGGTGGCTGAGCCAGGGCGAATTTGCCACCAGCGCCCGCAATCACCGCTAACCCAAGCGGATCAGGCCGCTACGGCTCGCATTCCATCCAGCCATTCACCGAAATCGGCCTTGGCCCGTTCGGTATAGGCTTCTTTGCGCGACTTCTTCTTTACCTCGTGCATCGGCGGAAACAGGCCGAAAGTGATGTTCATCGGCTGATAGTCGCTCGCCTCTGCATCGCCGGTAATGTGGGACAGCAGCGATCCCATGGCGGTGGTTGCTGGCGGGGCGATCCAAGTTTCGCCAGTCAGCTCAGCTGCGGCCATGATCCCGGCCAGCAGGCCAACCGCGCTGCTTTCGACATATCCTTCGCAGCCCGTCACCTGACCGGCAAAGCGGATGTGCTCGCCGCCTTTCAGGCGCAGCTGGCGATCCAGCAACATGGGCGAATTGATGAAGGTGTTGCGGTGCATCCCGCCCAGTCTTGCGAACTCCGCATTCTGCAGTCCGGGAATGGTGCGGAACAGTTCCACCTGCGCGCCATATTTCATCTTGGTCTGGAAGCCGACCATGTTCCACAGCGTGCCCAGCTTGTTATCCTGGCGCAGCTGCACCACGGCATAGGCCCAGCGGCCGTTCGGGTGCTCCTCGGTGGCCCAGTGCGGGTTATCGAGGCCGACAGGCTTCATAGGCCCGAAGCGCAGCGTTTCCGCGCCACGTTCGGCCATCACCTCGATCGGCATGCAGCCTTCGAAATAGGGGGTGTCAGCCTCCCACTCCTTGAAGTCTCCCTTCTCGGCATCCATCAGGCCCTGGTGGAAGGCGAGGTACTGCTCCTTGTTCATCGGGCAGTTGATGTAATCTTTGCCGCCCTTGTCCCAGCGCGCGGCCTTCCAGCAGATATCCATGTCGATGCTGTCGTGGTGCACGATGGGTGCGATGGCATCGAAAAAGGCGAGGCGGTCCTCGCCGGTGGCCTTGACGATGCTCTGCGCAAGCGATTGCGCGGTCAGCGGACCGGTGGCAACGATTGTCATGCCTGATGCAGGCAGTTCATCCACCGTTTCGCGCACGATCTCGATATTCGGATGGTCTTCCAGCACCTTTTGCACTTCGGCCGAAAAGACATCGCGATCCACCGCCATGGCGCTGCCTGCGGGCACGCGGGCCTTTTCGCCAGCGCTCATGATCAGCGAATCCAGTCGCCGCATCTCATGGTGCAGCAGGCCCACGGCATTCTTGGTGTCATCATCGCTGCGAAAGGAGTTGGAGCAGACAAGTTCTGCCAGCCCGTCCGTCTGGTGGGCAGGCGTGCTGCCGCCGCCGCCGCGCATTTCCGAGAGCTTCACGCGAATGCCGCGCTTTGCCAGCTGCCAAGCCGCTTCGCTTCCGGCGAGCCCGCCGCCGATGATATGTACCTGATGTGCCATGAGGCGCTCAAATAGAGACAGGTGTGCCATCGTGCAATCACTCCGGTCCGGGGAGCACACGCCCGGCGTGCGCGATGATCGTGGGGAAGGCCTTGTCCAGCCGCTTGGCCAGCACTGCCAACCGCTTCACCGGTACGGCGGGGAAGGTGTGGTGCTCAAGGTGGAAGAACATGTTGTAGCTCGCGAGATTGATCCATCTGGTGCGCTGGGTGCGGGCGACGGGATGGCTTCCCTCGCAGCCGTGATGGGTGATCCACACGGCAAAGAATGCGGTGGCGCACTGGGCGGCGAGCATGATGGCGAGGTGATAGGCGAGGGCATGGCTTTGCAGCGCGATCGCCAGCACCGGCACAGCAAGGTTCGACGCGCCATCCACGAGCATGTAGCGCCGCTGGGTGCGGCTGCCATAGCGCCAGGCATTTGCATGGGTTTGGATGGCGAAGAACGGACCATAAAATACAACCTGCCAGAGCCGCATCCGCCCGGCTTTGCCCTCGAGGTCACCCGGCTTTCCTGCAAGGCGGTGATGCTGGAGGTGGTTCTAGGCCACCGAATGGTTCGACAGGAGGTTCAGCGCGCTGAGGCCATGCAGCACAGCGTGGTGGCCGTGCGGGGTGAAGCCGAGGTTGTGGTGGATCGCCCCGTGATTGAGCCGCAGCGCGGTCAGGAATAACATGAAGGTGCAGGGCAGGGCGAGTGGATAGAGTTTGAAATGGGCGAGGGTGAGACTGGCGGCGAGCC
>CAYXTJ010000106.1:0-6937 GCA_964467715.1 uncultured Sphingomonadaceae bacterium
TTCAACCGCACTTCCTGGCTGAAGCTCCAGTTCGAAAGGTTATTGATGCCATAGCCGGTGCGAGCAGGCGAGATATCGCCATCAGCCGCCCAGTAGGTATCAAACTCTCGATAGCCGGTGATCGACACCAGCTGAAGCATATCGTTGATGTCCCAGTTGGCCTGGCCCGAAATACCCCAACCGCGATAGGTCGTGCGGTTGTTGCCCTGAGTGGCCAGCAACGGCGTGCCATTGGCGCCAAACGGATCAGGCGGAATCGGCGAAACAAACGGATCGCCTGCCGCATTGCCATCCACCTGGAAGTTACAGTACGGGCCACAGATGAACCGGTCGTCGATCGGCAATCCGCCCGGGCTAAGGATGTTGACATTGGAGTTGCGGCGCGTCGCATTAAGCACCTGACCAGCGCCGGTTGAATCCTGATCCGTGTAGTCACCAATCAGCGTAAAGTCGAAGTCCGCGCTCGGTTCCCAGCGCAAGATTGCTCGGCCAGCCTGATAGTTGGTGCCGCCGAGAGTTCCGATACGGCAATCATCCGTTGTAGCGATGCGCTGTTCGCCGCCAGCCGGATTGACCGGCTCCGGCACGCCAGTGCCGCCATCGGCGACAGCCTGGGTGAACGTGGCGCTGCCGCCAGCCGGATAGACGCAGCCAAAGTCGAGCTGGTCAATATAGCCATCCTGGCGCTTGGACACGCCGGAAACACGTGCAAACAGCGTGTCGGTCAGGGCGAAATCCGCACCGGCGCGCAGCGTGATGCGATCACGGCTGCCATAGCTTGCTTCGACGAAGCCGCCGGTGTCACCGCTCGGCATGCGAGAATAGAGCTTCACCGCGCCGCCGATGGAGTTACGGCCGGACAGCGTACCCTGCGGACCACGCAGGATTTCCACGCGATCAAGGTCGAGCGTGTCGAAGATCGCACCGGTCAGCGACGGGTAATAGATATCGTCGATGTAGATACCCACGCCCGGTTCGTAGGCCGGGTTGAAGTCGTTCTGGCCGATGCCGCGGATGGACGCGGTGACCGAGGGACCGAAGGCCGCAGTCTGCGGACGGATCTGCACGTTCGGTGCGCTGTCAGCAGCGGTAGCGAGGTCGTTGAGGCTCTTCGCCTCAAGGTCATCTGCCGTCACTGCGGTAATGGCGATCGGGGTATCCTGCAGCGCCTGTTCGCGGAACTGCGCGGTCACGATGATCGTGTTGTTGTCACGAGCGCCGTCATTGCCCTCGTTCTGTGCGAACGCCGGGCTTGATGCCAGCGCGAGTACCGAGACACCAAGCGCAAGTGCGGTTGGCGCGCGTGTACCCTTTATCATTCTACTCATTGGAAAAACATCCTTCTCTTCAATCATTATACTCAGTTCTGGTCCAACTCAGACCAGTCTACAACCTGCCCCCCCCAAGGAGACGAGGTGTAATATGGTGCCTGGTAGAAATTGGCAACGACTGCCGAAATGCAGCCGTCGTTTACCTTGAACATTTCAAGGAACGCCCAGCTCTGGGGCTCCTGGAAAATGGATTTGGCGGGCGTGCCGTCAGTGAGTGTGTACTCGTCCAGCACCCCCTTGTGATCGATGAAACCGCGAGCAAGTGACACCTGCCGCTCCTCGTCGATCAGCACAACCTCCCGGCGGACGCGGTTGTTAAAAAGGTATCGGCCCGATTCAAAGCCGCCCTTGATATCGGTGAATAACAGCCCGTTCTCTCGCCGCGTTGCATCATCAAGGAAGCAGGTGCCACGGATTTCGCCGTTGTTCTGCTGCAGCGTATCGAAATAGCCGTTGGCGTGCGCCGCCAGCTCTTCACGCGTGGCGCGCTGGTCGACCGGCACGACCTGATCGATAATCGGCTCATGCACATATTCGTCCACCTCGCCGATGGGCGTCGGCGGACCGGACAGGTTGCGCGCAGTTGAGATGATCTGCTCCACCTCGGTAATCTCGCCACCCTCCACCTTAAGGCGCACCGCGAGGAAGCCCGGGATTTCGCGCTGGCGGATTGCGGTAAAGATAGCGACCGCCCCCAGTTCGGAGTCTGAAAGGGTTAGCGCGGGGCCAACCTCCTCGGTCACCGTCGACCATGTGCCGTCAGGAAACGGCATGGCCACATTGTTCTCTGTGAAGCGCACTGCCCCAGCGAAAGGGGCAAGCGACGGGTCATGCGCCAGATAGGCAGCGCGGAATTCGTCCGCGATGCCTTCGAGGCAGACCTTGTCGCAGGCTTCCGCCGCGCTTGCGGCAACGCTGCCTTCGCCTTCGCCATCAGCCGCGCAACCGGCCAGCCCTGCGGCTGCCAGCATCACGCCCGCTGGCGCAAGCACGCGAATGGCCCATGATTTTCGTTCGTGATTTCTCATGGAATTGTCCTCCCCCAAAACGTGCCGTCAGGTCACTTCATAATAGCTGATGGTCATGCTGCGTCCGTCCTCTGCGGGTACACCCACACCAATGAAGAACAGGCCCAGCACCCAGTCGTGCTGGCCGCGCACATCGGCATCCACCCAGCTGGTGACGCGGTAATATCCGTCTGGCCGGCGATATCCGATATTGCGCAGATACAGCCATTCGCCTTGCTCGCTGTCATCACGCAGCAGCACATGCGCGTCGATATCGATCACGGCATCTTCGCGCCGCTGAGAATATTCGCCACCGCCATCGGGATAGACCGTGCCTGTGATGCGGCCACTGATGGAGCCACCGTCAATGCGGCGGAATATCCGGTCCCCGCGCGGGGAGTGGAACATTTCCGTCGGCGCATATTCGATGGTGACGGTGAAAGCCGGCTCGAAGCCAAGCTCCGCGATATATTCCTCGCCCTTGTCGGCGAGCACTTGCATGCGGTCCATCACAGCACCTCGTAATAGGTGAAGATCGTGCGATCGGGATCGACCATGCGCAGGCCGTGGCCAATGAACAGCGTGCTGTTCATCCAGGCGTGCGGGCTGTTCACCGGCGCATCGAAAAAGGGTGAGGTGCGCATGCGTAGCGGCGTTTCATCATTCGATCCGGAACGGAATTCCTGACTGAAACTGCCATCGGGATTGACCGGACCGACATCGCGCCGGACACCGTCAGCCGGATCGGCGCCGATGCGACGCATGTAGCCGCGGTTGTTGATGTAGATGTAGTGGCCGTCATCAGCCTGAAACATGTAATGCGCATCCAGCGGCCCACCGCCACCGCCGAAGTCTGCCCCGCCATAGGGCACCACGCGGCCCGACAGGCGCGGCCCCCAGATATCCCCGCCGATGGCCGGCACGAATGCCCGGCGATAGGGGCTTTCAATGGTGATCCGCTCCTTGAAGAACACGCTGACCGAAAAGGCCCAGCGATGGCGCAGGCCATTGATATCCTTGATCGGTGCGTCAGTCGGCGTGTCTTGTGCCGCTGCCGTTGCAGCGCGCGCTGCCAGCGCCGTTGCACCGGCAACCGCGCCACCGCGCAGCACATCCCTGCGATCCATCATGGTTGACCCTCCCCACTGGTGTTGAACAAGCTTGCATCATATCGGCCGGCCACCGCGTGATCGGCGCTGGAGGCACCTGCCCCCACCGGCCTCGGCATCAGGCCGGGCAGTTCCTCTGCCTCGTACCAGGCACCATGTACCTGCGGCCCGCCCCGGAAGGGCAGGATGATGCGCGCAATTTCACCTTCGGACAGGCGCTGGGCATCCACGATCACCAGTTCGGTGCGCAGTTCGGCAAGGTTGGAGGTGGTACCGATCAGGTATCCGTCGCCCTCCTGGGTGCTGCCCCGGCGCGGCACGAAGCTGCATTCCTGCAACGAATGCGTGTCACCCACGAAATAGCTTTCTACCTCGCCTGTCTGCAGATCGAACCGGCCATAGCAGTTGGACACGCGGCCTCGCAGGTTGCCCGCCCGCTCCTCGTCAAACGGCTTGGTCGGATCGGAGAAGAAGGTGAAGGCATAGCGCGCCGGCAGCGTCAGAAAGCGATTGTCGATCTTGGCCAGGTCGCCAATCTGCGTGGGAAAGAGGATTTCCTCCTCCCACGTGTCGCTGGACGAGGACAGGTCGAACGTCAGCTTGCGGAAGAAGCAGCGCGCCTTCGAAGGATCCCACGGACTTCCATCGACATTGCCGAAGAAGGGGAAGAAGTTGGAATCGTAGAACGGAGCATAGAGCGTGACCTTGTCGCCCTCGCTCACAGCGTTTAGCGTGTGCATCATGCAGCGTTCCGGCCCGCGGAACCAACGCACATCCCTGGCATCGCCATCGCGCGGCATGATGCCGATCATGCTGGGCTTGGTCTTGTCCCAGCCCCAGTGCACTTTGCCTTCGCGCAGACGCTCCATGCTGGTGGTGTAACCACCGAAGGTGAAGAGCACGTGGTCCTGGGTAACCGCCCAGTCATGCACCACGGAAACATACGGCACCTTCAGGCGCACTTCGCGCGTCACCGTGCCGTTCTTGTCGATCACGTAATAGAACAGGTCATCGCTCAGCAGGCCCGTGGCCTCATAGCCGAAGGTGAGCATCTCTCCAGAAACGGGGTCAATCTTGGGGTGTGCGGTGAAGGTCTGGCTCTTGTAGTCGCCGCCAAAGTCATGCGGACCCATCGTGCCCAGCGTGGCCGGATCAATGCGATAGGGCAGCGAGTCTTCCTTCAGCGCGAAGAGCATCCCCGCATGGGCGAGCGGCGCGGTGTTGGCCACCGTGGCATCGAGGCCCTGCACCTTCTCGTCATGGGTGAAAGGATTGCGGTAATTGCCGAACTGCTGGCGTCCTTCGGCAAGGTTTGCCCGGAAACGCGGCGTTTCGACATAGCGGCCACGGAACGAAACCTTGCCATCCTTGATCCGGAAGGCGCTGATATAACCATCGGAATGGAGCGGTGCATCGTCGGGGAATTTCGGCGGATAGTACCATTCGCCACCCACGCGAACGAACACCCCGTCCATATCGGACGGCACAGTGCCGACGACTTCGCAATCGAGTAGTTGCGCGTCAAAACGCTGGGGCGCGAAAAAGCCCTGCGCTCCCGGATCGCTGAATGCCGTTACTATTTTCCCTCTCCCTTTCCGCCTTCGCGGCCTAGGTCATGAACGGTGATAACCGTCTGAGACCCTCCTCGTCCATCTCAGAGAGGGGCGCGCCACCGCGAAACCCCTTTGGCGGCTGGTAGGCAGGCAATTTGCCGGACCTGTCAATCAACGGCCGATCATCAAAAAAAGACAGCCTCGCGCCTTTGGCTGTGGGCGCTGTCGTTCGTGCCGCCGCCACTGGCGCGCTTGCCAGCAGCAGGCCGCAGCACACGCTGGCAAGCAACCCGCGGCGATCACACGAGAAAACCCCGGTAACGCCGCCCCCATCGATTTCGGATGTGTTGACCATCAGCCTGTTTGTAAACCTTCCCGGCGCTCACCGTCTTGAATGAGAGTGAACCAGCACCCCACAAGCGATCGCTGTGAACTGCGGGAAAATGGGCAGATTATAGCCGCCATCGCACACCGGCGGAGACCAGGCGTGGCAGCGAGCCATAATCGAGAATTGTCTGGTAGCGCTCGTCGAAGAGGTTCTCCATGCGGGCATAGATTTCGGCCCGTTCATTCAGCGGGTAGGAAACCCGCAGGTCCACCAGCACGTACCCTGAAAGGCGCTGTGAATTGGCAGCATCGTTGAAACTGCCGCCTACCACGCTGGCGCTGGCAGAAAGGGTCAGGCCGAAGCCTGCGGTATAGCTGGCTTCTGCGTTGAACTTGTGCCTTGCCCGCAACGCAAGCCTGTTGCCGAAGGTCGAACTGCCCGGTGTATCATAGGCGGCATCCAGCCATGCGTAATTGCCGCTGAGCATTACAGCGCCCAAATCGAGATCTGCCCCCATTTCAACACCCTGCACGGCGACGCGGCCGTTATTGGCATAAAAGCCGAACAGGCATGGATCTCGCGCTGGCTCTGCCGAACACGGGACGAAGGCCACAAGATTGTCTGTCTTGCGATGGAAATAGACAGCCGACAGCGAAAATCCGTTCGCAAAACCATGCTCAGCGCCTGCTTCCCAGCTGACAGCGGTCTCCGGCTGCAGGTCCGGGTTGCCAAAAACGCCATCGAACAGCTGGAACAGACCCGGCGCCTTGAACCCTTCCGAATAGCTGGCGCGAAGCACGCTATCGCCGCCATTCGGCGAATAGGCGGCAGAGGCGGCGAAAACTGTGCTGACTCCAAAACTGCTGTGATCCTCTCGTCGCAACCCGCCAGTCAGCGTCAGGCCCTTGGTAGGCTCCACCGAAAGATTGGCATAGAGGCCCAGCGTATTGTTCCCGGCAGTGCCCGGCGCGGATGAACCATAAAAGGCATTCTCGGCGTATTCGGCACCGAACACGGCAAAGCTGCCAACGCTGATGGAGAAGGTGCCCTGATATTCGAAACGCTCGCTATGGCCGTGCGCGTCAAATGTGCGTACGGCTGCGGCCGGATCGCTCTCGTCAAGATTGGTGCGCGAGATAGCTGTCCGGCCATAGGAAAGGCGGCTTTCTAACCGCTCGGACAGTGCGAAATCAACGCCAGCAAAGGTGAGCCAGCTTTTCGTGAGGCTGCGATTGGCGGCATCGCCATCGAAGGCATCAAACTCCGCATCGCCGCGCGCATGATAGCTGCGCAGATCCAGCGACAGCCCGGGGCTCACAGCATAGCCTAGGCGAGCGTTGAGCGTGACATTCTCATAACCATCGGCCTCGCTGCCCGGTGCATAGGAAGATATCCCGTCCGTTGCCGAATAGCCTGCCCCCGCCCGCCATGTCAGCGCGCCATGCGCCCCGCCCACTGCGCCGCGAAACATGCTGCTGTCCAGCTCGCCAGCTTCGGCTTGCAGGCTTGCTTCGAGGGCTTCTGTCGGCTCGCGGCTGGTGATGTTGATCACCCCGCCAATTGCCTGGCTGCCATAGAGCACCGATTGCGTGCCGCGCAGCACTTCTAT
>CAYXTJ010000107.1:0-6929 GCA_964467715.1 uncultured Sphingomonadaceae bacterium
ATCGGCGCCACCCGTCACTCGACGCCCGGCGTGGGCCTGATCTCCCCGCCGCCGCATCATGACATCTACTCGATCGAGGATCTGGCACAGCTGATCCACGACCTGAAGAACACCAACCCGGTGGCGCGCGTCTCCGTAAAGCTGGTGTCCGAAGTGGGCGTGGGCACGGTGGCCGCAGGCGTTTCCAAGGCGCGTGCCGACCACATCACCATTTCCGGTTACGAAGGCGGCACCGGCGCTTCGCCGCTGACCTCGCTCACCCATGCGGGCTCTCCGTGGGAAATCGGCCTTGCCGAAACCCAGCAGACCCTACTGCTGAACGACCTGCGCAGCCGCGTTGCCGTGCAGGTCGATGGCGGCCTGCGTACCGGTCGCGACGTTGCCATCGGCGCGCTGCTGGGCGCGGACGAGTTCGGCTTTGCCACCGCCCCGCTGATCGCGGCAGGCTGCATCATGATGCGCAAGTGCCACCTCAACACCTGCCCGGTGGGCGTGGCCACGCAGAACCCCGAACTGCGCAAGCGCTTCGTCGGCCAGCCCGAGCACGTGATCAACTACTTCTTCTTCGTTGCCGAGGAACTGCGCCAGATCATGGCGGAGATGGGCTTCCGCAACCTGAACGAGATGATCGGCCGGGTGGACCGCATCGACATGCGCCGCGTGGATCGTCACTGGAAGGCTGCAGGCATCGACCTGTCGCGCCTGCTGACGAAGATCGAGGTGCCCGAAGGCAAGGAACTCTACCACACCGAAACGCAGGATCACGGCCTCGAAGCCGCGCTCGACAACGAGCTGATCCAGGCCGCGCGCCCCGCCATCGACCATGGCGAGACGCTGGTGCTCGATTTCCCGATCCGCAACGTCAACCGCACTGTCGGCACGATGCTGTCAGGCGAGATCGCCCGCAAGTACGGCCACGCCGGCCTGCAGGCAGAACAGCTGCACATCAACCTGACGGGTGTGGCCGGCCAGAGCTTCGGCGCATGGCTTGCCCACGGCGTGACGCTGGACCTCGTCGGCGATGGCAATGACTATGTCGGCAAGGGCCTGTCGGGCGGGCGCATCATCGTGCGCCAGCCTGCCGGCGTGGACCGCGATGCTTCTGCCAACATCATCATCGGCAACACCGTGCTGTTCGGCGCGATTGCCGGTGAGGCCTATTTCAACGGCGTTGGCGGTGAACGTTTCGCGGTGCGCAACTCCGGCGCGATTGCCGTTATCGAAGGCACCGGCGATCACACCTGCGAATACATGACGGGCGGCGTTGTCTGCGTGCTGGGCAAGACCGGCCGCAACTTCGCAGCCGGCATGAGCGGCGGCATCGCCTATGTCTATGACGCGGACGGTTCCTTCAAGGATCGCTGCAACATGGCGCAGGTCAAGCTGCTGCCGATCGATGCAAAGGCCAAGGATCCGGAAGGCACCGGCCTGCCCGCGCAGCGTCCGTCCAATGTCAACGATTTCGGCATGGGTGACCCGCTCTATCACGATGCGGCGCGCCTCAGGGTGCTGGTGGAACGCCACAAGCTGCACACCGGCTCTGCCCTTGCCACCGCGCTGCTCGAAGATTGGGACAACGCGCTGGGCAAGTTCGTCAAGGTCATGCCGCTCGATTACGAGCGCGCACTCAAGAGCCAAGAGGAAGAGCGTGAGAACGCCGCCTCCGTGGCTGCCGAGTAAGGAATACGAAGATGGGTAAAGAAACCGGCTTTCTCGAGCTCGACCGCCAGGATCGCACCTATGCCGATCCCAAGGAACGTCTGAAGCACTACAAGGAATTCGTGGTTCCGCACAGCGATGAGGCCCTGAAGGGCCAGGCTTCGCGCTGCATGAATTGCGGCATCCCCTACTGCCATAACGGCTGCCCGGTGAACAACATCATCCCGGACTGGAATGATCTGGTCTACAAGGGTGACTGGAAGAACGCGCTGGAAGTGCTGCACTCCACCAACAACTTCCCCGAATTCACCGGCCGCATCTGCCCCGCTCCGTGCGAGGAAAGCTGCACGCTGAACCTTTCTGACCAGCCGGTGACGATCAAGACCATCGAATGCGCCATCGTCGATCGCGGCTGGAAGGAAGGCTGGATCGAGCCGCAGGTCCCTGAATGGAAGACCGGCAAGAGCGTGGCCGTGGTCGGCTCCGGCCCGGCAGGCATGGCTTGCGCGCAGCAGCTCGCCCGCGCCGGCCATTCGGTGACGCTGTTCGAGAAGAATGACCGCATCGGCGGCCTGCTTCGCTATGGCATCCCCGACTTCAAGATGGAAAAGCATCTGATCAACCGCCGCGCGGTGCAGATGGAAGCCGAAGGCGTGACCATCCGCACCTCTGCCGAAGTGGGCGTGGACGTGTCGGTGAAAAGCCTGAAGGAAAACTTCGATGCCATCGTGATGGCAGGCGGCGCGGAAGATGCGCGCATGCTGCAGATCCCCGGCGCGGAACTGCCCGGCGTGCGTCTGGCGATGGAATTCCTGACCCAGCAGAACAAGCGCAACGCCGGTGACAGTGAAGAGCGTGCAGCCCCGCGCGGCACGTTGACCGCCACGGGCAAGGACGTGATCGTGATCGGCGGTGGTGACACCGGCTCTGACTGCGTGGGCACCTCCAACCGCCAGGGCGCCAAGTCGGTCACCCAGATCGAAATCATGCCGCAGCCGCCGGAAAAGGAAAACAAGCTGCTGACCTGGCCCGACTGGCCGATGAAGCTGCGCACCTCCTCCAGCCATCAGGAAGGCGTGACCCGTGACTGGGCCGTGCTGACCAAGGAAGTGGTGAGCGAAGACGGCGTGGTCACCGGCCTCAAGTGCGTTCGCGCAGACTGGTCGAACGGCAAGCTGGAAGAAGTTCCGGACAGCGAATTCGTGCTCAAGGCAGACCTGATCCTGCTCGCCATGGGCTTTGTCGGCCCGAAGAAGGCCGGCATGATCGATCAGGCCGGCGTGGCGCTGACCGATCGCGGCAATGTCGATGCCAACACCGTCGATTACCGCACGTCGGACGAACAGATCTGGGCTTGTGGCGACATGCGCCGCGGCCAGTCGCTGGTCGTCTGGGCCATCCGCGAAGGCCGCCAGTGCGCGCGCAGTGTGGACGAATCGCTGATGGGCGTGAGCGAACTGCCGCGCTAGGCGCCGCTTACATCACAAGACACGGGAAAGGGGGCTTCGCGGCCCCCTTTTTCGTGGGCGTCCAGCCTGCGCGCTCACAAATCGATGCGGAACCACTCGATGGTATCGCCATCGCGATAGGCAGCGGGTTTCTGGTGGGTGCCGATGTGTCTGCCGCTCGCGTTCTCGATCGAACGGCGCGAGGCGGGGTTGCCCGGGTCGCAGGTGATGGTGACATAGGCCATGCCCAGCGCGCGTGCTTCGGGCAGGATCTGGCGCGTTGCCTCGGCCGCATGGCCTTTTCCGCGGTGCCAGGGGACCACCGCGAAACCGATATGGCCGAGCAGGTGCGGCGGAAGCTCTTCCGTTCCATGCTGCCAGCGGAACCCGATCGTTCCGCAAAAGCCACCCTCTGCGGCATCATCCCACATGAAACGCCTGATGCCGGGCAGACGCTTGACGAAACTGCCGTCCGGCAGCTCGACATCGCCAGCGCTGGCATCGCGATCCGTCATGTTCGCGAGGAAAAGCCCGGCATCGGCAGCGATTTCGCCCAGTTCGCGCAAGCGGTGCCTTTCGCTGTCCATGTTGTTGGGAGACCAGCCGCGTTCCAGCGCATCGATATAGGATGGCAAGTGCTCATGAGTGGGCGTGACCAGCTTCATGACCCGCCACCCGCGCAAGCCACGCATGTCGCCAGTGAGGGATCGTTCCGCAGGCGCCCCTCGGCGATCTCCTCGCCGCAGGTGGCGCACCAGCCCCACTCGCCGTCATGAAGGCGGGCGAGCGCGCGGCGGATGCGGCTGCGTTCTGCCTGTCGGCGGCGCTCTTCTGCCTGCGCCATCGCTTGCTGCTGCATCGCTTCCATCCGGCTGAGGCGGCCCACGGCATCCTGCTGCAAGGTCACCGGCTCGCGTCCGCCGGCGCTCATGGCGTCGAGCCGGTCCAGCTCCTCCAGTCGCGCTTCAAGCGCAGTGCGTGCCTCGTCCCCGGTCATGCCAGCCATGCTGTTCTACAAGCATGGCGAATGTCAAAGGGAAGGCGCTCTTTGCCATTGTCGTTGCCACCTTGCCGGAGCTGGAGATTTTTCTGCTTAAGGACCGTGTTCCATGTGTTCCAAATCCGGACTCAGGCCCTTGATTTTCAAGGATTCCAGTCCACCGCGCCGCGACCGCTCTGTTCAAGGAAGTCATTCGCCTTGCTGAACGGCCTGGAACCGAAGAACCCGCGATGGGCAGACAGCGGGCTGGGATGCGGAGACTGGATCACCAGGTGCCGCCCGGATTGGAGCGCGGCGATGCGCTGCGCCTTCTTCTGCGCATGGCTGCCCCACAGTATGAAGACGCAAGGGTTCGGCCCTTCCGCCACCGCGGCCACGGCGGCATCGGTGATCGCCTCCCACCCGCGCATCTGGTGCGATCCGGCTTGCGCCGCTTCCACCGTCAGCGCGTTGTTCAGCAGCAGCACGCCCTGCCGCGCCCAGTTTTCAAGGTTGCCATGCTCCGGGCGGGCAATGCCGAGGTCCGCCTCAAGCTCCTTCAATATGTTCACCAGCGACGGCGGCTGCTTCACCCCCTGCGGCACGGAGAAAGACAAGCCATGCGCCTGGCCCGGCCCGTGATAGGGATCCTGCCCCAGGATCACGACTTTCACCGCCTCCAGCGGGGTCAGTTCCAGCGCCTTCAGCCGTTGCCCGCGCGGCGGGTAGATCACCTTGCCGGCCTCCTCTTCAGCGCGCAGCCAGCCGCCAAGCTGGCGCGCTTCCGGTGCGGCAAGAACAGGGTCGAGCGCAGGGCGCCAGCTATCGGGTACGCTATCAGCCATCCCGCTTTCCTACTGCGGCTTGGCCGGGGCAGCCAGCATCCCCTTTCCCTCTTTCCCCAATGCGCCTAAGGCAATTTCCATATGGCTGTACATTATCACGAAGAAGACCTGCCCGCAGGCGTTCTGGCACCCGGCCCCGTGGCCATCGATACCGAGACGATGGGCCTCATCACCCATCGCGACAGGCTGTGCGTGCTGCAGATTAGTGATGGCAAGGGGGATGAACACCTTGTCCGCTTCGCCAATGGCAGCAGCTATGACGCGCCCAATCTGAAGGCGGTGCTGGCTGATCCCGAGCGGCTGAAGCTCTATCACTATGCGCGTTTCGATCTGGCGGCGATCTATCACTATATGGGCGTGATGGCCGGGCCGGTGTTCTGCACCAAGATCGCCAGCAAGCTGACTCGCACCTACACCGATCGCCACGGCCTGAAGAACCTGATCAACGAGATGCTGGGCGAGGATATTTCCAAGCAGCAGCAATCGTCTGACTGGGGCGCGGACACGCTGACCGATGCGCAGCGCGAATATGCCGCATCGGACGTGCGCTTCCTGCACCGCCTGCGCGAACAGCTGATCCCGCGTCTGGAGCGCGAAGGGCGGCTTGAAATCGCTCAGGCCTGTTTCGATTTCCTGCCCACCCGCGCCAAGCTGGACCTTGCCGGATGGAGCGACAAGGACATCTTCAGCCACGAGTAATCTCGTGGTTGCGAAAGGCACGCGGTCATGACCCTCGAAGCAGAACGGATGCGCACCCGCAGGCAGCATTTCGCCGCGCCGGGTTCATCGCTCGACAAGCTGGTGCGCGTGCTCGCCGTGGGCTTGCCTGCGCTGGTGGGCGTGGTGGCGGCGATGATGCTGCTCACGCCTTTGAGCCCCACGGCTGAGCTGAGCTTCCTGCTCGATCGCAACAAGGTGGCCATCGCTGATGACAGGTTGCGCGTGGACAATGCCATGTATCGCGGCGAAGATGACAAGGGCCGCCCCTTCTCGCTCTCCGCCGGCGATGCCGTCCAATCCAGCGCCAGCGTGCCTGTGGTTGCCTTGCATGACCTGACAGCGCGCATGGTGCTACCTGACGGGCCTGCCGTGCTTACCTCGCCATCTGGCAATTACGATATCGAGGAAGAGCAGGTGAGCATTCCCGGTATCCTGCAATTCAGCGCTGCTGACGGCTATCGCCTGACCGCGCGCAACGTGCTGATCGACCTGCCGTCGCGCACCATAATGGGCAATGGCCGGGTGGAAGGCACGGTGCCTGCAGGCAGCTTCGAGGCGGACCAGATGCGCGCCGATCTTGAAGCACGCGAATTGACGCTCAGCGGCAATGCCCGGATGCGCATGGTGCCGGGCCGCCTGCAAATGCCGAAGGAGATTGATTGATGCGCTTGCCTGAAATCGCGGATCGTCTATCGCTTGGCACCATGAGCACTTCGCGCAAATCCCGCTCCAGCCTCGGCAAGCTTGCCATGCGCAGCCTTGTTGGCGGTGCGCTGGCCGGAACCGTGGCTGCGCTGTCTTTCGGTTCTGTGGCAGAGGCGCAGAATATCTCCGGCTTCGATTCCAACCAGCCGGTGAACCTCGATGCGGACCGGATCGATTTGCAGGACCGCCAGAACCGCGTGGTGTTCTCGGGCGCTGTCGATATCCGTCAGAGCGATCTGCGCCTGCGGGCTGACCGCACCACCGTCTCCTATTCCGACACTGGGACGCTGACGATCCAGCGGCTTGATGCCAGCGGCAATGTTATCGTGACGCGCGGGAATGAACGCGCTAGCGGCGCTGCCGGGGTCTATGATTTCAACCGCAAGGTGATCGTGCTGTCCGGCGGGGTAACCCTGCAGCGCGGCAGCGACGTGCTCAATGGCGGCAGGCTGGTGATTGATCTCAACACCGGCATTTCGAGTGTGGATGGCAATGCCGCGGGCAACACCGGCCAGGTTGGCCGCGTGTCGGGCACCTTCTCCGTGCCGGAGCAGAACTGAGCCGCCCGGCAGC
>CAYXTJ010000108.1:0-6821 GCA_964467715.1 uncultured Sphingomonadaceae bacterium
GAAGCCGCCGCTGGCACACGGCGGCAGCGTGCACTTCCACGACCCGGTGCGGTCGCTGCACACGCACGTGTCCATGAAGAAGGTGGTCGTGAAGACGCCCCAGGCCGTCATCGCGTCAGAGGCGCAGCGCATCGCCAAGGAGCACGCCGCGGAGCAGCGCAGGCTGGTACGTCCGCACCCAGCCTGGCGGCGCGTTCCCGCCAGTCATCCGGCAAGCCATGTGCCGCGCGGATCATGCGGAAAATCGCTCCAGCATCTGCCGATCCGCCGCCCAGCCCGGCAGCAACGGGCAGTTTCTTCTCCAGCGTCACGCAAAGCCCGCCGGTATGCGGCAAGGCGGTGAGCGCCTTGGCCACGATGTTGTCGAAGGGATCGGAAAGCGTGCCCGCAAACTCGCCCGTCACGTCCAGCCGGTCAGCCTCGCAAGGATGCGCTACAAGTTCGTCACCCGCGTCGACGAAGGCGAACAGCGTTTCCAGTTCATGATAGCCGTCATCACGCCGCCGCCGCACATGCAGGGCAAGGTTGATCTTGGCGTAAGCGGTTTCGCGCATCACATATTTGGATACATCGGCCCGCCACCACCTTCGGGCGTGACCCAGGTGATGTTGCCGTTGGGGTCCTTGATGTCGCAGGTCTTGCAGTGGACGCAGTTCTGCGAATTGATCACGAACTTCGGTTCCGCCCGGTCCTCGATCACCCATTCGTAAACGCCTGCGGGGCAGTATCGGGCAGACGGCCCGGCAAAAACCGCAAACTCGCTGTCTTTCTGCAGTTCCATGTCTGCCACCTTCAGATGGCAGGGCTGGTCTTCTGCATGGTTGGTGGCGCTGAAGGATACCGAAGTCAGCCGGTCGAAGCTGATTTTCCCGTCCGGCTTGGGATAGTCGATTGGCTTGTAGAGGTCCGCGCGGTTGAGGCTTTCGGCATCCTTGTGGTGACCAAGGCTGAGCGGCAGGCCGATCTTCAGCGTGCGCATCCACATGTCGACACCGGCGAGTGCGGTGCCCAGCCCTTCCCCGAACTTGGCAACGAAGGGCTGCGCATTGCGGACCTTCTTCAGTTCGGTGGCAATCCAGCTTTCGCGCACGGCGGCATCGTAATCGTCCAGCGCGTCTTTCTCGCGGCCAGCAGCAACGGCGGCAGCAATACTCTCGGCGGCCAGCATGCCGCTCTTCATCGCTGTGTGGGTGCCCTTGCTGCGCGGCACGTTCACGAAGCCTGCCGAACAGCCGATCAGCGCCCCGCCGGGGAATGCCAGTTTCGGCACGCTCTGCCAGCCACCCTCGTTGATCGCCCGCGCGCCGTAAGCCACGAGCTTGCCGCCTTCGATCACGTCTAGGATCGCCGGATGGTGCTTCCAGCGCTGGAATTCCTGATAGGGATGGACGTAGGGGTTAGCGTAATCGAGCGCGGTCACGAAGCCCAAAGCCACCTGACCATTGGCCTGATGATAGAGGAAACCGCCACCCCATGTGTCGCTTTCCGACAGGGGCCAGCCCTGCGTGTGGATCACCCGGCCCGGCTCGTGCTTCGCCGGGTCGATATCCCACAATTCCTTGATGCCGAGGCCATAGACCTGCGGTTCGCAATCGGCCTCAAGGTCGAAATGCGCCTTCATCCGCTTGGTCAGATGCCCGCGCGCGCCCTCTGCGAACAGCGTGTGTTTCGCGTGCAGTTCGATACCGGGCTCGTATTCCGGCTTGTGGCTGCCATCTGCGGCGATGCCCATGTCCTGCGTGGCGACGCCCATCACATTGCCCGCGTCATCGAACAGCACTTCGGAAGCCGGGAATGCGGGGAAGATCTGCACACCCATGCCTTCTGCCAGTTCCGCAAGCCAGCGGCACAGATTGCCCAGCGAGCCTGTATAATTGCCGGTGTTGGACATAAGCGGCGGCAGGGCGAGATGCGGCATCTCCCACTTGCCCGAAGCAGTCAGCAGCCAGTGGTGGTTTTCGGTCACCGGGGTTTCGGCCAGCGGGCAGCCATCCTCGCGCCAGCTGGGCAGCAACTCGTCCAGCGCGCGCGGATCGATCACGGCACCGGAAAGGATATGCGCACCTACTTCGGCGCCTTTTTCCAGCACCACGACTTCCAGCTCTTCATTCAGCTGCTTGAGGCGGATCGCGGCCGAAAGGCCTGCAGGACCCGCTCCGACGATGACGACATCGACCGGCATGCTTTCGCGTTCGCTCATGCTCGGGCCTCCATAACAGGGTAGATCTTGGCCAAGGGACTTGATCGCTGACCGGCGGCAGGTCAAGAGCGGGAAACAGGAGCTTATGGAAAGTCACGCCGATCCCTCGCTGGAAAAGCAGTTTGCCGCCGCAATCGACTGGTGGCGCGAGGCGGGCGTCGATCATGACTATTCGGACGAAGCGCTGACGCTGCTGGAAAAGGTCAAGGCTGAAGAGCCACAACGCACCCCTAAAGCGACAGAGAAGCCGCAGAAGGCGCCCGAACCCGCCAGACCGGACATCGGCGGGGACAAGGCGCACTGGCCGCAGTCGCTGGAAGGGTTTGCGCACTTCTGGACCAGCGAGCCATCGCTTGATGATGGCCGCACCGATCGCCGCGTCCCACCGCGCGGGGTCCACGCTGCTGAGTTGATGGTGCTCGTTCCCATGCCCGAAGCCGATGACAGCGAGACGCTGTTGTCTGGCGCGCAAGGCAGGCTGGTGGCCAACATGTTGCGGGCGATGGAGATCGCGCCCGATGCGGCCTACATTGCTTCAGCCTTGCCGCGCCACATGCCGCTAACGGACTGGCAGGGGCTGCACGAAGCGGGCCTTGGCGCGATCCTTTCCCACCACATCACGCTGGCCGCACCCAAACGGCTGCTGGTGCTTGGCGGCGATATCCTGCCGCTGCTGGGCCTTGAAAAGCGGCGAGGCGTGCTGGAATTCACGGCGGGTGAGGCATCGATTCATCTGCTGGCCAGCTTCGCTCCGGAAAATCTGCTCGAGAACGCAAAGCTACGCGCTGACCTGTGGCGGCGGTGGCTCGACTGGACGGGAAAAGCATGAGCAAACTGGTTTTTGCGGCAGCGGCTGGGCTTGCCGCGATGGCGCTTTCGACACCCGCGACCGCACAAGGATCGCGCGAATATTTCGTCGCCCACATTTCCCAGAACGCCGCGCCGCGACAGCTCTCGGAAGCCGATGCCGCCTATTACCGCTCGGTCTTCCGCGCCATCGACCGCGAGCAGTGGGACGAAGTGCGCCAATTGCTGGGCGAGCGTCGCGACGGCCTACTGCACAATGTGGCAATGGCTGAATTCTACCTCCACGCCCGTTCCCCGCGCGTGGAAGTCGAACAGATCGAGGAGTGGCTCGACGGGGCGGAACGCCTGCCGATGGCCGCGCAGATGATCCGCCTTGGCATGTCACGCGGGCTGCAGAACCCGCCCAACCTGCCCAATGAGGTGCAGTTCCGTTCGGTCGGCAATTTCCCGCGCCGCGTGCGCCCCTCCCCGATCAATGACGGCACCATGCCATCCTCGGTCAGTTCGGCGATCCTCGACAGGATCGTGAATGACGATCCCGATGGCGCGCGCCTGCTGTTGGACGGTATCGACGCCAGCCTCAGCCCCGAGGCGCGGGCAGAATGGCGCCAGCGCGTGGCGTGGTCCTATTTCATCGAGAACATGGACGCGCAGGCCCTCGCCATGGCGCTCACCGTCAACCAGGGCCGCGGCCCGTGGGTGGCAGAAGGCGAATGGGTGGCAGGGCTTGCCTCGTGGCGGCTCAGCGATTGCGAAGGCGCTTCGGGCGCATTCCGCCGCGCTGCCAGTCAGGCGGAGAATATCGAACTGCGCGCCGCCGCGCTCTATTGGGCCAGCCGCGCATCCCTGCGCTGCCGCCAGCCGGCGCTCGCGTCGCAACTGCTTGCCGAAGCTGCAGGCAATGATCAGGCGCTTTACGGGATGCTTGCCGCCGAACAGCTGGGCCGCAAATTGCCGGACCGCGTATCGCGCGCCGATTTCTCGGAGCAGGACTGGCAAGCCATCGGCCGCGAGGAAAACGTGCGCATTGCCGTTGCGCTGGCCGAGATCGGGGAGGACGTGCTCGCCAGCCAGGTGTTGCTGCATCAGGCCCGCATCGGCAACCCGGGCGACTTTGCCGCCTATTCCCGCCTCGCGCGCGATCTCGGCATGCCGCAAACCCAGCTTTCGATGGCTTACAACGCCCCGCCCGGCGGCAGGGCCGATCCGGCCAGCTTCTATCCCACCCCGCGCTGGACACCGGTAACGGGATGGCGCGTCGATCCCGCGCTTGCCTATGCCCACACGCTGCAGGAATCGAACTTTCGCTCCAACGCCCGCAGCCCCGCCGATGCGCAAGGCCTGATGCAGATCACGCCGATCACCGTACGCCAGCACGCACCTACGCTGAACATGAGCGCCAGCGCGGTGGATATCTACGATCCGGAAGTGAATCTTGCCTTCGGGCAGCGGAACCTCGAGATGCTGCAGGAAGACCGCGCCACGCGCGACAAGCTGCCCAAGATCATGGCTGCCTACAACGCTGGCCTCACGCCCGTTCGCCGGTGGGAGACAGAGGTGCGCGATTTCGACGATCCGCTGCTCTACATGGAAGCGATTCCCTATTGGGAGACGCGCGAATATGTCGCCATCGTGATGCGCAATTACTGGATGTATGAGCGGCAGGCGGGCAACGATTCCCCCAGCCGCGTATCGCTGGCGCAGAATGCCTGGCCGGCCTTTCCAGACAGTGCTGCGCCCACTAACGGCAACGGCCGCGTCTACATGTCTACCGGAAACAATTGATGGCCATCGATACCAGCCGCACTTTCAAGCCGATCAACATCGCCCTGCTCACCGTGTCCGACACGCGCGGGCCGGATGAGGATACCTCGGGTGACCTGCTGGCCGCGCGGATTGCCGAAGCCGGCCACACGCTCGTCGCCCGCACCATCCTGAAGGACGATGCCGACGTGATCGAAACGCAGCTGCGCACGTGGATGGCGGACGACAACGTGGATGCGGTCGTCTCGACCGGCGGCACCGGCCTGACGGGCCGCGACGTCACACCCGAAGCGCTCGACCGCGTGAAAACGCGCGACATTCCCGGCTTTGGCGAGCTGTTCCGCTGGATCAGCTTCAAGACCATCGGCACATCCACCATCCAGTCCCGCGCCTGCGCCGTGGTGGCAGAGGGCACCTATATCTTCGCCCTGCCCGGCAGCAATGGCGCAGTGAAGGACGGATGGGACAACATCCTTGTCGAACAGCTCGACGCCCGCAACCGGCCCTGCAACTTCGTGGAACTGATGCCGCGCCTGCGCGAGAAATGAGGCTCGCAGCGGCGATATTGGTTGCGCTGGCCTTTGCCCGGCCCGCCGCAGCGCATGTAAGCCTTCCAGGACACAACAGCATCAAGGGCCGGGGGGAAACCTCCGGCCCTTTTTCTATGATACCTCAGGCGACCAGCTTGAGAGACGCCCCGCCCTTTGGCCGCAGCGATACACGCTCGATACCGGGAACCTGGCTCAACCGGTCGACCAGTTCGCCGCCCAGTTCGAAATCGCGGCCAAGCCGCACCATCGGGGCCGGACCGCCGCCTATGGCGAGATGGACCAGCACCTCTCCATGGCCCTGCTTGCCTTCCACCAAGGCCTCGCGCAGCGTCTGCAGGGCCATCTGGTCATGCACTTCCAGTTCCAGCACCATGCGCGCGCTGCCGGTCACTTCGGCCAAGGGTCGCGCCCCGCGAATGGTCAGGCGTGGCTGTTCATCAGGGTTGGGCTTGTCCAGCTCGACAGTAAGCAGGATGCAGGCGCCGTCAGCCGCCCAACGCTGGAAATGTTCGACCAGTCCTTCCTCGAAACAGGCAGCGCTGAACTGGCCCGATGAATCGGAAAAATCTGCGCGGATGAAGTCCTTGCCGCGCTTCGTGCGCCCCTTGCTGGCGCCTTCCACCATGGCCGCGATCACGGCGGTTTCGCGCCCGCCCGGCACCTCGCTCTGCATCAGCGCGGCATAGGTGCGCGCACCGTGGGCCGAAGCGACAGTGCGGAATTCGGTCACCGGATGTTCGGCGAAGTAGAAGCCGAAATTCTCGCGCTCGATCGCCATCTGCTCGCTGCGGCTCCACGGCTCGGCATCCTGCAGGGGCAAGGCCTGTTCAGCATGCTCGTCCCCGCCGAACAGCCCGGCCTGCCCGCTTGATCGCTCGCGCGTGGCGGCATCAGCCACCGCCAGAAGCATGTCGGCATTGGCCATCACCTTGGCGCGATTGGGCTCGAGGCTGTCAAACGCGCCCGATCCGGCCAGCCCTTCGAACTGGCGGCGGTTCATCGCACCGGCGGGCATCCGCCGGAAAACCTCCTCCAGGCTCTCGAACTGCCCCTTGGACTGGCGCTCCTCCACCACCGCATCCATCGCCTTTTCTCCAACGTTGCGCACGCCTGCCAGCGCATAGCGCACGGCATAGCCATCATCCGTCTGCTCGACGGTGAATTCGGCTTCGGATCGGTTGATGTCCGGCCCCAGCAGAACATAGCCATTGCGGCGCAGGTCATCGACGAAGATCGCCAGCTTTTCGGACTGGTGCATGTCGAAACACATTGCGGCTGCGTAGAATTCTTCCGGGTAATGCGTCTTCAGCCATGCGGTCTGGTAGGACAGCAGAGCATAGGCGGCAGCGTGCGACTTGTTGAAGCCGTAGCCTGCAAACTTGTCGATCAAGTCGAACAGCTCGTTCGCCTCTTTCGCCTCGATGTTCGACACGTCCTTGCAGCCATCGACGAAGCGCTGGCGCTGCGCGTCCATTTCCGCCTGCACCTTCTTGCCCATC
>CAYXTJ010000109.1:0-6818 GCA_964467715.1 uncultured Sphingomonadaceae bacterium
CTGCCCGATTTCACTATTTACGAGCCTGAGCCGACGGCCGGAGGAGTTGACGAGTTCGCCGTGATAGCCTGGGGCAACGGCGGCTGCGCCAACAACAATGCCAGCTCGCGGGCGTTTCTTGAGACGGTGGCCTCCCATGGCTTTCTGGTTGTGGCACCCGGCCCGCTTGACGCTCCCGAAGACAACGGCTGGACCACCCACCTGGTGCAGCAGCAGGCGATGGACTGGGCCGAAGAGGAGAACGCGCGAAGCGACGGTGCGCTCTCCGGACGGATCGATACAGAAAACATGGCCCTTGCCGGCTGGTCTTGCGGCGGTCTGCAATCCCTGTCGAATCTCCGCGATCCGCGGGCGAAGTCCATCGCCCTGTTCAACAGCGACCTGTTTGACGATGAGTTGACCTTCATGGAGGAGCGCGCGCCGGCGAAGAAAGCGGACTTGCAGGACCTGCATTCCCCCATCGCCTATTTCAGCGGTGGCCCGGTCGATCCTGCGCATGCGAACGCGGCGGACGATTATCCGCGGATCACCCATGTTCCGGTGTTCTTCGGCGCCGTGCAGACCGGGCACCAGGGCACTTTCGCCCATCCCGGCGGTGGCCGTGTCGCCACTGCTGCTGCTCAGTGGTTCGCTTATACGCTCTATGGCGACGAAGCTGCCGGTGAGTGGTTCGTGGGCGAGGATTGCGGGCTTTGCACCGATGAATACTGGACGGTTCAGCGGCGCAACATTTGACCGGCAGCCTGCTGTCTAGTCCTTCTGTTCGAGCCGAAGCCGCCCGTCGTTGGCTGGCGTCATGACTGTCGTCAGCCCGGCTTCCTCGGTGATTTCCTGCAGGTAAGTCTCGAAGGCGGCAAAGTCTTCCGAACCGGGAGAAAGGCGGCGCGGGATGCAATCGTCGTCGATGCGGCAGGGGATCACCCTCAGTTCGCAGCGGTCCTCTCGCGGTGTCATGCAGGCGATCATCGTGTGGCGCGTTTCCTCGGGAAGCATGTATTTCTCGCGCGGGCGCCAGCCGCTGCTGGTGCGCGTCACTTCCTTGTATCCTGCCGTGTCTTCGATGTTCTCCATGTAGGTTGATGGCTGCTCGATGGCGAAATTGCCGAGGCTATGAAGGATGGGCCGGTTCTTGTGGAACTCGACACCTTTGAGCAGGTGCGGGTGATGGCCGATAACTGCATCTGCCCCTGCGTCGATCACGGCCCGCCCGACAACGCGTTGGTAGTCAGCCAGCCGCGCGCGGACGAAGTGGAGGCCCCAGTGCATCGAGACGAAAACGTGGTCAGCCTGCTGCTTCGCTTGAGCGATATCGTTCAGCAGAGCGGCAAGGTCGTCTTCGTCTGCGAAAGTGCGGATCCGTGGGTCGGTGCCGGGCTGGTCCCGCTCCACCTGTTCATAATAAGTATGCGCCCGCAGCGGTGCGCAGCCGGGGCGGCGATCATCCGCCACGAAACCTTCCGGCAGGATGGAGCTGTAGGCGAGGAAAGCCAGCCTGCGGCCCGCGCGCTCGACGATGGCCGGCTTGCGGGCCTCAGCTATATTCGCGCCGCCGCCACAGGGGGCGATTCCTGCCGAAGACAAATGCTCTGCCGTGTCGATCAGCGCGTCGCCGCCATAATCCATGGCGTGGTTGCCTGCGACGGACATGGCATCGAAACCCGCCTTTCCCAAGGCAGCGGCAACGAACGGCGGGCTGCGCAATGGCAGGCGCGCGTTGGCAGCGGGCGATCCGCGATCAGACAGCATGCATTCCATCTGTCCGAACACGCAATCGGCTGAAAAGCCATCGCCCAGCGCAGAAAACATCTCGCCGGGATCGGTGCGATGCGGAGCAACATCGCCCACGGCATGAACACGCAATCCGTCAGTCATCAGCGGGCCTCCTGTGGCGAAGGAAGAAATCGAGGATAGTTTCGTAATTGTGGCCAAAGGCACCATGGCCATCATCGGGCGAAAAGAGAGCGGCGTCGCCGCCCGCTTCCTGCAAACGGCGGACGGTTTCGCGAGATGCGGCAAGCGACATGATCGTGTCTTGCGAACCATGCACGACAAGCGCGGGGAATCGCGCGAGAACTTCGTAGTCCAGCAGATCGGGGTCGATCGGACCCGCACCGGGCGCAATGGCCGCCCATGTTTCCGGCCACTTCATGGCCAGGTGAAGCGTGCCTTCGCCACCCATCGAGTTGCCGCCAAGGTAGATGCGCGAGGGGTCAATCGGGAATTCCGCACGCATAAGCGCCAGCGTTGCCTGAACGTCGGCCTCTGCCGGTTCCTGCTCCAGCCGCTGCACCGGCTGGACCCTTCCGCCAGCGATGACGGGGCGTGGGGCGGGGATGGAGCCATCCGCAAGGACGGCAGGCCGCCGGTTGCCCCACACGCTGTTGGGATCATCACCCATCGGGCTGAGTATTGCGATGCCCCTTTCCCGCGCGGCCTGTTCCAGCCGGCCATCAGCAAAGACGGTTCGATCGTCTCCCATCGATCCGTGGAGCAACACGGCCAGTGGCAGGGGCGTGGCACCATCCCAGCTTTCGGGGATGTAGACTTGAAAGGGTTCTATCCGTCCCGACACTTCGGAAAAATAGTGTCGCCCTGTCTGTCCGCGCGATTGCCATTGCGGATCGTCCCCCTGTTCGGCTGCATCAAGCAGGGCAAGGGCAGCATCGAGTTCGGCACGCAGATCGATATCCTGCACCTTCCGGTCGCGCCGATCCAGCCCTTGGGCAAGGTCCAGCGGATAGGCGATGCTGGCGGCGAGGCCGGGGCGAAGGTCTGGCAGGGCTGCAAGGCCAAGGCGCAGTCGCTCGCTATCCCGCTCAAGATCGCGTGCTACGAAGATGCGGCTGGCGCTGAGCCCGATCACCTCCTCGCCGTGGAGGACTTCGGCCACCAGTTCCCAGCTTCCATCCGGCACTGCTTCCAGATCGAGGAGGAGGTATTGCGGATTATCGAGCAGGTCGGGCACGCTCATGGGTAGCTCGACCAGAGCGATGGCATTGTCCAGTTGGGCAGCCGGTCTCCTGCTCCAGCGGCGGGCGTGGATGCGGAAGCTGATATCCCGGTATTCGGCCGAGGCGGGATAGCTGGCCGGAAAATGCTGACCGATGGCCAGAGTCAGCTTGCGCGCAGGATCAACCGCGACATGCGCGGGGCGCAAGGCAAGTGACGCAACGAATTCGGCCTGCGGCGTCCATTCCCCGCCAGAGAAGACCGCGCGAGCCTGTGAATAGAGCCGTCTTGCCTCCGCGTAATTCCCTTGCAGCAACCGGGTGCGAGCACGCTCAACCAGCGCGAGGGCCTCGCCATTGCATTCACCATCGGGGTTCAGCACCGGCGCGACGATGTTCTCGATCGCCAGCCATTGCAGGTCGTCTATCGGCTCAACCGGCTGGGCAACGGCTGCAACAGGGGCCAGCCCGGCCAATGCCGCCGCGCAAATGAATGTCAGGGCTGCTCGCAAGTGAAACTCTCTGCCAGTGCGGGATCGCCGGAGCCGGAATAGACCGGCGATGCCGGATAGGGGCAGAGCGGGCGGGAATAGGTGACCTGCTGATCCTCGATCCGCGTTGCGCGCAGCGTGCCGGGGGCGTTGCCGTGTTCCACCCAGTCGATGATTGCCAGCAGCACGTCATTCTGCGGCGTGCGCTCTTCCGGTGTCTCTGCCAGCCAGGTCTGGCCGAAGAAATCCGCGCCATATCCGCCGGAACAGTGATCCATGCCCGGCACCATGTACAGGCGATAGAAGCTGTCCGTCAGCTCATCACCCAGCGTGCGGCGCACGCTTTGGTGGAAGGTGATGGTGGAATCGGCGGGCACGATGCCATCGCTCCAGCCGTGGTAGTTGATCAGCTTCCCGCCGCGCCGCTGGAAGGCGTACATATCGGGATTGCGGATGGAGAGAAACGGGACCGCATCTTCCGCCGCCGGCACATCGCGCGCAGCGTTGAATTGTGCCAGGTCCCAGCCAAGGTCGTTGTAAAGCCAGCCCTGGAAGAAGGCGCCGGGTATGCCGGGATCATCCATAGCAGGGAAGGTGACGCCGGGGCGGTAGCCGGCGAACAGAACCCTGCCGTCTTCACCCGTGATCGGGCCAAGGGTATGCCTTGCCGTGGCGATCTGGCCGGGCGTCAGGCCCGGTGTATCGGCAATGTCGAAGCTGCATGAGCGCGGATCGCCGATGATCCCATCGGATACGCCGTCATCGGCATCGCATTGCGCGATGGCGGCCTGTTCGATGGATGCCCATTGCGGCTGGCTCAACCGCTCGCCCGGCCAGCGGCTCCCGATCAGGGCGCTTTCCACCCAGCGTGCCGAAATGCCGACCATGGACTGTCCGGCAGCACCTGCCACGACCCCATCGTAATCGGCCGGATACCGCTGTGCCTCGACCATTGCCTGGCGCCCGCCTCCCGAACACCCCATGAAATAGTTGTGATCGGGCGCGCGGCCATAAAAGGCTTCGATGATCACCTTCGTGTTGACGGCAGTGAGATGCTGGGCGCGGTGGGCATAGTTTTCCTGCGCCCTTGTATTCCCCACGGCCCAGTTCTGTTCCCAGTCGTGATGGCCGGTGTTGGTGCTGCTGGTGGCAAAGCCGCGCTGCACGCCGTGCGCCAGGCCATTGGTGAGGATCGTGCCGGCAAAGCCGCCATTGCCGGTGCCCAGCATGCGCCCGTTCCAGTCCTCCTTCAGCGGCAGCCACACCTCGAAATCGATGCTGCCTTCGATGCTGCCTTCCACGCGGCAGAAACCGGGCTCGACCCGGGTGGTCATGAGCGAGGCGAGATCCCAGGTGGAGTTCGCCGCCACGCTGGTGGCACGCTCGATCCTGAGATCAGGCTGGCGCAGTTGGGTCAGCTGGGCGCAGCTGACCGCGCCCGCTTCCAGCGAAGTGTCAGCAAAGCGGATCTGCTGGTACGGCGTATGGGCAACAGCCGGAATGCCGCTGATGGCCGTGACGGTGATCAGCGACGATAACAGGAGCTTTCGCATCGCGGTTCTCATGCCGGTTGTTCCTCCTGCCCTGCGGCGCGGACTTTCGGATCAAGCGACCGCGCTGCCATTGCCAGTACGGCAAGCGTGACTTGCAGGGCGGCGATAAGCAGGATCGGTGCCAGGAACGAACCAGTCGTATCGAGCAAATATCCCATAGCGGGCGGCACCAGCATGCCGGCAAAGCTGCCGATCATGTTGATCATGACGATCCCCATTGCCAGCGCGGCCGGGGCCAGCAGGTTTGTGGGGATTGCCCAATAGGCAGCCACCGTGCAGCCAACGCAGCCGCCACCGATGACAAGGCACAGAAGGCCCAGCAGGTTGGGGCCGAGCAGGATGGCCGCCACCAGCCCTGCGGCACCCACCAGCGCCGGTATCGCGACGTGGAAATAGCGTTCACCGGTCTTGTCCGAATGCCTGGCGTTGAGCACCAGGCCGATCGCGCTGGCCATCCAGGGAAGTGCCACGATCAAGCCGGTCTGGAATGTCGTCAGCCCGGACAGGTTCTGCACGATTTGCGGCAGCCAGAACATCACCCCGTAATTGCCTGCCAGGATACAGAACCAGATCAGCGCGCCCAGCCAGCCGACAGATGTCTTCAGAGCATCCCACCGGCCATCCGCGCCGCCGACCTTGCCCGGCTTTTTGGCCCCGCGAATGTTCTGCGCCATCCACTCGCGATCCTCGTCGTTCAGCCAGCGCGCGTCCTTGGGCGTATCGGGATAATAGAACCAGGCGAAGATGCCGAGCAGTACAGCGGGTATACCCTCCACGAAGAACATCCAGCGCCATCCCTCGAAGGAAGTCGGGTTGCCCTGTTCCATCAGCCACCCGGAAAGCGGCCCGCCGATAATCTGTGCAATGGAGATCGCCATGATGGGAAGTGCAAGAATGGTGGCGCGGTTGCGGTCGCTTGCCCAGTTGCTCAGGTAGATCATCACGCCAGATGACAAGCCGCCTTCGGCGAAGCCGATCATGGGACGCAGTATGTAAAGCTGCGTGTCATTCTGGACGAAAGCCATGGCAGAAGCAGCAAAGCCCCAGGTGACGGAGATGATGCAGAGCCAGCGGGCCATGCCGATCTTCTCGTACAGCAGCACGCTGGGATATTTGGCAATCATGTAGCCGACGAACAGGATGCCCGCGGCAAAGCCGAACTCCGATCCGTCGAGACCAAGCGATTCGTTCATCTGCAACGCGGCAAAGCCGATATTCGCGCGGTCGATTGATCCGAGCAGGACAAATAACGCCGTCGGCAGAACCAGCCGCCAAACGACATTGCGCCCTATCTTGCTTTCAATATCCATTGATTACGGTCCTTCCCAATCCCGCCAGTCTATCGTTCTGCCCAATTATGTAAACGCTATCATTACAACATTCGCGGAGCAAATCGTTTGGCCTTGTCCGGTGAAACGGCACTGGCAAGGCGCATCGGATAAGGGAGGGGGAGGCTTCGCTGCCTTGACGCTCTCGTCCAGCGTCGCGCCGGGGAGAGCCTGAAACGGCACTGTCAGAGCAAATGCACCTGTTTGACGGATGAGGTGGTGAGGGTAGGGCGATGGGATGCCGAGACCCAAGAAGCCAGCCAGCCCGTTTCGATACTTTAACTCATCTCCCGAGGTTATTCGTCTGGTTGTGATGATGTATGTCCGGTTCCCGCTGAGCTTGCGGAACGTGGAAGATCTTCTGGCCGAACGCGGTATTGATATTTGTCATTAGACGGTCCGGTTCTGGTGGAATAGGTTTGGCCCAATGTTTGCGGCTGACATCAAGCGACAACGGATCAGTCGGATGCGCGGGTTTCGTAACTGGCGCTGGCATGT
>CAYXTJ010000110.1:0-6721 GCA_964467715.1 uncultured Sphingomonadaceae bacterium
AGCGGGTCCGCAAGGTCCTGATCGTTGGTGGCGGCTCGTCCGGCTGGATGGCCGCGACCATGCTGGCCACAGTCCTGTCGCGCGATGTTGCGGTGGAACTGGTGGAAAGTGACGCCATCGGCATCGTCGGCTTGGGCGAAGCAACCATTCCGCCGATGCAGAAATTCAACCGCTCTGTCAGTCTTGATGAAGCGGCTTTCATGTCGGACACGCAAGGCACCTTCAAGCTAGGGATCGAATTCCACAATTGGGGCCGCGTGGGCGACAAGTACCTGCACCAGTTCGGCGCCGTGGGGCGCGAGATCGATGCGCTTGTCCAGCTGCATCACTGGTGGGCGCTGGGCCGGCTGGCCGGCGGCGATGACTATCCCGAATTCCAGGACCTCTATGTTGCGCGGGCAGCGGCGCGCGAGAACCGCTTCCGTCCGTCCGGGCCGAAGAAGGGCCTCCTCGCCAACCGCTATACCCACGCCTATCACTTCGATGCCCACTTCTACGCCCGGCACCTGCGCAAGATTGCCGAATCGCGCGGCGCGACGCGGCACGAGGGGCGCGTTGTCGATGTGGAGAAGGATGGCGAAACCGGCTTTGTCAGCGCTGTCGTCATGGAAGACGGGCGGCGGCTGGACGCGGACCTCTTCATCGACTGTTCGGGTTTCCGCAGCCTGCTGATCGGCGGCGCGCTGGAAGAGCCGTTCGAGGACTGGAGCAGGTTCATCCCGTCAGACCGCGCGCTGGCCGTGCCGAGCAAACGGCCCGAGGGCGATATCCGTCCTTACACGCAAGGCATTGCGCATCCGGTGGGCTGGCAGTGGCGCATCCCCCTGCAGCACCGCACCGGCAACGGCCATGTCTTTGCCAGCGCCTTCTGTTTGGAGAGCGAGGCGGAAGAGCGGCTGCTGGCCAACCTTGAGGGCGAGGCGCTCGCCGATCCGCGCCTGATCAAGTTCACCACCGGGCGGCGCAAGCGCACCTGGGTGAAGAACGTGGTGGCGCTGGGCCTGTCGTCAGGCTTCCTCGAACCGCTCGAATCGACTTCGATCCACTTCGTGCAGTCCTCGCTGGAGCGGTTGCTGGATTTCTTCCCCACCCGCGCCATGGATCCCGCCGTGCAGGCTGCCTACAACCGGCGGACCGAGCAGGAATGGACCGATGTGCGCGATTTCATCGTCGCCCATTACCACCTGAGCGAGCGCGACGATTCGGAATTCTGGCGCTACACCCGCAACATGGAAATCCCGGACAGCCTGCAGCACACGATCGACGTGTGGCGGGCCAGTGGCATCCTCGATGTTTCCGGAGGGCACCTGTTCCAGCTCGGCAGCTGGTCATCCATGCTGATCGGCCAGCGGGTGATGCCGGGCGGCCTGCATGGTCTGGCAGACCGGGCAGACCCGCAATATGCAGCGGCAGAAGTGCGCAAGATCGTTGCGGAATGCCGGGCGGCTGCAGCGCAGATGCCCAAGCAAACCGAATTCATCGATCGCTATTGCAAGGCCGTGCAGCCCGAAATGGCGTGATCGCGCCTCAGCTGCGGGGCATGCCCGAACGATAGCTGCCCAGCATGCGCACTTCCTTGGAATGGAACGCCAGTTCCTCCATCGCCCGGTCCACTGCCGGATCGCCGGGGGCGCCCACGATATCGGCATAGAACATGGTGGCGTGGAAGCTGGCGCCCTTCTGGTAGCTTTCCAGCTTGGTCATGTTCACGCCATTGGTCGCAAAACAGCCCAGCGCCTTGTAAAGCGCGGCGGGTACGTTGTTCACTTCGAAGACGAAGGTGGTCATCGCGTCTTCACCCGCCAGCGTTGCCGGATCGAGAGCTTCGGGCGCCAGCACCACGAATCGGGTGGTGTTGTCCTCTGTGTCCTCGACGCGATTCTCCACGATGGTAAGGCCGTAGAGGTCAGCCGCGATGGCAGGCGCGATGGCGGCGATGGCCGGATCGCCCGTTTCCTTGACATGTGCGGCAGCGCCCGCCGTGTCGGCATGGCTCAGCGGCACGATCCCGCGATCCGAAAGGAACTTGCGCGACTGCCCCAGCGCATGGGCGTGGCTGTATGCTGCCTCGAAGGGGCCCAGCGATCCGTCTGCATGGGGCACCGCCATCAGCGAATGGTGGATGGGCATGAAATATTCGCCCACGATCGAAAGGCCGCTTTCCGGCAGCAGGAAATGGATATCCGCCACGCGCCCGGCCTGTGAATTCTCGATGGGAATCATCGCGCAACCGGCCTTGCCATTCTTCACCGCGTCCAGCGCTTCGGCAAAGCTGAAGCAGGGCAAGGGCAGGCAATCGGGCGCATATTCCATCGCGGCGCGGTGCGAATTGGCACCGGGCGCGCCCTGGAAAGCCACGGCTGCAGCGGGATTCGCGGCGGCGGCGGCGCGCATTTTTTCGACCAGTTCGAGAGCGGGGGCAGGGAAGCTGTGCATGGTGGAAAGCCGCCTAGAACCACGATTGCCTGCAAACAAGCACTATCGGCACTTGCGCCAGACGCGATGCCCCACTAGAGCGCCCTCAAAACAGGCTCACTCTGGCAGATGAATCATCCATGACTGACCGTCTTAATACCATTTTCGGCTGGCTTCTCTTTGCTGGCGTCGTTGCCCTTATGCTCCGTTTCGTGATGGGCTTCATCATGCCCGATACGGAACGCCCGGAACAACTGGGCTATGTGATCGAGGTTGCTGATGCTGGCGGTGGCGCAAACCAGGGCCCGGCTCTGGCAACCTTGCTGGCCACCGGCGATGCAGCAGCAGGCGAGGGCAGCTTCGCCAAGTGTGTGGCCTGCCACACAATCGAACAGGGCGGCGCTGACGGCATCGGCCCCAATCTTTACGGCGTGCTTGGCACCGGTATTGCACAGCATGCACCGGGCTTCGCCTATTCCAGCGCACTGGCCGATCATGGTGGTGACTGGGATTACGATAACATGGACGCTTGGCTTGCCAGCCCGCGTGCTTTCGCCAACGGCACCAAGATGAGCTTCGCCGGTCTGTCCGATCCGCAAGAACGCGCCAACGTGATCCTGTACCTTCTGCAGAACGGTGGCGGCCCGGCCCTGCCCGAACCGCCGGCTGAAGAGCCTGCTGCGGAAGAAGGCGCGGCTGAAGGCGAAGAAGGCGTGGCGGCTGAAGAAGCTGCCGGTGAAGAAGGCCTGGAAGCAGAGGAAATGGCTGAAGCAGGCGCTGCCTGAAGCTAGCTTTTCCGAAAGCCGATACAAAAAGGGCCGGGGTCATTCCCGGCCCTTTTTGTTTGTACCGCTGGTCAGCCCTGTTCGGCGCGGCCCTTGAAGCCCTGCGCGATGACATACCATTCGGACGAGCCCTTGCGGCTGGCAGGAGGCTTGGCGTGCTTCACCGTCTTGAAGTGTTTCTTGAGCAGTTCCAGCAGGTCCTTGTCCGTCCCGCCAGCCAGCACCTTTGCGATGAAGGCCCCGCCTTCCTCCAGCGTCTCGCAGGCAAACCACGCTGCCGCTTCCACCAGCGCCATGGTGCGCAGGTGATCGGTCTGCTTGTGGCCCACCGTGTTGGCCGCCATGTCGGACATCACAAGGTCAGGCGGGCCGTCCAGCGCCTCTTCCAGCATTTTCGGGGCGGCATCGTCCATGAAATCCATCTGGAAGATGGCGACACCTTCGATTGGTTCGGTTTCCAGCAGGTCGATGCCGACAACGCCTGCTCTTGGCGCACGCTTGCGCACAACTTGTGACCAGCCACCCGGCGTGATGCCCAGATCGACCACTCGCTTCGCACCGCGCACCAGCGAGAACCGGTCATCCAGCTCGATCAGCTTGTAGGCCGCGCGGCTGCGATAGCCGTCAGCCTTGGCCTGCTTCACGTATGGATCGTTCAGCTGCCGCTCCAGCCAGCGCTGCGAGCTGGCCTTGCGCTTCTTGGCCGTTTTCAGGCGGCGATCGGGTTCCTTGCCGGCGCGGGTCATTGGTGTGCTGCACGCGAATCCGCGCGCGCCTCCTCGATGCTGTTCCCTTTGTCCTGCGGACTGCGGGGCATCTGCGGGCGGGCGTTCGCCCTTTGGTTCGGCTGTTCGCCGAACGGGGTGGTGTGCTGGTTCATTTGTTGGCTGCTCCCGGCCGCAGGGCCTGCTGCTTTTCGCGGCCTTCGGCATCGGCGGACATCATCGAGCGCAAGATGCCCTCGCGAATGCCGCGGTCTGCCACGCCAAGGCGCGGGGCGGGCCATATGTCGAGGATCGCTTCGAGGATGGCGCAGCCTGCCACGACAAGATCAGCCCGCTCGTTGCCGATGCATGGCAGCTGGCGGCGCTCCTCGGGTGACATGGCGGAAAGGCTCTGCGAAATCTCGCGCGTCGAACTGGCCGGCACGATCAGCCCGTCCACCGCGCGCCTGTCATATTGCGGCAGGTCGAGGTGCAGGCTGGCGAGCGTCGTCACCGTGCCGCTGGTGCCCAGCAGGCGCAGGTCCGGCGTGCGCATGGGATCGATCCGCTTGGCGAAACCGGCGAAGCTCTCGCTCACCAGTCGCTTCATTTCGGCATAGCGCGCGCGGCGGCCTGCCTCGTCGGCGGCTTCCTCGCCCACGGTCTCGGTCAGCGAGACGACGCCCCAGGGCACGCTCTGCCAGTCGATGATATGCGGCACGGGCGCGCCGTTCTCGATTAGCACCAGCTCGGTCGAACCGCCGCCGATATCGAAGATCACCGCAGGGCCGATGCCGTCTTCCAGCAGGATGTGGCAGCCCAGCACGGCAAGGCGGGCCTCCTCCTCGGCGCTGATGATATCGAGCACGATGCCGGTTTCCTTGCGCACCCGCTCGATGAATTCCTCGCCATTGTCCGCCCGGCGGCACGCTTCGGTGGCGACCGAGCGGGCGAGGTGGACGTTGCGCTTCCTCAGCTTGTCGGAACAGATCTTCAGCGCGCCCACCGCGCGGTCCATCGCCTTTTGCGAAAGGCTGCCGGTCTGCGCCAGCCCTTCGCCCAGCCTCACAACGCGACTGAAGGCATCGATCACCACGAAGTTCTCGTCGGAAGGCTTGGCGATCAGCAGGCGGCAATTGTTGGTGCCGAGGTCGATCGCGGCATAGGCCTGCCGGTAATTGCTATGCGGCGGGCGACGCCAGACATTGGCATCGCACAGTTCTGCCTGCTGTTTCTGCGGGGCTAGTGGCCGAGGCTTGGCGCTTTGAGGCTTGCTGCCCTGGGATTTGCCGTTTGGCCGGTTGCCATTGCCGGATTCCGGGCGCCTGCTGGTCGGCTTCCTGTCGGGGCGGCGTCCGCGGCTGCCCTTTCGATCACCGGCCTTCTGTTGGCGGCCGTCCGGCGGAGAGATGTCCGCCATCTTTGAAAAACTCGCTACTTCCAATACCCGCCACATGAGCGGAACCTGTCCTCAGGCTAGCGGAACGGCAGGTTTGTAGCAAGGACGCTCGAATCACCCCTCGCCGCGAGTGGCTGGCGAGCGGGCAGGGGCGAGCAGGGCGGGCACCAGTTCGATGTCCCTATCGGCCAGCGGATCGTCCACCCCGATCACGATCTCGGATTGCTTCACGTCGGCGCGATAGGTGCCGTGCAGATGGTCCCAGATGGCGATGCCGCTGGACCAGTTGCTGTCCATCTCGGCCAGGTTCTGGCTGTGGTGAATGCCGTGCATCCTCGGTGTCGTTAGGATGCTGCTGAGTGCCTTGTCCCACCCCTTTGGTAGCCTTGTGTTCGAATGGTGGAACAGCACGGACATCAGGAAGAACAACTGCCAGCCCGCCAGCATGCGCGGGGTAACGCCGGACACCCGCACCTGCACCAGCCGCCACGGCAGCGACACCAGCATGTCCACAAAATGGAAGCGCACCGCAGTGCTCATGTCCATGTCCGGATCGACATGGTGGACGCGGTGGAAGCGCCACAGGAACGGCACTTTATGAGTGGCGATGTGCCACAGGTAAAAGCCGTAATCCATTGCAAGGAAGGCCGCAGCCTTGCCGATCAGGCCGCCGCCCAGCCAGTGCTGGATGCCGCGTTTGCCGCTCTCGTTACGCCGGGCAATGGCCTGCGTTGCCGGTGCTTCGCTCGCTATGATCATCGCCTGGCAACTCGCGCCCATCACCAGATTGCGCACCGTGCGCGGCACCGCATCGCGCCGTTGCGTGCGCAAGGGACGCTTGCGTTCGGCGAGCGCGATTGCGCCCACCGCACCAAGGGTGATAGCAAGGCCGGCAAGCTTGAGGAATCGCGACGCCATGACTGGCCGATCATGGGGGTTCGCCAAAGCCGCGTCTACTCGTTAGGAGAAGGCATGACCGCAAGCCAGCCTCCCGCCATCGCGCTATTCGCCAGATACCCAGCGCCGGGCAAGGCCAAGACGCGGCTGATCCCTGCACTGGGTGAGCAAGGCGCGGCCGATCTGCACCGCAAGCTGGTGGAGCGCACCATCGCCACCATTCGGGAAAGCGGCGTACCCTTCGCGGTGTGGTTCACCGGCGCAGCGCGAGAGGACTTTGCCGCATGGCTGGGTGATGACGTGCAACTGGTTGATCAGGGCGAGGGCGATCTTGGCGACAGGCTGGCGCGCGTGCCTGCGCCTGCCATCCTGCTGGGTGCCGATTTGCCGGACTTGCCTGCGCTCTACCTGCGGCAGGCCGTCAGCGGGCTCGCCGCCAGCCACACGGTGATCGGCCCGGCATTCGACGGCGGCTATTACCTGCTCGGCTTCAACAAGCCGGTGCCCTTCGTGTTTACCGA
>CAYXTJ010000111.1:0-6648 GCA_964467715.1 uncultured Sphingomonadaceae bacterium
ACCGCTGACCTCAACACTGCCAGTGTTGCGCTCTCCCAGCTGAGCTAAGGCCCCGTTCCATTCATGTGTGCAACTGTATCACAGCTGCGTCCCTTGCGGGAGGGGGCCATCTATGGCCGAACCTCCCCAAGCGCAAGAGGGAAATTTCACCTGACGAAAATCAGGAATCGTCTTCCTTGTCGTCATCCGAACCGGTGTCGACGCCAAGGTCGTCATCGCCGCCCAGGTCAACGTCGTTATCCGGAGAATCGTCGTCATCGTCGATATCCTCCAGATCGTCATCAGCCAGATCCGAATCGGCGTCCTTGTCGTCCTTCTTCTTGTCCTCTTCCTCAAACGGAATCGGCTGCTTGGACTTCAGGACGGGCTCAGGCGTCCATTCGTTGCCGCATTCGATGCAGGTGACCGGGTCTTCCTTGCCCAGGTCATAGAAACGCTCGCCACACTTCGGGCAGTTGCGCTTGGTGCCCCACTCAGGCTTGACCATGATCGTTCATTCCTTGTCTCACCCGCCAACCGGCAGGCGTAAAATTCGATATCGAAACCGGATGCGCCCCTTTCCCGATTCGCTGGCGCAAATCAAGGCGGAAATCGAGCGGACCGGCCGGGATGGCTCGCGCCTTGCCATAGGGGCATGGCGCTGTCAAAGACGCGGCCTGTAACCACCCGTAGGCCGCAAGCCTCCCATCAGGAACAATTCCAAGTGTCCGCAGCGATCGACAACCTCCCCAAACCGCGCCGCTTCATGCCTTCGGGCCCGCTGGCAGGCACCATCCGCGTGCCGGGGGACAAATCGATCAGCCACCGTTCGCTGATGCTGGGCGCGCTAGCGGTGGGCGAGACGCGCGTCACCGGATTGCTGGAAGGTGAAGACGTGCTCTGCACCGCGCAGGCCATGCGCCAGATGGGCGCAACGATCCGCCGCCTCGAAAACGGCGAGTGGGTGATCAACGGCGTGGGCGTTGGCGGGCTGCTGCAACCTGACGAGCCGCTCGACATGGGCAATAGCGGCACTTCAACGCGCCTGTTAATGGGCCTCATCGCCAGCCACCCGATCACCGCCACCTTCGTGGGTGATGCCAGCCTGTCGAAACGCCCGATGGGCCGGGTGATCGATCCGCTTTCGCAGGTTGGCGCCGAGTTCGAAGCATCCGAAGGTGGCACCCTGCCGCTTACCTTGCGCGGCATCTCCCCCGCGGTTCCGATCAGCTATCGCCTGCCCGTCGCTTCGGCGCAGGTGAAGAGCGCAGTGCTGCTGGCTGGCCTCAACACCGCCGGCACAACCACGGTGATCGAGCCTGTGCCGACACGCGACCATTCCGAGCGGATGCTCAGGGGCTTTGGTGCTGATTTGTCAGTCGAAGAGAAAGACGGAGAGCGGATCATCACGCTGCAGGGCGAGGCAGAACTCAAGGCACGGACCATCGTGCTGCCGGGTGATCCTTCTTCCGCCGCCTTCTTCGTTGTCGCGGCGCTGGTGGTGCCCGGCAGCGATGTGCTGATCGAGAACGTGGGCCTCAACCCCACACGCGCTGGCCTGTTCGACGTGCTGCGCCAGATGGGAGGCCAGATCGAGGAAGTGAACCCGCGCGAAGTCGGCGGCGAGCCGGTGGCGGATTTGCGCGTCCGTCACTCCGCATTGCAGGGTATCGCAGTCGATCCCGAAGTCGCGCCGAGCATGATCGACGAGTTTCCGGTGCTGTTCGTCGCCGCCTCGCTCGCTGAGGGGACAACCACCACCACCGGCCTCGAAGAATTGCGCGTCAAGGAATCGGACCGCCTTACCGTGATGGCCGAAGCGCTCGAACTGGCAGGCACCAAGGTTGAAGAACGCGAGGACGGGCTGGTGATTACGGGAACCGGCGGCGCGCCCTTGCCCGGCACGCCCGAAGACGCGGCAGTGTTCACCCATCTCGACCACCGCATCGCCATGAGCATGGCGGTGGCAGGCCTCGCCTCGCAAGGCGGGGTCGAAATTGACGATACTGCCCCTTTCGGTACCAGCTTCCCCAATTTCATCGCCTTGCTGGAAAGTCTCGCCAATGGCTGATCTGGACTGGGCAGCCTATGTCGGTTTCGTGGGCACGGCCTGCATCATCGGAGCCTATTTCTATCTTACGGCATCGGACAAGCCCAATCCGTTCATCCTGCACGGCACTAACCTTGTGGGTGCAGCGCTGCTGACCGTGTCGCTGATCGTGCACACCAACTGGCCCAGCCTTGTGCTGGAAGGCTTCTGGGCATCCATCGCGCTATGGGGCCTCACCCGGGCACTGCGCGGACGCAAGGAAGCCGAAACGGGAGCCCGCGACGGATGATCATTACAGTCGACGGCCCGACAGCTTCAGGCAAGGGCACCATTGCCAAGGCACTGGGGCAGCACTTCCATTTGCCGCATCTGGATACCGGCCTGCTGTATCGCGCAGTGGGCTATCAGGTGCATCTCAACGGCGGCGATCCCGATAGCGAGGCCGATGCGCTGGCCGCGTGCGATTTCCCTGACGAGCTGCTCGGCCATCCGGACTTGCGCAAGGAAGCTACTGGCGGGCTGGCGAGCCGTGTCTCGATCCATCCCGCAGTCCGGCAAGCGCTGTTCGAGCGCCAGCGCGCCTTTGCCACGCAGGAAGCCGGCGCCGTGCTCGACGGTCGCGATATCGGCACGGTGATTGCGCCTGATGCCGACGTGAAACTGTTCGTGATCGCCAGCGTGGAAGCACGCGCGCGCCGTCGCTGGCAGGAGATGCAGGACCGGGGCGATGCGCACACGCTGGAAGAGATCGAAGAAGACCTGTGCCGACGGGACGAACGTGACAGCAACCGCGCCAACGCTCCGCTGGTAGCGGCCGAGGATGCCATCACGCTCGACACTTCCGAGATCGGAAGGGAGGCAGCGGTAGCCAAGGCCATAGAGATCGTGAACCAGTTGACCGGGCAGACGCCCTGCCCCTAGCCTACTCCCGTTCACCCTGAGCTTGTCGAAGGGTCGGCCTGTCTCGTCCAGCTTCAACAGAATGGAAGGACGATGCTTCGACAAGCTCGGCATGAACCGAGTCTTGCTTTCAACTCCGTTCCACTTCGGCCCGCAATTCCTGGCACAGGCCCAACATGAAGGCCACTTCCGCCAGCACGAACAGCGGACCGATCAGCAGGCTCTTCAGGTCATCCACGAAGGCAGGTTTGCGGCCCTCGAAGCCGTGCCCGATGAACTGGAATATCCAGCCCACCACGAACAGCCCCAGCCCCGCGCCCAGCCAGACAGCTGTGCCCATCTGCGCGATCTGCAAGCCCAGCCATGCCAGCAGGACCAGCAACAGGGCCATCGCCCCTCCCAGCCTGCGGTCCAGCCTGAGATAGAATACGCACGCCAGCACGGTGGCCACAAGCGCAGGCGTCACAGTGAACCAGGGCAGTACCCACACAGGCCGCGACAGCAGCACTTCCACCGCCAGCACGATCATCGGAATGCCCAGCAGATGCGTCGCCACGTTGCGGCGGTCGCGGTGATATTCGCCGTATCGGACAAGGCTTGTTGCAAGTGCACTCATTTCCAGCTTCTCCCTACCGCTCTTTTCCTACAGTTGGCGGCACCCGGCAAGGCCCGCGCGAGCGCACGGTTTCCCTTGCCTTCCCGCTGCTTTTCGCCTAGCGCGCGCCCGTTCTCGCAATCCTTGTTGATTGAAAGGACCCGGGCGGCGGCATTCGGCCCCGCACGGATGTCGGCCTCTTGCCCCGTTAGCCCGCGCAATGGTGCGTCGGGAGACGGTCTCAAGACCCGGGTAAAACCCGTGGCCGGTAGCAAATGTGAAACAGGAATACTGATCCTATGGCTTCTACTGCCAACCCTACCCGCGATGATTTCGCGGCTCTCCTTGACGAACAGCTCGGCGGCGCCGAGGGCGGCTTCGAAGGTCGCGTGGTCAAGGGCACCGTTACTGCAATCGAAAATGGCACGGCCATTATCGACGTCGGCCTGAAGAGCGAAGGCCGCATCAACCTCAAGGAATTTGCACGCGGCGAAGACGACCACAACCTGGCCGTCGGCTCCGAGGTCGAAGTTTATGTCGACCGCGTCGAGAACGCAGACGGCGAAGCCATGCTCAGCCGTGACCGCGCCCGCCGCGAAGCCGCATGGGACAAACTGGAAAGCGAATTCGGCGACGGCAAGCGCGTCGAAGGCCGCATCTTCGGCCGCGTCAAGGGCGGCTTCACTGTTGATCTGGACGGCGCCGTGGCCTTCCTGCCCGGTTCGCAGGTCGATATCCGCCCCGTGCGCGATGTCACCCCGCTGATGGACATGCCGCAGCCCTTCCAGATCCTGAAGATGGACCGTCGCCGCGGCAACATCGTCGTGTCGCGTCGTGCCGTGCTGGAAGAAACCCGCGCAGAACAGCGCAGCGAGCTGATCGAAGGCCTGGCAGAAGGCCAGGTGACCGAAGGTGTTGTGAAGAACATCACCGATTACGGTGCCTTCGTTGACCTGGGCGGTATCGACGGCCTGCTGCATGTCACCGACATGAGCTACAAGCGCGTCAACCACCCCAGCGAAGTGATCGAAATCGGCCAGAGCGTGACCGTGCAGATCATCCGCATCAATGCCGATACGCAGCGCATCTCGCTGGGCATGAAGCAGCTGGAAAGCGATCCGTGGGAAGGCGTTGGCGCCAAGTACCCGATCGGCATGAAGGTGACCGGCACCGTCACCAACATCACCGAATACGGCGCATTCGTGGAACTGGAAGCCGGCATCGAAGGCCTGGTCCACGTTTCCGAAATGAGCTGGACGAAGAAGAACGTCCACCCTGGCAAGATCGTCTCCACCTCGCAGGAAGTGGAAGTCATGGTGCTGGAAGTGGATGCCGAAAAGCGTCGCATCTCGCTCGGCCTCAAGCAGGCCCAGCGCAACCCGTGGGAAGAATTCGCCGAAGCCAACCCGGTTGGTGCAACCGTCACCGGCGAAGTCAAGAACGCTACCGAGTTCGGCCTGTTCATCGGCCTGCCGGGCGACGTGGACGGCATGGTCCACATGTCCGACATCGCCTGGGGCATCTCGGGTGAAGACGCGCTCGCTCTGCACCGCAAGGGTGAAGAGGTCCAGGCCGTGGTTCTCGACGTCGACATCGAAAAGGAACGCATCAGCCTCGGCATGAAGCAGCTCGAAAAGGGCGCTCCGGCAGAAGGTGGTGCAACCGGCTCGCTGCGTCGCGGCGAAGTCGTCACCGTCACCGTGCTTGAAGTCCGCGATGGCGGCCTCGAAGTGCAGGCTGGCGACGATGGCGCAACCGGCTTCATCAAGCGTTCGGACCTCGGCCGCGATCGCGACGAGCAGCGTCCTGACCGCTTCCAGACCGGCCAGAAGGTCGATGCCATGGTCACCGGCTTCGATCGTTCGAAGAAGCCGAACTTCTCGATCAAGGCACACCAGATCGCTGAAGAAAAGGAAGCAGTTGCACAGTTCGGTTCCGCCAGTTCCGGCGCATCGCTGGGCGACATCCTTGGCGAAGCCCTGAAGAAGAACGACTGATCCTGAGTGGCGCTCGCCCTTCCGGGCGAGCGTCCTCGGTGTTGTTCCCTTCGCTTCGCTGCGGGACACCTGCGGTCGGGCAGTCGGCCTTGCGGTTGCTGCGCAACCGAGGAGTGTCGGCACCAAACGATGCCGCAGGCATCGCAAGGGCGACCGCCCGTCGGCCGGTCAGGTCGGAAGCCAAGCAGCGCGGACGCGCTGCGCCCGGCGAATGAGGGACTGAAAAAAGGGAAAGGCCCGCTTGCGACATCCGCAGGCGGGCCTTTTCTATGCAGAATCGCAGGCCTAGTATGCCCCCATGATCGAAATTCACCAGTTCCCCTGCCTGTCCGACAATTACGGATACCTCGTCCACGATCCTGCCAGCGGGGAAACCGCCTGCGTCGACACGCCCGATGCGGACGAATACCTTCGGCAGGCCCAAGCCAAGGGCTGGTCTATCGCGCAGATCTGGAACACCCACTGGCACCCTGACCATGCCGGCGGGAACGAGGCGATCAAGGCCGCCACCGGATGCATCATCACCGCTCCGCTGGGCGATGCGGAAAAGATCGCCGGCATCGACCGCAAGGTGCGCGATGGCGACCTCGTAAAGCTGGGTGATTACACCGCGAGCGTGATCGATGTGTCAGGCCACACCATGGGCCATATCGCCTACCACTTGCCGGAAGCGGAAGTCGCCTTCGTGGGAGATTCGCTCTTCGCACTGGGCTGCGGGAGGATGTTTGAAGGCACTGCGCCGCAATTCTGGGAATCGCTCAAGCGCCTGCGCAGCCTTCCGGTCGATACGACGATCTATTGCGCGCATGAATATACCGCAGCGAACGCCAAATTCGCGCTTCACGCCGATCCGGACAATGAGGCGCTGCGTGACTATGCGGCGGAGATCACCCTCAAGCGCGCGCAGGAGGAGCCAACTGTGCCATTCCCGCTCAAGCGCGAACTGGCGACCAATCCCTTCCTACGGGCGGATGCACCCGAAATGCAGGCGAAGTGGGGCGGCGATCAGCCGCATGAGACCTTCGCCGCCATTCGCGCAGCCAAGGACAGCTTCTAGGTTCCGACAAGAGACAGAAAAAGGGCCGGAGGTTTCCCCCCGGCCCTTGATGCTGTTGTGTCCTGGAAGG
>CAYXTJ010000112.1:0-6574 GCA_964467715.1 uncultured Sphingomonadaceae bacterium
GGCCGAAGTTCGGCGTGCGCAGCATCTCGGCTTCGGTCTTCTGGACCAGATCGCCGATGTAGATGATGTTGTCGTTCTTGAGGCAGTTGGCCGAACGCACCGACAGTTCCAGCTCGTCCACCTTCTTGAGAAGGTAACGGTTGAGCTGGTTGGTGTCGCTTTCCTGCGGCTCTGCAGCAACGCCGATCATGGCGCTCTGCGGCTGCGGGATGCCATCTTCGAAGTGGACGAACAGGGTCAGCTGGTCCTGCAGGATGCGCGCGGCATAGGCCACGGCGTCTTCAGGAGTGACCGTGCCGTCAGTCTCGATGGTCAGCGACAGCTTGTCGAAGTCCAGTTCCTGGCCAACGCGGGCGTTCTCGACCTTGTAGCTGACCTGCTTGATCGGCGAGTAGAGCGAGTCCACCGGGATCAGGCCGATCGGCGCATCAGCCGGACGGTTGGCGACGGCGGGGGAATAACCCTTGCCGGTGTCTGCCGTCAGTTCCATGTTCAGCGTGGCGCCCTCGTCCAGGTGGCACAGCACCAGGTCGGGGTTCAGCACTTCGATGTCACCGGTCACGGCGATATCGCCGGCGGTCACTTCGGCCGGGCCGGTAGCGGAAAGCTGCAGGCGCTTGGGGCCTTCCCCTTCCATCTTCAGCGCGATCTGCTTCACGTTGAGGACGATGTCGGTCACGTCTTCACGCACACCTGCGAGAGACGAGAATTCATGCAGCACGTTCTCGATCTTGATCGAGGTGATGGCGGCGCCCTGAAGGCTGGACAGGAGCACGCGACGCAGCGCATTGCCGAGCGTCAGGCCGTAGCCACGCTCCAGCGGTTCGGCGACGAAAGTGGCCTTGCGCTTCTTGTCGCCACCTTCCTTGATTTCGAGGGCGTTGGGCTTCTTGAGTTCCTGCCAGTTCTTCATGTTGACGGACATGGACTTCCCCTAAAGGTTTGTTTGGGCGGCAAAGGCCGCAGCGCCAGTAGAGCGCCGCGGCCGATGCGAATGACTGTTTTTGCGATGGCCCCGAGCTCTGGGACCTTCGCGGCAGGTTCGATCAGACGCGACGACGCTTGGAGGGTCGCACGCCGTTATGCGGGATCGGGGTCACGTCGCGGATGCTGGTGATGGTGAAACCCACAGCCTGCAGCGCGCGCAGGGCGCTTTCGCGACCCGAACCCGGGCCCTTGATCTCGACTTCCAGGGTGCGCACGCCGTGTTCGGCGGCCTTCTTGCCAGCGTCGTCCGCAGCCACCTGAGCGGCATAGGGGGTCGACTTGCGGCTGCCCTTGAAGCCCATCATGCCAGCAGAGGACCAGCTGATCGCATTGCCCTGTGCATCTGTGATGGTGATCATGGTGTTGTTGAAGCTGGCGTTGACGTGGGCAACACCGCTCGAAATGTTCTTCTTGTCGCGACGCCTGATGCGGCCGGGTTCGCGTGCCATAACTCGTATTCCTCTTTATCTCGGAAGAAGGGAAAAGCGCAGTTGCGCTTACTTCTTCTTGCCGGCGATCGGCTTGGCCTTGCCCTTGCGGGTACGGGCGTTGGTGTGCGTGCGCTGGCCGCGAACGGGCAGGCCCTTACGGTGACGCAGGCCGCGGTAGCATGCCAGGTCCATAAGGCGCTTGATGTTCATTGCGGTGTCGCGGCGAAGGTCACCTTCAACGGTGAAGTCCGCATCGATGGTTTCACGGATCTGCAGGACTTCAGCGTCGCTTAGGTCCTGAACACGGCGTGCGTGATCAATGCCCAGCTTGTCTGCAATCTTCTTGGCCGAGGTCGGGCCAATACCGTGAATATAGGTCAGCGCCACGATAACGCGCTTGTTTGTGGGGATGTTCACCCCGGCAATACGAGCCACTTAAATCTCCATGCTCCACAGGGGACACGCCCCTATCTCAACGCTACAGTTCGAACTCGTTCCCCCGAAAACAATGCCAAAACCGACACATGTGCCAGAACGACAATAAGCCCGGATGGCGCGCAAGAGTGGCTGCCGCCTGCCGGACCGGTTTCCGATTAAACGAATGGAAGGCGCAAATAGGGTGATTCTCCCCCCACGTCAAGCGGACAAAGGGACCGCAGGACAATTCCCGCGCCCCTTGGCAACAGCTTGAGTGCGACCTCATGTGCCATTGGGTTATAGCGCGCGTTCAACCCGAGGTCAAAACCGGTGTGGACAAGCCCGCGCTCAGGCGCTGTGCACCGCCCCACTGACGCCAAAGTCAGCGCGACAGGCGGCCCCAAGCATGGGCAGCGATCCTAGCTGTCGAGAACCTTGGCGATTGCCGCGGTGACATCGTTGATGGCGGCCATGCCGTCCACCCGGGTGACGATGCCGCTCTTTTCATAATGCGGCAGGATCGGCGCGGTCTTGGCGCGATATTCGGCCATGCGCGTGCGCACGGTTTCCGCGTTATCGTCCTTGCGGCGCTTGAACTCGGTCGATCCGCATTTGTCGCACACGCCTGCAACCTCGGGCTGCTTGAAGGTATCATGATAGCCTTCGCCGCAATTGGCGCAGGTAAAGCGGCCTTCGACGCGCTCGATCAGGGCTTCCTCGTTCACCGCCAGCTCGATTACATGGTCCAGCTTGCGGCCGTGCTTGGCCAGCAGTTCGTCGAGCGACACGGCCTGCGCTTCGGTGCGCGGATAGCCGTCAAAGATGGCGCCGGTGTCTTCGGACATGGCGGCGAGTTCATCATCAATCAGGGCAGAGACGATCGCATCGGACACCAGCTCACCGCGTTCCATCACAGCCTTGGCCTGGAGACCGACAGGCGTTTCAGCCTTCACGGCTGCGCGCAGCATGTCCCCTGTGGAAAGCTGGCGCATGCCGCGCTGTTCCACCAGCAGGCTGGACTGTGTTCCCTTGCCCGCGCCCGGGGCCCCCAAAAGGATAATGTTCATGTACCCGAAGCTCCCCGAACCGGATTGAGTTTCGCCAGGGCGATACGCTGGATCAGCGCATCCGGCCTTTCAGTTTCGCCTTCTTGATAAGGTCACCGTACTGGTGCGCCAGGAGGTGCGACTGGATCTGGCTGATTGTGTCCACCGTCACGTTCACGACGATCAGCAGGCTGGTGCCGCCAAGGAACAACGGAATGCCAAGCTGGGCGATGCCCCATTCGGGGATCACGCAGACGATGGTGAGGTAGATTGCGCCCACCACGGTGATGCGGGTGAGGACGTAATCGAGATAGTCGGCGGTGCGCTTGCCCGGACGGATGCCGGGGATGAAGCCGTTATTCTTCTTCAGGTTCTCGGCCGTGTCCTCCGGGTTGAAAACAACGGCGGTGTAGAAGAAGCAGAAGAAGATGATGCCTGCGGCATAGAGCGCCATGTACAGCGGCTGGCCATGCGCCAGGTACTGGTTCAGGCCCTGGATCACCGTGTAGAACGTGCTGCCGGTATCCACCGAAGTGCCGGCGAACTGGCTGATCGTCAGCGGCAGCAGCAGCAGCGAGCTGGCGAAGATCGGCGGGATCACGCCTGCGGTGTTCAGCTTCAGCGGCAGGTGCGAACGGTCTGCCTGCATGCCGCCGTGCTGGGTGGCGCGCTTGGGATATTGCACCAGCAGGCGGCGCTGGGCGCGTTCCATGAAACAGATGCCGACGATCAGCACCACCACCATGACGATGAAGATGATCACGGTCGCCGTGGTGATCGAACCTTCGGCATAGCCGGAAAACAGGTTGGTGGTGAACGTCGGGAACTGGGCAACAATACCCGCCATGATGATCAGGGACACACCGTTGCCGATACCGCGGCTGGTGATCTGCTCACCCAGCCACAGCAGGAACATGGTGCCACCGATCAGCGAGATGACCGCACCGATGCGGAACATCACGCCCGGCTGCACCACTGCTTGCAGCCCGCTCTGCGCAGCATAGGCCTCAAGGCCCGCAGCCAGGAACCAGCCCTGAATGGCGCACAAGAAAACAGTGCCGAAACGGGTGTACTGGTTGAGCTTCTTGCGACCAGCCTCGCCTTCCTTCTTAAGCGCCATCAGCGACGGATGAAGCGAGGATGCAAGCTGCACAACGATGCTGGCAGTAATGTAAGGCATCACGCCAAGCGCGATCAGGCTCATGCGTTCCAGCGAGCCGCCGGAGAACATGTTGAACATGTCGAGGATGCCGCCGCGCGTCTGGTCGTACAGCGTTTCCAGGATCATCGGGTTCACGCCCGGCAGGGGCACGAAGCTGAGAAAACGGAAAACGATCAGCGCACCGATGGTGAACATGATGCGCTGGCGAAGCTCGGTCGCCTTGCTGAAATTCGAAAAGCTCAGCGAGCTTGCAATATTGTCGGCGCGTGATGCCATGGGAAAATCTTAATCCTGGTATGCCGCCGGACCCCTCCCGGCTCTCGGAAGGCTAGATAGGGATGCCCGGGCCCGATGTCGAACCCGGGCGTCCCTTTTATTCCATCAACCGGCCTTCTTGGCCTTGTTGGCTTCGCGGCGTTCGGCCTTCTTTTCGTGCTCTGGCTTGCCAGCGGGGATCACATCGACCTTGCCACCAGCCTTCTCGACTGCAGCCACGGCACCCTTGGATGCACCGGCAACATAGAAGGAAACCTTGGCGGTCAGCTCACCCTTGCCGAGCAGGCGCACGCCATCCTTGCCACCACGGGCAACACCGGCTGCCTTCAGGGCTGCGTGATCGATCACGGCCTTGGCGTCCAGCTTCTTGGCGTCGATCAGCTTCTGGATCTGGCCCAGGTTGACCTCGGCAAAGTCCTTGCCGAACGGGTTGTTGAAGCCGCGCTTCGGCAGACGCATGTGAAGCGGCATCTGGCCGCCTTCGAAGCCCTTGATGGCCACGCCCGAACGGCTCTTCTGGCCCTTCTGGCCACGGCCGGAGGTCTTGCCCTTGCCCGAACCGATGCCACGGCCCACACGGATGCGGGATTGACGGGCACCGTCGTTGTCGCGGATGTCGTTAAGTTTCATAATATGCACTCGCTTTCGCTGTCTTCGCGCTGAAATGGAGATGGCCCGGTACGAGACCGGGCCACCTTGTGTCAATTGCCGCTTGCGCGGTTTTTAGTCGACCACTGCAACCATGTGCGGCACCTTTGCGAGTGCGCCACGCACTTCGGGCGTGTCTTCGAGTTCCACGACCTTGTGCATCTTGTTGAGGCCCAGGCCGATAAGGATCTGGCGCTGCACCTTGGGACGACGGATCGGCGAGCCGATCTGCTTGATCTTGATCTTTGCCATTTGTGATTACTCCACAATAGCTGCTGCTTCGGCTTCCGCCTCAGCTTCGCTGGCACCACCGCGACCCAGCAGGTCTGCCACCTTCTTGCCACGACGCTGGGCAACCGACTTCGGCGAAGACTGGTTGACGAGCGCGTCGAAGGTTGCGCGGATCATGTTGTAGGGGTTCGAAGTACCGATGGACTTGGTCACCACGTCGGCAACGCCCAGGCTTTCGAACACGGCACGCATCGGGCCACCGGCGATGATACCGGTACCGGCGGGTGCCGAACGGACATTCACCTTGCCGGCGCCGAAGTGGCCACGACCGTCGTGATGGAGGGTACGGCCTTCCTTCAGCGGAACGCGGATCATCTTCTTCTTGGCAGCAGCGGTAGCCTTGTTGATGGCTTCCGGCACCTCGCGAGCCTTGCCGTGGCCGAAGCCAACGCGGCCCTTGCCGTCACCCACCACGACCAGCGCGGCGAAACCAAAGCGCTTGCCGCCCTTCACAACCTTGGCAACGCGGTTGATGTGGACGAGCTTTTCGATCAGCTCCTCGCCATCATCATCGTTGTCACGGCCACGACGGTCATCACGACCGCGACCACGGCCACGACCGCCATCGCGACCACCGCCATCATGGCCGCCACGGCCACGTCCACGACCGCGCGGCTGGCCTTCGTCGCCCTGTGCAGCAGACTGGTTGTCCGCAGCTTCGGTCGTCTCGGCTACAGCGGGATTTTCCACTGCTGCAGCAGCCTCGGTGTTTTCGGTGTTGTTTTCGTCAGCCATCATCAGAACTCCAGCCCGCCTTCACGCGCGGCATCGGCCAGCGCCTTGACGCGGCCATGGAACAGGAAACCGCCGCGATCAAACACAACGGTCGTAACGCCAGCCTTCTTGGCCGCAGCTGCAAGCTTCTTGCCAACTTCGGCTGCGGAATCGACGTTCGCGCCAGCTCCGCCAAGCGAATTGGCAGCCACCAGGGTACGGCCATCGGCATCGTCGATGATCTGCGCGTAGATGTGCTTGCCGGTCCGATGAACGGAGAGGCGCGGACGCCCAGATGCACGTGACTTGAGCGCAGTACGCACCCGCCGACGGCGGCGATCGAAAAGGGAGAGCTTTGCCATTACTTCTTCTTCCCTTCCTTGCGGAAGACATACTCGCCGCGGTACTTGATACCTTTGCCCTTGTACGGCTCCGGCTTTCTCCAACGACGGATTTCGGCGGCTAGCTGGCCAACCTGCTGCTTGTCGATGCCCGAAATCTCAACAGTCGTGTTATCGGGCGTCTTGACCTCGATACCTTCTGGAACATCGATGTCGACATCGTGGCTGTAACCGAGCTGAAGCTTGAGCTTCTTGCCCTGG
>CAYXTJ010000113.1:0-6545 GCA_964467715.1 uncultured Sphingomonadaceae bacterium
CCCCGCAATTTCACCCCGCCAGCCAGCCCTTCACAGCCGTCAGCAACAGTCCGCACCCGATGAAGGCGCTGCACACGAACACCACTGTCCACGGCACATAGCCCACCCGGTCAATGTCCTTGCGCCTGCTGCGCCGCCTGTCTGCCACCATTGCCAGGGCGGCGAGAAGCAGGAACGCCCCGCCCCACAGGCCGACAAGCGTCGCATCGCTGGCGAAGGTTATGAAGGCGGGCCAATGCATCGTGGCGGGCATATGATGTGCGCCCTCGCGCTTGGCAATGCTTGAACAAAACCGCACCGCGTCTATGGCGGTCTACATGGAAGCAGGCGACAGCGAACACGACAGGCCATTGCTGGCGCTGGCAATCCGCCTGCTGGGCATAGCCGGCTTCGCGGTGATGGCCGCGCTGATCAAGTTGGCGGCAGAGCGCGGCATGCATATTGCCGAGATCATCTTCTGGCGGCAACTCGTGACTGTGCCGATCATTGCCACCTGGGCCATGATGGCCGGCGGCATCCATCTGCTGAAGTCGGATCGTCCCAAGGCGCATGCCGTGCGCGGTATCTATGGCGTTGTCGGCATGATCTGCAATTTCGGCGCGGTGATCCTGCTGCCGCTGGCAGAAGCGACCACGATCAACTTCTCTGCACCATTGTTTGCCGTGATCCTGTCCATCGTGCTGCTGAAGGAGCCGGTGGGCAAATGGCGCTGGTCAGCCGTGATCGCCGGTTTTGCGGGCATCATAATCATCGCCCAGCCCGGAGACGGACACATACCGCTGGAAGGCGCGCTGGTGGCACTTGGCGGCGCCTTCATGATCGCGCTCATATCAATCCAGATCCGCGACCTCTCGCGCACCGAACAGCCGATGGTGATCGTGTTCTGGTTCGGGGTGATCAGCGTGGTGCTGGCAGCCCCTCTCCAACCCTTCGTGATGCAGGCACACACGGCGAGCGACTGGCTGCTGCTGCTGGGCATCGGGATTTCAGGCACCTGGGGGCAGTTGCTCATCACCATGGCGCTGCGCTTCGGCAAGGTCTCCAGCGTGATCGTGATGGACTATTCCTCTATCGTCTGGGCCACGCTGCTCGGCTTCCTGATCTTTGCCGCCGTGCCGCCTGCCACCACGTTCCTTGGTGCACCGCTAATCGTGGCTTCCGGCCTGATTATCGCCTGGCGCGAGCGGGTTGTGGCCAAGCTGCGTTTTGCCGACATGCGCGGCGCTGGCGGAACCTGATGCGGTCCTGGCCGCGACCCATTCTCAAGGACGGGGAAACGAAAGGACCAGACAATGGCTCGCAAGATTATCATCGCCGCAACTGCCGGCCTCCTCGCCCTGACTGCTACTGCCTGCAACACCGTGCGCGGTGAGGGCGCAGACCTTGAATCCGCAGCCAACGCAGTTGACGAAGAAACCTGAGCTCAGGCTTTCCGGTAAACCAGCATGATGTTGTTGGCGGGCATTTCCACACGGTTTGCACGCCGCAACCCGTGGGACGATGCCAGATCTTCCATCCATGCCGTGTTGCGCAGGCCCCATTGCGGATTGCGCGATTTCAGACTGGCGTCGAAAGCCCAGTTGCTCTCCGCCGTTTCCACGTGATCCTCCAGCCACGGGCCATAGAGCACCAGCGGCGCGCCTTGGGGCAACAGCCTGCCCGCAGCAGCCAGCAGTCCCTCGCTCGCGGCAGTCGGGCTGATGTGGACCATGTTGATGCACACAATCGCATCGGCATGTTCGACGGGCCACGCGGCCGCCGACGCATCAATCTGCAAGGGCGGCGCGATATTGCCAAGGCCGCTGTCAGCGATCCACGCCGCAATCGACGCGAGCGCTTCAGCATCGGGATCACTCGGCTGCCATTGCAGCTGGGGGAACCGTTCTGCGAAATGGATCACGTGCTCTCCCGTACCGCTGGCAATCTCCAGCACCAGCCCGGCAGGCGGCAATTCATCGGCCAGCACATCGGCAATCGGTCCGCGGTTGCGGGCGGCGGCAGGCGCTTCCCTTTTCACAGCTTCAGCTTCCCTTTGCGCGGGTTTGCCCGGCGCGCGGCGGGTTCGCGGATGATCAGCCACACCAGCAAGCCGAACGGCCCGGCCACAAATGTCAGCAGCAGGACCGGAGCCTGCAGTATCTGCGAAAATCCCTTCCCATCGGCATCGCGCGCGATCCACATGCCCGCGAACAGGTCAAACGCGAGGTAGTGGATCCAGCCCACGGTTACCCCGCCGTCTGACAGGAAGATGTTGCGCACCCCTTCGATGGTTGTGAAATCCGCGCCCCCTGCGCCTCCGCCTGCATCGACAGAGCCCGTCAGCAACAGCACCAGCAGCACCGCATAGGCAAGGCACAACAGCCCCGTACCGCAATAGAACACCAGCGCGCGCGAAATGTCGCCGCGCGGAGCGAGTACCAGCACCGCCCAACACAGCATCGCCAGCAGGTTTGCCGCGTTGAACAGCGTATCCCAACCCATCATTCGCCTTTCTTGCCGCGGCCCCAGATGCCGGCCAGCAGTGATCCGATGACCACGTGATAGACGCTGGAGATGGCGCTGGGAACGGGAGCCAGTGCCGCTTGCGACACGCTGGAGAATTGCGCCGCAAAACTGGGGGTGGAAGCAAGGCTGGCACCGAGGCCGGAATTCTGCATCCCCACCTCTATGCTGATGGTGCGGCAGTCATCCTCGTCAAAGCGCAGCATGCGCGGCACCACATATCCCAGCGCAAAACCGGTAAGGTGCAGCATCAGGATGGCGAGCAGCAGCACGCCCGCATGTTCCATGATCTGCGGCTTGGAATTGCCCATGATCGCGCCCACGATCAGCACCACGGCGATGACCGACACCAGCGGAGAGACGGTGGCGATGCGTCGGGTGATATCGGGCAGCAACGTGTTCAGCGCCACCCCTGCCACCACGGGCACCAGCACGATGGCGATCATGTTCTGCAGCAGGCTCCACCGGTCAATGACGATGAACACGCCGCCCAGCCAGTCGGTCAGGACGGGTGTGAGCAGGATAGCGATGAGGGTCGAGCACATCGTCATGCTGACCGACAGCGCGACATTCGCCCGCGCAAGATAGGCGACAACGTTGGACGCGGTGCCACCGGGGCAGCACGCCACAAGCACCAATCCCACAGCAAGCCCCTGTTCCAGCCCGAACAGCAAGGCAAACCCCAGCCCCGCCAGCGGCATCACGGTGAATTGCAGCACCGCGCCCGCCACAATGCGGCGCGGCATGGCGAGCACCCGGCGGAAATCATCAAGCCCCAGCGTCAGCCCCATGCCCAGCATGATCACGCCCAGCAACACGCTGACCAGCGATTGCCCGAACACCTGCGTGCCGGTGACCCAGCTGAAATGCGAGGGCGCGATCCACGCCCAGCCCACGCCCAGCCCCGTCCATATCGCGAACAGGCTTGTCGCCTTGTCAATCAGCCGTGTCATTGATTGGTATCCCCTCTTCGCGCCTTGCTATCGCGCACTGGCGGGGCTGCCAAGATCACTTGCCGGTAATCACCCGTCGTTGAAGCGGTGGGCAAGGCGCAGCAGGCTGTCATGCTCATGCACGAACTTGCCCTTAGCTTTCTCGCGCACGGTCTGCAGCGCGGCCTCTGCCAGCACGCTCGCCTGGATCGAGCGGTACTTGCGGTTCTTGCCCTGCATCGCGAGGTCCGTCAGCGGCGCCGCGATGGCGCCCAGCTTTTCCAGCCCGCGCCTGTCATTCACCCGCTCGCCGCACAGCAGGCCGGGGCGCAGGATATCGACGCGCGGCAAGCCAATCTTGGTCAGCGCCGCCTCCATCGATCCCTTGGTGGAGAGATAGAAATTCTTCGACAGCGGGTCTGCCCCCGCGGAAGAGACGACCGTGAAACCCTGCACGCCCGCCTTGTGGCTTTCTGCCGCCACACGCAGCACAAGATCGCGATCGACCGAGACGAACTTGAACTTGTCGCCCCCTTCCTTGCGGATGGTGGTGCCGAGCGCACAGATCACCCGGTCCGGCCTGATGGTGGCAATCGCCTTGCCCCAGCCTTCGACCGGCGCGAGCAGCATTTCCATCCGGGCGCCCATCGGCAAGGGCACTTCGCGGCGCGAGAGCGCGATCAGCCGCATGTCGGCGCGGCCCACCGCCTTGCCCATCACCATGCGCCCCACCAGCCCGGTCGCGCCGATCAGCAGGACGGTGACAGGCTCAGACATTGGACAGCCCTTCCGGCACCCTGCCGAAGATGCGGGCATAGCAATCCATGGCGTAGCGATCCGTCATCCCGGCGATGAAATCGGCAATATGGCGCGCGCGGTCAGCCGCATCCTCGGGCGTGCGCTCGCACCAGCCCGGCGTCATCAGCGATGGGTCCTGATCGAAGGCGGCATAAAGCTGCGCGATCACCTTGTTGGCCACTTCCGCCGTATTGAGCTGTTCGGGGTGGTAATAGAGCCGCTCGTACATGAAGGCCTTCAGCTGCCGCTCGCGCGCGGTCCATGCCTCGGAAAATGTCGCCAGCGGGCGGCCTGCGTTGCGCACGTCATCGACAGAGGTGATCCCGCCGAGATTGCTGCGCGTAGTTTCGATCAGGTCGTTCACCATCACGCCGATCTGGTCCCGCACCAGCTCGCGTTGCAGCAACCGCTCGTCAGCTCCCGGATGGCGCGCCTGCACCGCGTCCCATGCCTCGGCGAGAAAATCGAGCTCGAGCAGGTCATCGACCTTCAGGAAACCGGCGCGCAGGCCATCGTCGATGTCGTGATTGTCATAGGCGATATCATCCGCCAGCGCGGCCACCTGCGCTTCGAGGCTGGGCCACTGACCCAGATCCATCGGGAAAGCCGCGTCCAGTTCCGCCAGCGCCCAGCCGGGCGTCTCCACCGGGCCATTGTGCTTGGCGAGGCCTTCCAGCACTTCCCAGCTGAGGTTGAGCCCCGCGATATCACAATAGGGCCGTTCCAGCCGCATGAGCATGCGCAGGCATTGTTCGTTGTGGTCCCACCCGCCGTGCTTCTCCAGCGCGGCACACAAGGCATCCTCGCCTGCGTGGCCGAAGGGCGGATGGCCGATATCATGGGCAAGGCACAGCGCTTCGGTCAGGTCCTCGTCCAGCCCCAGCGTGCGGGCGATGGTGCGGCCGATCTGCGCCACTTCCAGGCTGTGCGTCAGGCGTACGCGGTAGTGATCCCCGTCGGGAGCGACAAAGACCTGCGCCTTGCCTGCAAGCCGCCGGAAGGCGATGGAATGGATGATCCGGTCACGATCGCGCTGGAAGGCGCTGCGCGGCCCCCGCGTTCCGCCACCGGGCTGTGCGAATTCGCGCCCGCGCGTGGCGGCTGGATCAGAAGCGTAGGGCGCGCGCGACATGGGCTTGTCAGCTAGAGCGGCAGCGCCATTGTGACAACGGGAACAGTCCGCGAACGCGCGCTGCGCCGCGCCTCAATCCCCCGAAAGGATCCATTCTGCCGCGCGCCGGGCATGGATACGCGTGCTGCCATAGATCGGCAGGATGTTGGCATCGACATCCACCACCATCTCCAGCTCGGTCGCGGCGAGCACGATGGCCTGCGCGCCTTCCTGCCCCTTTTCGGTGATGATGGTCTTCAGCTTGCGTTGCGCATCGCGCGTGGCGCGGCCGATCACCAGCTCGTCATAGATGATGCGGTCCACCATCGCGACATTGTCCATGTCCGGCGGCAGCAGGTCCACCCCATGCGCCACAAGGCGGCGGCGATGGAAACCGCCCGTCGCGACGTTCTTCGATCCTATCAGCGCGGCCTTTTTCACGCCTTCACTGGCCATTTCCTCCCCCACGCATTCCGCAACGTGCAGGATGGGGATCGAAACCTCGGCCTCGATCTGGCGATAGACGCGGTGCATGGAGTTGGCAGCGATCACCAGCATTTCCGCGCCGGCCTGCTCCAGCCTCTTGGCAGAGGCGATCATGGTGGCAGCCGCCCCTTCCCACTCGGCATCGGTCTGCATCCGGGAAAGGCCGGTGAAGTCGAAATTCTCGATCAGCATGGGCGCGCTGGCATGGCCGCCGCGCTGGCGGGCCACGTGCTGGTTGATCTGTGTGCAGTAACTACGGGTCGAGTGCCAGCTCATCCCGCCAATCAGCCCCAGTTTGCGCAAACTTGTCCCTCCGCATGGCACGACTTGACAGGCCACTGATCCGTGGCTTGTGTTTTCTGTTGATTGGCTGAACGCAGAAACCGCGCAAGCGGTTCCCCCATATTAAACATCCGGGTTGAGCGCTTTACACGACAGAATGATGGTAAAGCGGGCCAAATGCCCCGGCAGTTACTCGTCGAGCGCCTTGATGATTTCCTCGACCATCTTCTTCGCGTCGGCCAGCAGCATCATGGTCTGGTCCATGTAGAACACGTCATTGTCCACGCCAGCATAACCCACGCCGCCCATGCTGCGCTTGATGAAGAATACCTGCTTGGCCTTGTCCACATCGAACACGGGCATGCCGTAAATGGGGCTGGACTTGTCGGTCTTCGCTGCCGGATTGACCACGTCATTCGCGCCGATGATGAAGG
>CAYXTJ010000114.1:0-6542 GCA_964467715.1 uncultured Sphingomonadaceae bacterium
TTCCATGGCTTCGGCGATCTTCTCGCCAACTTCACGGTCGCCGTTGGCGGAGATGATGCCGACCTGAGCGATTTCGTCGGAACCGGAAACGTCCTTCGAACGGTTCTGCAGGTCTGCGACAACCTTGGCGACGGCGAGGTCGATGCCGCGCTTCAGGTCCATCGGGTTCATGCCGGCAGCAACCGCAGTCATGCCTTCGCGCACGATGGCCTGGGCCAGCACGGTTGCAGTGGTGGTGCCGTCACCGGCAGCGTCATTTGCCTTGGAAGCCACTTCGCGCAGCATCTGTGCGCCCATGTTCTCGAACTTGTCCTTCAGTTCGATTTCCTTGGCGACGGAAACGCCGTCCTTGGTGATGCGGGGAGCGCCGAAGCTCTTGTCGATCACCACGTTGCGGCCCTTGGGGCCCAGCGTGACCTTCACGGCGTTGGCGAGCGTATCGACGCCCTTGAGGATGCGTTCACGCGCATCACGGCCGAACTTTACGTCCTTGGCAGCCATTGTTGTTTCTCCGTTTCGTCATCCCGGCGAAAACCGGGATCGGGTTTGTTTCAAAGCAGAAAGCGGCTGGCACTGGTGGCCAGCTGGCCCGGCTTTCGCCGGGACGGCGGGATCGTCAGCCGATCACGCCCATGATGTCTGCTTCCTTCATGATCAGCAGCTCTTCGCCGTCGATCTTCACTTCGTTGCCGGACCACTTGCCGAACAGCACGCGGTCACCCACCTTCACGTCGAGCGGGGTAACGGTGCCGTCTTCGGACTTGGAACCGTTGCCGACAGCCACGACTTCGCCCTCGCTGGGCTTTTCCTTGGCGCTGTCGGGAATGATGATGCCACCGGCGGTCTTTTGCTCGGCTTCGAGGCGACGGACCAGAACACGGTCATGCAGCGGACGGAATGCCATAGTAATGACCTCTTTCCTAAAGCTTGAGTGGTTTTTTGACTTGGCACTCTCCTCTCAAGAGTGCCAACGACGGCGCAGATGGGGCTGGGCAATGATGGAGTCAACATGCGCCATGCAAATTTTTTTGCCGGATGATCAGTTCCTGCGCAGCAGGCCAAGCGTCTCACGACGGTGCCAGCGGGCGAGCAGCAGGATTGCCGCGCAGGTCAGGCCTGCGGCAAGGCCGATCCATATGCCAACCCCGCCAAGCCCGGCGGCAAAGCCAAGGCCCACGGCCAGGCCGAAGCCGGGCACCCAATAGCTGAACAGCGCGATCCACATCGGGATGCGTGTGTCCTTCAGACCGCGCAGCACGCCTGCGCCGACCACCTGCGTGCTGTCCGATAGCTGGAAGGCTGCGCCCACGATCAGGAAGCTGGTGGCATATCCCACCAGCGTGGCATTGGCGGGGTCCCACGGGTCGATGTAGATCGCCAGCAGATATTCGGGCGCAAGCAGCATCGCGAGCGCTGTCATGGTGACAAAGGCGAGCCCCATGCCAATGGCGGCCCAGCCTGCCTGACGTACGCCCTCGCTCTCGCTCGCGCCGAAGAAATAGCCGACGCGGATCGTCGCCGCCTGACCCACGCCTTGCGGAACCTGGAAAGCCATCGCGGCGATCTGCAGCGCCAGCGTATGCGCAGCCAGCTGCTGCGCGCCGACCATGCCCATCAGGAAGGCGGCGGCGGCAAACACACCGGCCTCGGCAAGGATGGTGAGCCATATCGGCGTGCCGATGCGGATGATCTCGCCCAGCCGCGCCCAGTCCGGCCGCCAGAAGAAGCCGAACACATGATAGCGGTGCAGCCGCGCATCGATCCTGATCGCGATGACATAGAAGAGCACGATCGCCAGCGACGTGATGATCGTGGCAATCGCCGCACCTTCCAGCCCCATCGCCGGGGCGCCCAAATTGCCGAAGATGAAAGCGTAATTGCCCAGCGCGTTCACGCCGATGCCCAGTGCGGTGATCATCGTCGCGAAGATCGGCCGGCCAAGGGCAGACACGAAGTTGCGCAGCACCGACGCCATGATCATCGGGATCGCGGACCACAGCAGGATGTCGACATATTGTCCGCCCAGCACGGCGATGCGCTCGTCCTGCCCCGTCAGCCGCATCAGCGGTTCGGTGAAGGTGCACACCACCATTGCCATCGCCCCGGTGATCGCGGCGAGCCACAGCGCCATGCGCACCGAACGGCGCACCGGGCGCAAGGCGGGCGCGCGCGCGCCCAGTTCGGCCGCCATGATCGGGGCGACCGCGCCGGTCAGCCCCTGCAGCGACCACACCAGCAGGCCGAAGACAGAGATGCCCAGCGATGCCGCCGCCAGTTCCTGCGGGCCGAGCCTGGCGATGAAGATGATGTCCACCGCATAGGTCAGCATCTGCAGCAGGTTGGCGAGCGCCAGCGGCCCCGCGATCCGCAGGGTCTCGATGCATTCGGCTTTCCAGCCGAGCGGGGCAGGGTGCGCTACCGGTCTCATGGCGTGCTCGAAAAAGCCGGCCCGGATAGGCGCGGTCGGCCTTGCCGCAAAGTGCGATCTGGTTGCGGATGAAATTTCCTTGATTGTTGCGGCCATCAGGCCACAGCATGGCGGCCACTATCGCCTCTGCGGCAAAGTCTCTTCCCCTTTGCGCAAAGCGGGGTTAGGAGCGCCGCCGGAGATTTCCCGAGTGGAGCGAGATAGACATGCGTAACAACCGTAACCTTGCCGCTGTTTCCGTGCTTGCCCTGGCGCTCGCTGCCTGTGATGGTCTGGAAGAAGAAGCTGAAGCCACCGCCGCCGTCGAAGCCGAAGAGGCAGTCGAAACCGGCGCAGAAGAAGCTTACGCCGCCGAAGGCGAAGAGGCCGCGACCGAGGGCGAGGAAGCTGGCGAGGAAGAAGAGGCTGCAGAGCCGGCCGCCACGCCAACCCCTACGCCGACCCCCTCTGCCACCGCAACGGTTGCAGCAGCACCGGCAACGCCGCCCGCATCCTTCACCCAGTGCCAGGTCTGCCACGCGGTGCAGGCTGGCCAGAACGGCATCGGCCCCTCGCTCGCAGGCGTGTTCGGCAAGAAGGCCGGCCAGGTGGCAGGCTTCTCCTATACCGACGGTATGCGCAGCGCGAACCTGACGTGGAACCAGGCCACGCTCGATCGCTACCTTGCCAACCCGCAGGGCGTGGTGCCGGGCACCACAATGGCTGTCGGCCCGCTCAACGCGGCCGAGCGCACCGCGATCATCAACTACCTGAAGACGCTGTAAGGCAGCGCTTTCCGGCAAGCGCCAGGCCTCGCTGCCCGCGCTCTGCCAGGCAAGTCCAACAAGAAAGGGCGGCACCTCCATGTGGAGATGCCGCCCTTCATTTTCGTCTGCCGTAAAGCAGAGGCGAAGATTACTTCAGTTCGACGGTGCCGCCGGCTGCTTCGATCTTGGCCTTCACTTCTTCAGCTTCTGCCTTGTTCACGCCTTCCTTCAGTGCCTTCGGGGCACCTTCGACCAGAGCCTTGGCTTCGGTCAGGCCCAGGCCGGTGATGGCGCGGACTTCCTTGATGACCTGGATCTTCTTGCCACCGTCGCCGGTGAGAATGACGTCGAATTCGTCCTTCTCTTCAGCAGCCGATGCATCGCCGCCACCAGCCGGTGCAGCAACGGCCACAGCAGCAGCGGCGGAAACGCCCCATGCTTCTTCCAGGGCCTTGGCCAGTTCGGCGGCTTCCATGACGGTCAGAGCCGACAGGTCTTCAACAAGCTTGGCAATATCAGCCATGATGTAACACTCCAATTTCTAGGCGGGGCAGAATGCGCCCCATGATGTTTCGTCTCGAATGCGAGAAAACGTCTCTTATGCAGCGTCCTTGGCGGCGTATGCGCCGAAGACACGGGCAAGCTTGGCAGCCGGGGCGTTGACGAGCTGGACAATCTTGGTTGCCGGCGCGTTGACGAGACCCACGATCTTGCCGCGCAGTTCGTCGAGGCTGGGCATGGAGGCGAGCGCCTTCACACCTTCTGCATCGAGAACCTGCGAGCCCATCGAACCGCCGACGATTTCCAGCTTGTCGTTCGACTTCGCAAAGTCGACGGCAGCCTTGGCAGCTGCAACCGGGTCTTCCGACCAGGCCAGACCGGTCGGGCCGTTGAGGAAATCCTCTAGGTCCGTGTAGTCAGTGTCCTTCAGGGCGAGCTTGGCGAGACGGTTCTTCGCAACCTTGTAGGACGCACCTGCATCACGCATCTTGTTCCTGAGGTCGGTGGACTGGTCCACCGTCAGGCCGAGATTGCGGGTGACAACCACCACGCCAACCTCGTTGAACACTGCTTTCAGCTGGGCGACCGCATCGGTTTTCTGCGAACGATCCATGCCGTACTCCTTCACTGTGGCCGCCCGCGAATTGGTGCGGACGACCGGCTCAAATCACCCCGCCGCTCATGCGACAGGGCAAGGTCCGTTTGACAAGGGAAGGAGGAGCGCAAAGGCTCAAATTGGCAGGGCCGCAATGGCGCTGCCGGAAATCTCTTTTCCCCGTCTAGGCCGCAAATTAAGACCGGCATATTCCGGTCAGCAGCTGTCTCGGACGGATGATCACCGAAGTGATCGGTTGCGCCCAATACGGATTTTGCGGGGGAGGTCAAGCGAAAGTGGGGGTGGTGGTTAGCCTCAAGCGCAGCGCGGGTGGCCTTCTCTTGTGTTCCGCACTCCCATCGGGGCGCGCGGTCCTCGGGGCTGATCCCTCCGTTGCGCTTCGCTTCACTGCGGGGCCTCTGCGGACCGTTTTCGACACATTGGACGAAATGGAGGGCATCGCCGGAGATTGGATGAGGCGTAGATATCTCAATTACGTTCTCGACGGGATTTGAATAGCCTTTTTCGTGAGACAATCCAATTCCCACCACCACCCGAACCCCATTGACCCCACGCCCCCCTCTCCCTATAAGCGCCCCAGTCGAACAGTTTCGAGCAATGCGGGCCAATCGCGGGGGCGCGCAGTCGGATGGAAGCTTCGACATTCCGTGAGACCAACATGAAGGCTACGTCGCGGCGCCGGTGAGGCGTTGTTGGGACGTGGTTCTTTTCGCGTCTCACGGGCCCTACCGCTTGCGACAATTTCACTGTCCGGTGCCCGTGCATGAGGGGGCCGGCCCAACGGCAAGAGGCTTATTCCTCCTATGGCGACCAAGTCCAAGGCTCCGGCAACCACCGGCACCAAGAAGAAGCGCATCCGCAAGATTTTCGGCGACATCCACGAAGTGGTGCAGATGCCGAACCTGATCGAGGTGCAGCGCGAAAGCTACGAGCAGTTCCTGCGCTCCGACCCCTCGATCGGCTATGTCTCGGGCCTGGAAAAGACGCTGCGTTCGGTGTTCCCGATTCGCGACTTTGCCGGCACCGCCGAACTGGACTTCGTCCATTACGAGCTGGAAGACCCGAAGTACGACACCACCGAGTGTCGCCAGCGCGGCATCACCTATGCTGCCCCGATGAAGGTCACCCTGCGCCTGATCGTGTTCGAGGTGGACCAGGAAACCGAAACCCGCTCCGTCCTCGATATCAAGGAGCAGGACGTGTACATGGGCGACATGCCGCTCATGACCGGCAACGGCACCTTCCTGATCAACGGTACCGAGCGCGTTATCGTCTCCCAGATGCACCGTTCGCCGGGTGTGCTGTTTGACCATGACCGCGGCAAGACCCACTCTTCGGGCAAGTTCCTGTTCGCCGCCCGCGTGATCCCGTATCGCGGCAGCTGGCTGGACTTCGAATTCGACGCCAAGGACATCGTGAACGTGCGTATCGACCGCAAGCGCAAGCTGCCGGTCACCGCGCTGCTCTATGCGCTCGGCCTCGATAGCGAGGACATCCTCGACTATTTCTACAACAAGGTGACCTGGAAGCGCGGCAAGGACGGCTGGGAAATTCCGTTCAGCGCCGAAGCATGGCGCGGTGCCAAGCCCGCCTTCGCGCTGGTCGATGCCAAGACCGGCGAGGAAGTGTTCGCCGCCGGCCAGAAGGTTTCCCCGCGCGCTGCCAACAAGGCAGCCAAGGACGGCCTTGAAACCCTGCTGATCCCGACCGACGAGATTTTCGGCCGCTACGCCAGCGCTGACCTGATCGACGAGAAGACCGGCCGCATCTACATCGAGGCTGGCGAAGAAGTGTCGCCGGAAAACCTCGAGAAGCTCGACGCTGCCGGTATCGACCAGCTCGACCTGCTGGACATCGACCACGTCACCACCGGCCCGTGGATCCGCAACACGATGGAAGCCGACAAGGCCGAAAACCGTGAAGAGGGCCTGGAAGCGATCTACAAGGTCATGCGTCCGGGTGAACCGCCGACCAAGGAAACGGCAGAAGCGCTGTTCGAAGGCCTGTTCTTCGATGGCGAACGCTATGACCTGTCGGCCGTCGGCCGCGTGAAGCTGAACATGCGCCTTGGCCTCGATGCCGAAGACACTGTCACCACCCTGCGCAAGGAAGATATCCTCGCCGTGGTGAAGGAAATGGTCGACCTGAAGGACGGCAAGGGCGAAGTTGACGACATCGACAACCTCGGCAACCGCCGTGTGCGTTCGGTGGGCGAACTGCTGGAAAACCAGTACCGCGTCGGCCTGCTGCG
>CAYXTJ010000115.1:0-3046 GCA_964467715.1 uncultured Sphingomonadaceae bacterium
CGCTTGGCCTTGCGGTGCATGAGCTGGCGACCAACGCGGCCAAGTACGGTGCGCTAAGCCGGCCGGGCGGCAGGGTTTCTGTCCTGTGGGATCTGGCCGAGCCTGACCTTGTCCGCGTGAAATGGGTGGAAAGCGGCGGTCCGCCGGTTCCCGAAACGCGCGGGCGCGGCTTTGGCACCGATCTGATCGAGCGGGTGGTGGCAAGCGAATTGCGCAATCCGGTGAAGCTGGATTTCCCGCCCGAAGGGGTGCGCTGCTTGTTGATGATCCCGGTCCGCGAGCCGACCGAATTCGCCATGCGTGCAGCCAAGGCGGAAGTGCGGGCAAGGCTGAAGACCTCCGACCTGGAGGACTGATCGCAGCGCGAATGCGGGCTGGACCTGCTATATCCCGCCGTATACAGCGGGCGCATTGTGATCGCAGCCTTCCGAATCCTGATTGCGGGCATGTGCGCCGCGTTGCTGCTTGCTGCCTGCGCGCCTGCGGGCGAGGAGCGCGGGCCTGTTGTGCACGCGCCTTCCAGCATGACAGACGTGATGGAAGACCTTGCCCATGCGTGGGAAGCGCAAGGCCACACGCGGCCCGTGCTCTCGCTGGCGGGCACGCCCTCGCTCGCGCGCCAACTGGAAGCGGGAGCGCCTGCCGATATCGTCATATCGGCTGACGAGGAGTGGATGGAATGGCTGGCGGCAAATGCGCTGGTCGATAGCGAGAGCCGCAAGGCCATTGCCGGGAATACGCTCGTCTTCGTGAAGCGCGAAGATGAAACCCTGCCACCTGACGGCGGTAAGATCGCCATGGCCGATCCGCAAAGCGTTCCGGCCGGCCGTTATGCCAAGGCGGCGATGGAAGTTGCCGGGGTCTGGGACGAAGTGTCCCGCCATGTAGTCCCGGCCGAAAATGTCCGTGCCGCGCTGCTGCTGGTTGAGCGCGGCGAGGCGCAGGCCGGTATCGTTTACGCCAGCGATGCCTTTGCCAGCGACAGAGTAAGGGCGGTGCCTTTCCCGCATCCTTTGCCCGCAGGCATGTCCATCCGCTATCCGGCGGCGCTGGTAAACGGCGCACGCCATCCCGATGCCGCAGCGTTCCTCGCCTTCCTGTTGAGCGATGAAGCAGCACGGCTGATCTGCGCGCGCGGCTTCACCATGCCGGAAGGGCGCGCGCCATGCTGACTGACGCGGAATGGGCCGTGGTTGGCCTCTCCCTCAAGGTCAGCCTCGTGGCGGTGCTGCTCACGCTGCCTGTTGCCTATGGCCTTGCATGGCTGCTCGCCCGGCGGAGATTTCCGGGGCTGATCGCCCTGGATGCATTGGTGCACCTGCCGCTGGTGGTGCCTCCTGTGGTCACCGGCTGGCTGCTCCTGATCGCTTTTGGTCGCAACGGCCCGATCGGGGCATGGCTGGAAAGCGCGTTCGGCGTGACGCTGGTGTTCAGCTGGACCGGTGCGGCGCTTGCCGCCGCTGTCATGGCGCTGCCGCTGATGGTGCGCGCCATGCGCCTCTCCATCGAAGCAGTGGACCGGCGTCTGGTGGGGGCTGCGCGCAGCCTTGGCGCAAGCCGATGGCATGCCTTCCTCACCATCACCCTGCCATTGAGCCTGCCGGGGATTGCGGCGGGGGCCATGCTCGGCTTTGCCCGCTCGCTGGGGGAATTCGGTGCGACGATCACCTTTGCCAGCAATATCGCGGGCGAAACGCGCACGCTGCCATTGGCGATCTACAGCGGGTTACAACTGCCTGGCGCAGAGGCTCAGGTGGCGCGGCTGGCGATAATCTCCATCGTTTTATCGCTGCTCGCGCTGCTGGTATCGGAACTGCTGGTGCGCCGATCCGCCGGGAGGCAGGCGCATGTTCTTTGAGGTCAGCCTGCGCTATGATTTCGGCCCGCGACAGGTCTCGCTGGACCTTGCAAGCGATAACGTGCTGACCGCGCTGGTGGGCGTGTCCGGCGCAGGCAAGACAACCGTGCTCAATGCCATTGCCGGGCTGCTGCAACCGGACGCGGGCCGCATCGCCGTTGCCGGCGAGGTGCTGTTCGATGCCGCCCATGGCATCAACGTGAAGCCGGAGAAGCGCCGCGCGGGATACGTGTTTCAGGACGCGCGACTTTTCCCGCACATGAAGGTGGCTGCCAACCTCGCCTATGGCGAGAAGCTGGCGCGTGTGGAAGACCGCTGGATCGCGCGCGACCGGGTGATCGAATTGCTCGGCATTGGCGATCTGCTGGGCCGCTATCCGGCCACCCTGTCAGGCGGGGAGACGCGCCGCGTTGCCGTTGGCCGCGCGCTGCTCAGCGGTCCGCGCTTCCTGCTGCTGGACGAGCCGATGGCATCTCTCGACGCCGCGCGGGCTGAGCGCATGCGCGAACTGATCGAGAATATCCGTGATGAACTGGGGCTGCCCATGCTCCTCGTCAGCCACGATGGCCGCGAGGTGGAGCGGCTGGCAGGCCGGGTCGTCACTCTGGACTGACCCGGCCCTTTTCAGCGTTACGCAAACAGCGAGGTGTCGATCGGCAGGCTGCGCACGCGCTTGCCGGTAAGCGCGTGCAGCGCGTTGGTCAGTGCCGGGATCACTGGCGGCAGGGCGGGTTCGCCAAGGCCGGTGGGGGAATGGTCGCTCTTCACCCATTCCACATGCAGCTTCGGCGTCATCGGCATGCGCGGCAGCTGGTAGTTGTGGAAGTTGGACTGCTTCACAGCGCCGCCTTCGATCTCCACGGCCAGTTGCAGAGCCTGCCCGATACCGTCGATGATCGAGCCTTCGACCTGGTTCAGCGCGCCATAGGGGTTGATGATGTGGCTGCCCACGTCACCAGCGGCCCAGACATTGTGCACCTGCACCTGGTTGCGGTCCGACAGGCTGACTTCCACCACTTCGGCGAAATAGCCCTGATGGCTCCAGTAATAGCCGAAGCCCAGCGCGTGGCCTTCCGCCACCGGCTGGCCCCAGTTGGCCATGTCCAGCACCTTGTTGGTGACAGCGCGCAGGCGGGCAGGCTTGAAGCCGGGCTGCGGGCCCATGAAGCCCTGCGTGTCGGGTTCGGC
>CAYXTJ010000115.1:3146-6441 GCA_964467715.1 uncultured Sphingomonadaceae bacterium
CTCGATGCTGCCATCCTCGTGCATCAGCGCGGTGCAGTTCATCGGCTCCATCGCCACGTGGGCGAGGAAGGGATAGGAATATTCCGCTTCCACCACGCTTTCGGCTTCGGCGAGCGCTGCATCCACATCGCCCTTCTCGGTGATGTTTTCCTGCGGCGAGCCTGCTGCCATGAAGCGGCGGGCGTCCTCGTCATACTTGGCAGAGGAGTGGCCGGTCCATTCGCCATTGTCCCATTGCACGTTGAGCGAGGAGCGGGCCTTGTTGGCGAGCCACCAGTTGCTGGCGATCACGGCCACGCCGTCCACCAGTTCGGTGGGGTTGCCATTGCCTTCGATGGTGAAGGCGTCGATCACGCCGGGCTGCGCCTTGGCAGCTTCCGTGTCTGCGGAAATCAGCTTCGCGCCGAACACGGGCGAACGCTCGAACGCGGCATAGACCATGCCTTCCAGCTGGGTATCGACACCGAAAATCGGCTCACCGCGCACGATCTTCGGGCTGTCGATGCCGCCAATGGGGGTGCCGATGATGCGGAAATCACCTGCATCCTTCAGGACAACGCTGGCCGGATCCGGCACGGCGACGGTGGCCGCTTCGCTGGCGAGTTCGCCATAGGTCGCGCGGCGTCCCGATGCTTCATGCACCACGACGCTCGGCTCGGTGGAAAGCGAGGCCACATCCACACCCCAGCGCAGCGCCGCTGCCTGCAGCAGCATTTGGCGGGCAGCAGCACCCGTCTGGCGCATGGGGAACCAGTTCATTGGCGTGGCAAAGCTGCCGCCGGCCAGCTGCGGGCCGTATTTCGCCGCATCGGTATCACCCTGCTGGATCGAGATCGTATCCCAGTCAGCGTCCAGTTCCTCGGCAATCAGCATGGGCAGCATGGTCTTGATGCCCTGGCCGATTTCCGGGTTCTTGCCGATGATGGTGATCGTGTTGTCGGGGTGGATGGTGATGAAGGCGTTCAGCTCTGCCGGGCCGCCTTGCGCCATGGCCTTGGCGGCCATCGGCATGGTGGCAGCAATGGCGAGACCGCCACCGGCTATGGCAGAAACCTTCAGGAAGGCGCGGCGGCCGAGCGCCGGACCGCGGTTTGCGGTTGCGGTATCAGACATTGGTCGCTCCCCCTTCCTTGCGTGCAACCGAGGCGATGGCCGTCTGGATGCGCTTGTAACAGGCACAGCGGCAGATGTTGCCGCGCATGGCGTTGTCGATTTCCTCGTCAGACGGGTTCGGGTTGCTGTTGAGCAGCGCCGTGGCGTTCATCAGCTGGCCTGCCTGGCAATAGCCGCACTGCATCACGTCGCCTTCCAGCCATGCTTCCTGCAGCGCCTGGCCCACCGGGGTCTGGCCAAGGGCTTCGATGGTGGAAACTTCCTTGTCCCCGATCGCGCCGATGGGCAGCGCGCAAGACCGGGTGGCCTGGCCGTCCACATGCACGGTGCAGGCACCGCACATGCCGATGCCGCAACCGAACTTGGTGCCAACCATGCCCAGCTCCTGCCGCAAGGCCCACAGCAGGGGCATGTCCTCGGGCGCGTCAATGTCGCGCGTTTCGCCGTTAATCTTGACCCGGACGGCCATAAGCGTCTCCTTGCGTTTCGCAATTCAGCTGGGCGCCCGGCACGTTTTCGGGCGCAGTTAATCCATTTTTGCGGCAGACTACCCTTTGTCGGCGCGCCTGCCAAGTGGACCAAGGGCGGGGCTTTTCATCAATTTGTAGCAATAGTCGGGATCGGGCATAGGTTGGCCCGATGACGGCAAAATGGCATTTCTGGATCGACCGCGGCGGAACCTTTACGGATGTGGTGGCGCTGAGGCCCGACGGCGTGGCCCAGACTGCCAAGTTTCTCTCTGAAAATCCTGAACAATATGATGATGCAGCCGTCGCCGCGATCCGCCAGCTGACCGGAATTGCAGAAGGCCCGCTGCCCGAAGCGGATATCCGCATCGGCACCACGGTGGCCACCAATGCCCTGTTGGAGCGCAAGGGCGAGCCGGTGCTGCTGGCAATCACGCGCGGCTTTGGCGATGCGCTGGTAATCGGCACGCAGGAGCGGCCTGACATTTTCGCGCGCGAAATCGTGAAACCTGCGCCTCTGCCTGCCCAAATGCTGGAAGTGGACGAGCGCGTGGGGGCCGATGGCATGGTCCACCGCGCGCTCGATATCGAGGCCGCACGGGCAGGAATGCAGGCGGCGTTCGACAAGGGCCTGCGCGCCATCGCCATCGTGCTGATGCACGGCTGGAAACACACTGCGCATGAGCAGGAACTGGCGCGGATTGCCGCGGAAGTTGGCTTCACCGAAATCGCCACGAGCCATCGCGCCAGCCCGCTTGCGCGGCTGATCGGGCGGGCGGACACAACCTGCGTCGATGCCTATCTCTCGCCGGTTCTGGGCGGCTATGTCGCAGGGCTGACGCGCGCGCTGAGCGAAGGGCAGGCGCCGCTTTTCATGGCCAGCAACGGCGGGCTTGTTGCGGCAGACATGCTGCGCGGCAAGGACGCGATCCTCTCCGGCCCGGCGGGTGGGATTGTGGGCATGGCGGAGACCAGCCGCAAGGCAGGGTTCGACAAGGCCATCGGCTTTGACATGGGCGGCACCTCCACCGATGTCTCGCTGTTCGCCGGGCAATATGAGCGCGATACAGACAACCGCGTGGCTGGCGTCAGGGTGCGTGCTCCGATGATGCGGATCCACACGGTGGCGGCGGGCGGTGGCTCGGTCTGTTCCTTTGACGGGGCGCGCTTCCTTGTCGGGCCGGAAAGCGCCGGAGCGCAACCGGGGCCGGCCTGTTATCGCCAAGGCGGGCCGCTGACGGTGACCGATTGCAACCTCATCCTCGGCAAGTTGCAGCCCGATCATTTCCCGGCCGTGTTCGGCCCCGATGCGGACCAGAAGCTGGACGCAGAAGCGGCCCACAACCGCATGCAAGAGGTGCTGAACGCGGTCGAAAACGCCACGGGCGAGGCGATGAGCGCGCAAGAGGCCGCGCAAGGCTTCATCGCCATCGCGGTTGCCAACATGGCCAATGCGATCCGCGCGGTGTCTGTCGCCAAGGGGCATGACATGGCGCACTTCGCGCTCAACTGTTTTGGCGGCGCTGGCGGGCAGCATGCCTGTCTTGTGGCCGATGCTCTGGGGATCGACACCGTGCTCGTCCACCCGCTGTCGGGCGTGCTCTCGGCCTATGGCATGGGGCTGGCAGATCGCAGCGCGATGCGCGAGGGCACGGTGCAATTGCCGCTTGGCGATGAGCAGGTCGGGCTGCTGGCCGATGCCTTCGACAGGCTGC
>CAYXTJ010000116.1:0-6426 GCA_964467715.1 uncultured Sphingomonadaceae bacterium
GTTGGGATCGCGGAAATCCTGCGTTTGCCCTGGATTGGGCAGCACCGGGTTGCCGGCAAAACGCTGAAAGGTGCGTCCGTTGTCAAAGCTGACGGCGATGCCCTGGCTTTCATGATCGCGCGTGTTCGCTGCACCACGCTCGGAATCGTGGATGGTGTAGATCGCCACCATCGCGTCCTCGCCAAAACCGGCAGTGTCGTCAGCGTCGATCACCGCGCTGCCCGAGAAGATATAGCCCTGATCGTCCGGAGCGATGGCTATGGGCAGTGTTTCCCAGTTCACCAGGTCGCGGCTGACCGCGTGCGCCCAGTGCATCGGGCCCCACACCGTGTCGTGCGGGTAGTACTGGTAGAACATGTGCCATTCGCCATCATGGAAGACGAGGCCGTTGGGGTCGTTCATCCATCCGCCGGGCGGTGAATAATGGAATGCGGGCCGATACTGCTCGTCATAGGATGACGCGGGCATGGCCGGCGCATCGCTGGCTGCATTGCCAGCTTCAAGCGCTGGCTGGCTTGCGCATGCGCCCAGCAGGGCGACGGCAACGAGGGGTGCGAGCAGGCGCATGGCTATTGGCCTCCGTTTGAAAGCAGGCGAAAGCCCCAGGCGGGCAGGCTGACGGTGTCGCCTGCTGCAAGGGTCACCGCGTTGCCGGTCTGGAATTCGCTGTAGGTGCCTGCCGCAAGGCCATCAGCCAGCGTCGCCTCGACCGGTTCGCCTGACAGGTTGAACAGGGCCAGCACCTTGTTGCCATCCTGCTGGCGGACAAAGCCGAACAGCTGCTGTGGATTGTCATTGACCACCTGGCTCATGATGGTACCCCATGGTCCGTTATGCAGCGCAGGGTTGGCATCGCGAAATGCGATCAGGTCTGCCAGCAGCTGGCCATAGGCGCAGTCCTCGCCCTGGCTCCAGTCAATCGGGTCCCTCTCGAAGAAATCCAGCCGCTTGGCGTTGCAGGCTTCCTGGCCGTTGTGGATCATCGGCAGGCCATCGTGGGTGAAGCTGAGGGCAGTCATGGCAGCTAGCGCAGGCCCGTAATTCTCATAGATCGTGCCTTCCCATGCATTGCTGTCATGGTTCTCGATATAGGTCAGCCGCATGGATTGTGCCGGCCACAGGCTTTCGTCCTCGGCGTAATATGTGAAGAAGCCGGTGGCATCGGCTTCGCCTGCCGCAATCTTCTTGGATGCATTGTGCCAGTCCCAGCCATAGGTCGCATCGAAAGCAGCGCGGTGAAAGCTTGATTGTTGCACCTCGCCGAGCATGAAGACCGGGCGGATGGCATCAAGCCGGGCACGCATCGTTTCCCAGAAATCGACCGGGACATATCCCGCTACATCGGCGCGGTAGCCGTCGATGCCGAAATCGCGCACCCACATTTCCATTGCGCCTCCAACATGCTCGCGCACACCGGGCTGCGACCAGTCGAGATCGATGATGTCCGACCAGTCCCACCACGGGGTGGGGCGGAAGTGCCCGTCCCATGTCTTCTCGTACCAATCGGGATGCTCGCTTGCCAACTGGTTGTCCCACGCGGTGTGGTTGGCCACAAGGTCAAGGATGACGTGGAAGCCCTGCTCATGCGCGGCGTCGATGAAGCTCTTAAGGTCCTCTTCCGTGCCGAATTCGGGGTTCACCGCAAAATAATCGCGCACCGAATAGGGGCTGCCGAGCGAGCCCTTGCGGTTCTCCTCGCCAATCGGGTGGATCGGCATCAGCCACAGTATATCGACGCCCAGTTCCTTCAAGCGCGGCAATTGCCGTTCGGCCGCGGCGAAGGTGCCTTCCGGCGTGAACTGGCGGGTGTTGATCTGGTAGAGCACGGCATCGCGCGTCCATTCGGGCGCTTCGATCTGCACATATGGCTGTGGCGTCCACGGGTCAGGCGCTGCTTCGCTACATCCGGCCAGCGCCAGCGCGGCGGCGGACAAGGCGAGGGCGGCTCTAAGCATCGGCAACTTCTGCTTCTGCCTGCTGCGAGGGGAGCGCGGCCTGCACCCGCAGCATTGCTGCAGCGGCGATGACCCAGCCAAGTGCGGCAAACAGCATGGTCCAGATCGGCTCTGCCGGGAAAAAGGCCTGCATGATGGAACCCATCACGGTGGCCACCAGCAGCTGCGGCACCACGATGAAGATGTTGAACAGCCCCATGTAGATGCCGAGCTTTTGCTGCGGCAGGTTGGAGGCAAGAATGGCGTAGGGCATCGCCAGGATGCTGGCCCAGGCAATGCCGATGCCCACTTCGGCCAGCAGCAGCATCTGCGCATCGCGGACCACGAAGAACATCAGGAAACCCGCCGCGCCCAGCAGCAGGCAGATCGAATGCGTCAGCACCTGCCCGAACTTGCGGCTCAGCACCGGCAGCAGCGCAAGCGCCGCCACGGCTGCGACACCGTTGTAGACCGTGAACAGCACATTCACCCAGTTGGCGCCTTCGTTGTACGCGGCGGTAGTCGTGTCCGTGCTGCCGAAGACATATTGCGTTACCACCGGCGTGGTGTTGATCCACATGATGAACAGCGCTGACCAGCTGAAGAACTGCACCAGGGCAAGCCGCTTCATCACTTCCGGCATGCCTGAGAAATCACCGACGATGCTGGACAGCATGTTGGTGGTCTTGCCAGCCTTGGCGAGGTTGATCGCGATGATCGAGAGCACGCCGTAGAGCATCAGCAACCCGCCCAGCAGGTAGACTTCCTTTTCCAGCTCCAGCGTGCTGACCAGGAACACGACGACAGCCCCAAGCGCGATCCACAGGCCGGACGTGGCGAAGCTCTTTTCGGCGAGGAGGCGCACCGGCTGGCCGGTATCCACCGCGGCATCGCCTGCGAAGGCGGCCTGCTCTTCAGGGCTGTATTCCCTGGTCGTTGCCACCGTCCACACCACAGCGAACAGCAGCGCGGCGGCACCCACCCAGAAGCTCCATCGCACCGTATCAGGCAGCCCGCCATCAGGCGCGACGTTGGCCACACCGGCATGTTCGAGAAGGAACGGGAAGATTGACCCGACCACCGCGCCAGCGCCGATGAAGGCGGTCTGCACGGCATAGCCGGCGCTATGCTGGTCCGTGCCCAGCATATCGCCAACGAAGGCACGGAAAGGCTCCATCGATATGTTGAGGCTGGCATCCAGCACCCACAGCATGGCCGCGGCAAAGAACAGCGGCGCGCCCATTTCCGGGCTTAGCGGCATCACCAGCAGCGCCAGCGCGGAGAAGATTGCACCGGTCAGGAAGTAAGGGCGGCGACGGCCAAGGCGGTTCCACGTCCGGTCCGAAAGATGGCCAATGATCGGTTGCACGATCAGGCCGGTCAGCGGCGCGGCAACCCACAGCGCGGGCAAATCGTCCATGCTGGCGCCCAGAGTCTGGAACACCCGGCTCATGTTCGAATTTTGCAGCGCGAAGCCGATCTGGATTCCGAAGAATCCAAAGCTGATATTCCACAGCCCCCAGAAATTCTGCCGCAGTTTTTGCATGGCCTGACGTGTCCCTTCCCAAGGCGCGGACGGTCTATTTGCCGTCCTGCGCCAACGCTTCAGGGCTGGCACGAATGCGGCCTGCAAACAACACGTATACGAATGTATTGAGCCGAGCGTGGCCCTTTTCAGCCGCCGGTGCTGGCGCGCACGATAAGCCTTGTGGGCAGGCGGTTGTCAGGCATCTCGTGCCCTTCGATCTTGGCCAGCAGCGTTTTGACCAGCCGGTCACCGGCGCCCTTGATGTCCTGCATGATCGTGGTCAGCGGCGGGTTGGTAAGGCTGGCGGCGGGAATATCGTCGAAGCCGATCAGGGCAACATCCTCGGGTATTTTCAGGCCTGCGCGGGCCAGTGCCCGTATGGCGCCGATGGCGATCAGGTCACTTGCGGCAAAGATGCCGTCAAAGGGAACGCCGCTATCGATCAGGCTCTGCGTTGCTGCCTGGCCTGCCTCCTCCGTGGTGATGGCATCGCGCTGCAAGGCTGCGTCAGCCGTGAGGCCCTTCTCCTCCATCGCGGCGCACATCCCGCGATAGCGCTGGGCGAATTCGGGATAGTGATCATCGGCATGGCCAAGGAATGCAAGTTTGCTGCGTCCCTGTTCGATCAGATGTGCGCCAGCCAGCTTGCCGGCACCGAAGTTGTCGGAACCGATCGTGGTGCCTGAGGTGTCGATGGTGACAGACCCCCACCGCGCGAAGTGGGTGCCCTGTCGCTCGAGCTGGGCCAGCCTCTCGCGGTAAAGCTCGTAATCGCCATAGCCGAGCAGGATGAGGCCATCAGCGCGGTGGCTGTCCTGATACTGCATGTGCCAGTCATCCTGCATGCTCTGGAAAGAGATCAGCAGGTCCAGCTTGCGATTGGCGCAGGCGCGGGTGATCGATCCCAGCATCGCCAGGAAGAAGGGATTGATCATGCTTTCATCGGGCGTCGGATCCTCGAAGAACAGCAAGGCGATGGTGTTGGAACGTTGCGAGCGAAGCGAGGATGCGTTCTTGTCGACCGTGTAGTTGAGGTCCCGCGCGATCTCCTCGATCAGCTTGCGCGTCTTTTCGCTGACGGACTTGTCTCCGCGCAAGGCACGGCTGACGGTGGGCTGTGACACCCCGGCAAGGTAAGCGATATCAAAACTGGTCGGTCGACCAGTTGGTGCGCGGCCCATGACCCCTCCCGCCCGGCGAAGTCCCGTCCCGCCAAGCCTGGCTGAGTCTATCGTGTGATCCAGTGATTGCAAATGGTTGCCCGCGGTTGCATGTCGCGAAGCACCACCGGCTTGCCGTTTTATGACAGCTTCACCGCTCTCCCTTTCTGCCGCCGCACGGCTGATGCAAACGCATTTCGGCGAGGAAGCGCAGCCGATGCTGATGGTGGATGATGCACTGGCTGACCTTGAACTGGTGCGCGATATTGCCGCGCACCACAGCTATCGCCCCATTGGACCGTTCTATCCCGGAGTGCGCGCGGCGGTATCGGAAGCGATTGCCATGCCGCTGGTGTCGCCTTTGCTGCCAGCGATGCAGGCAGCTTTCGGCCTCGCGCGTCAGCCGGGATATTTCGAATGTTTCCTGAGCCTGGTGACCAGGCACCCTTCAGAACTCGCGCCGATTCAACGCCTGCCGCATTTTGACGGGACCGAGTCGGACCGGATCGCCGTGTTGCTGTTCCTGTCGGATGACAGCGACGGGGGAACCGCCTTCTATCGCCAGCAATCGACCGGATTTGAAAGCGTCAGCGCCGAGCGTTATGACCATTACCTGGCAGAGCTGGAAAAGGGCACACGCGCGCACGGGATTCCACCCGCGAGCTACATCGGGGAAGACTCCCCGCTGTTCAGCCGCACGCACAAGGTAGACGGGTTGCCAAACCGCCTGATCGCCTATCGCGGGAACACGCTGCATTGCGCTGCGCTGGGCGGTGACTTTGCTCCGGATGCTGATCCGCGGCGAGGTCGGCTGACTTTAAACCTGTTTCTAAAGGTCTGAAAATCATTCGTTTTTTCACGAATTAAATGGGCTCAATTCAGCTGCGTATACGTATGCTGTCTTCCGTCACGCTGCATCTACCCCGTAAGTAGACACCAAGCGAGCACGGCCAAAGAGCCTGAAGACCCGCGAGTTTTGGAGTTGGAACGCCGGATGGGACGAAGAAGTTCACCCGGCCTTTTTTCCGGGGGACAGAATGAACATCCGTAACACCCTTCGCATCGGTGCAAGCACCACCGCATTTGCCATTGCCGCACTGGCCCTGCCAGGTGTGGCCCAGGCACAGGACACTTCGACCGAAGCCGCTTCGGAAGATTCCGCCGACGATCTGATTATCGTGACCGGCTACCGTCAGGCGCTCGAATCGGCAGCCGGCATCAAGCGCAACGCACCCGTGATCGCTGAAGCCTTCTCGGCTGAAGACATCGGCAAGCTGCCCGATGTCTCGATCGCCGAAACGCTCGGCCGCCTGCCCGGCCTCGCCGTGCAGCGTGTCGACGGCCGTGCGCAGAGCCTCTCCATCCGCGGCCTTGGCCCGGACTATTCGAACTCGCTGCTGAATGGCCGCCAGATCGTTTCCTCGGGCGACAACCGCGCCGTTGAATATGATCAGTATCCGTCCGAACTGATCGATACCGGCGTTGTCTACAAGACGCCGTATGCCGGACTCATCGGCCAGGGTCTTGCCGGTACGGTGGACCTGCGCACGATCCGCCCCCTCGCGAAGGGTGAGCGCATCATCTCGGTCAGCGGGCGTCTCGAATTCAATGAAGACGGTTCGCTCAACCCCGACACGCCCGGCTGGGGCTATCGCGCCACCGGCACTTATGTTGACCAGTTCGCTGACGACACGCTCGGTATTGCGCTTGGTGCGGCTTACCAGTCGAGCCCGAGCCAGGTCGAACGCTTCAACGCATGGGGCTATCCCGGCCTCGGTCAGGGCGATGTCGACGCTGGCAATGC
>CAYXTJ010000117.1:0-6373 GCA_964467715.1 uncultured Sphingomonadaceae bacterium
GCCGGTCCTTATTGCGAACCGGCGTACCAGAACTGCGCGTGGCAGGCGGCGCATTCGGTATCCATCTGGCCTATCAGGTCGAGCATGGTCGCACCGTCTCTTGCCACCGCGGCGACCTCGAGGTTGCGGGCAAGCGCGGCGAAGCTGGCGGACATGTCGCGTAAGCCTTGCGGATCGGCGCTGATGAAGGACTGCACGTCCGCCATCGGCACTTCATATTCGCCCGTCGCCATATTGCCCGGTGCTGCCGCGCGGATATCGCCAGCGGCGGCCATCCGCTCACCCGTGGCGGCAAGCTTCGCGGCGTTCTCGGCAAGGCTTGTCCATTGTGCATCGGTGATCAGCGAAGGGTCCTGCTCGCCCGCATCGGTGAAGATGTTGTTGGTCACATCCCAGATGCCGACGATGGCGGGGTTCACTTCGGCCTGCATGGCGTGGCGCACATAGATCGGGCCTGCGGGCGAGGTGTTGCCGACAACCGGCTCGCTGCCGCCTGATGGCGGGGTGCAGGCCGCAAGCGTGACCGCGAGGATCGAGAGGGCGGGGGCGATTGCACGGCGCATGGGGCAGGTCCTTCCTATTCAGCGGCGTCTTTCAGGTCCGCCTCTTCACTCAATTGCCGGTTCCACATCTCGGCGTAAAGCCCGTCATGGCGCAGCAATCCGGCATGTGTACCCTGCTCGCAAATCCGCCCATCCTGAATGACATGGATCAAATCGCTGTCGGCAATCGTCGAAAGGCGATGGGCGATGGAAATGGTGGTGCGCCCTTCGGACACGCGCTTCAGCGTGGAGAGAATGTCCTGCTCGGTCCGCGTGTCGAGCGCGCTGGTCGCTTCGTCCAGCAGCACGATGGGCGGGTTCTTGAGCAGGGTGCGGGCGATGGCCACGCGCTGCTTCTCGCCGCCCGAGAGCTTGAGGCCGCGCTCGCCCACTTCGGTCTCCAGTCTTTGCGGCAAGCTGTCGATGAACGGCCAGATTGCTGCATCGCGCGCAGCCTGGATGATCGCATTCTCGTGGGCATCCTCGCGGCCATAGGCGATGTTATAGCCGATGGTGTCGTTGAACAGCACGCTGTCCTGCGGAACGATGCCGATATGGGCGCGCAAGCTGTCCTGCGTGACCTGTGCGATATCCTGCCCGTCGATCAGGATGCGGCCTTGCCACGGATCATAGAAGCGGAACAGCAGCCGCCCGATGGTGGACTTGCCCGCACCTGACGGACCGACCAGCGCCACCTTGCCGCCAGCGGGCACTTCAAAGCTGAGGCCGTGGAGGATCTTGCGATCATTGTCATAGCCGAAATGCACATCGTCAAAGACGAGGGTGGGGCGATTTACCACCAGGGCCGGCGCACCGGGTGCGTCCTCCACTTCGACATTGGTATCCATCAGGCAGAACATCTCCGCCATGTCGACCAAGCCTTGCCGGATCGTGCGATAGACCCAGCCGAGCATGTCGAGCGGGCGGAACAGCTGCTGCAGGTATGTGTTCACCAGCACCAGATCGCCCACGGAAAGGCGGCCCTGGCTCCAGCCCCACACGGTCCACGTCATCGCGCCGCCCATCATCAGCTGCAGGATGAAGGCCTGCACGATGTTGAGCATGGCGAGCGAATTGTCCGTGCGGATCGCGGCTTCGGCGTAATCGTTCGTCGCGCTGGCGAAGCGGCGTTTCTCTCGTTTCTCGGCCCCGAAATACTTCACTGTCTCGTAATTCAGCAGCGAATCCACCGCGCGGGACATCGCCTGCCCGTCCAGCCGGTTCATCTGCGCGCGCAGTTTCGTGCGCCATTCGGTGATCATCTGGGTGATGCGGATGAAGGCGAAGATGGTGACGGCGGTGGCAGCCACGATTTCCCAGCCGAACAATTTGTAGAAGATCACCGCCACCACGATCAGTTCGATGATGGTGGGCAGGATGTTGAACAGCAGGAAATAGATCATGTTGCTGATCGATTTCGTGCCGCGCTCGATCACGCGGGTAAGCTCGCCCGTGCGGCGCGAAAGGTGGAAGCGCAGCGACAGTTGGTGCAGGCGTTGGAACACGTCCTCCGACAGATCGCGAACGGCATCCTGCCCTACGCGGTTGAACACCATGTTGCGCGTCTGGTCGAAGAAGGTGGTGGCAAAGCGCCCGGCGGCATAGGCAATCACCAGACCCAGCGCGACCCAAAGCGCCTCGTCCCGGCTTTCGGCTGCCATGGCATCGACAGCGCGGGCATAGGCAAAGGGCACGGTCAGCACGATCACCTTGGCGGCGATCACGAACAGCGCCGCCACGCCAATGCGCCAGCGCAGGTCCGGCCTGTCTTTCGGCCAGAGATAGGGCAGGAAGCGGCGGACGGTTGCCCATCCGGCCTGTTCGATCAGTTCGTCTTCATGCTTGCCGGTGCCCGCCATGCCCCATCAAGTGGGGGCTGGCGCGCCGCGCGGCAACACAAAACGCCATTCACCTGCTGATACTGGATCGCACCGGCGTAAAGGCATCGCTCGACGGCAGGCGGGCATCATCCGGCAGATCGAACAGGATTCGGCGGCTGGCAAAGTCGATGGCGACGCGTTTGAACAGGCGCAATTCGCTCATCCCCAGGATCAGCGCCGGCTCGTCTTCGATGCCCAGCGCCTCGAAGGTCGGGCTGTCGGTGAACGAGATCGGGAAGTTGGAAAGTTCCGCCCGGCCCATCTCCAGCTTGCGCGCGAAACGGACTGTGTTGCTCGCCCGGACCCCGTTGATGTCTGTCATCTCGGAATTCACCGCTTGCCGCGCCCGGCGCATCCGCTCGAACAATTCGGTGTTGCCGATGGAGCCTTGCGCGCCGGTATCCACGATGATCGCGGTGCGCACGCCATCGACATTGGCGCGGGCGATGATCAGCTGGCCTTCGATCCGCCGCGCGCGGACAACGATATCATACCCGCGATTGCTGCGCTGGTCCTCGTCGTGCGCGATTTCGATCACGCGGTTCTCGAAATCCAGCAGCACGCGGCGGTCCTGCAGGGAATCGAGCCCGAGTATGCCGTCGGCCCCGCCGATATTGCTGCCATCGACCAGCGCGGCGGTGGCGCTGTAATTGCTGTGGCTGCCGAAAGTCAGTTCATCGACCACTGCTGTTTCCACCTGTCGCTGGCTGGCTATGCCGATCAGCGTTGCCGTTCGCCGGTCTGTCAGCTGCAACTGGTCTGCCAGGCCGTTGCTGAGAACAGTGGCTTGCGCGCCGGTGTCGATCATGAAGGGGAAGGGGCCTTGCCCGTTCACCGTGACCGGCACCGTCATCCGGCGATAGCGTTCGATCTGCATGTGCAGGGTTTCGACTGCCGCTTCTTCAGCGGCGGCGGTAATTTCCGTTTCCGCGACGGTCACGCCGCTGCCCGTCAAGAACAGCGCCAGCGCCGTGCTGATATCCAGCCATCCCATGGCATCCTCCTGCGGACTCGTGTCCGGCTGTTATGGAGGCCAGCATACCACCGGAATGGCGGATGCGGAAATACGGTATTCAGCGCGGGGCGGGCAGCAGCGGTTGCCATCCGAGTTTGGCAAATGCACCTGCGGCAATCTCGTGGATTTCCAGTTAGGCCGGGTGGCGGATCATGCGCAGCAGCGAGAGCCAGCACAGCACCCCGATAAAACTTGCGGTGGCAATCTGAAGGAAGCTCGCCTCAACCGGCGGTGCCCAGAAAATGCAGGATAGCGCGATGGGCAGAACCGCCGCGCCCGATACCAGCGCCGATTGCAGCCAGCTGGCCACCAGCGCTGGAATGGAAAAGCCCACCATGCGCTGCAGGAAGGGCACATCTATACAAAGCCAAACCGCGCCATAGGCAACGCGGCTGGCGGCAGCCATTTCCAGCGAGATCCACGCCCCTATCGCCAGCAGCAGCACCGATGCGCGGATCGGCCTTTATATAGGCCATCTGCTTGCCCAGCCTGTCCGGCAGCGAGATGTCGTCGCCATCCGTGCGCGCCACCCACGGTGCGGCAGCTTCTGCAAACAGCAGGTTGAGGCTGGCGATAAGGCCGCGGTTTTGCTGGTGGATCACGCGGATGCGCGGATCGCTGGCGGCGCGGGCGTCGGTCACGTCGCCAGAGCCGTCGGTCGAGCCGTCATTCACGATCAGGAATTCGAAGTCCGTGAAGGTCTGCCCAAGGATGCTGTCGATCGCCTCGCCCACATAAGGCGCATTGTTATAGACCGCGAGAGCCACGGTCACTTGCGGCGTGGCAGGGGAAGGGGCGGCCATCAGCTGCGGACCAGCGCGGCAGACAGGCGCAGCGCGCGCCGGCTCGCCCAGCTTCAGCAGGCGGGCCACCGTGCGCCACATGCCCTTATGCGAACCGCCCTCGCCGATGTGATGCACGATAATGTCGAACCCGTTGTCACGCAGCGCGATGGGAGAGTGGAGAATGCCATTGGTCACCGCCGCGCGCACGCGGGCAGCCAGGCCGGGCTCACCGAAGAAGGCGTCCAGCTCTTCGCTGGGAGGCAGCTTGTCGAGATCGGCGGTCGGGTCAGGCTTGCCGGCATCGCGCATACGCCATGCTTCATAGGCTATCGCCGCGCCCACCTGCTGTTCGGTGGCGTGGCGCTTGGACACCTGCCCCAGATAATGGCGATACTTGATTAGCCGCTCAGGGATATTGGCCATCTGCGTTGCCGAAGCGAGGCGCAGCCACAGGTCGAGATCCTCGCAATGCTTGAAGGCAGCGTGATAGCCGCCCTGCGCCAGCACGATGTCGCGCCGGTACATCACCACCGGGTGGCACAGCAGCGGCCCGCCATTGGCGATGTTGTGGAGGAACTCCTCGTGCTTCACCGGGTGGTCGCAGCCGCCGCTTATGTAGGGGCCGCCGTACTCGTCTTTATCAGTGCTCCATGACCCGACGATGCGGATTGTCTGCCAGAAAGCGCATCTGCTTGGCGAAGCGTTCGGGATGGGCGATGTCATCGGCATCCATCCGCGCAACGATGGGCGCACGCGCTTCATCGAGCAGCTGGTTGAGGCTGGCGACTAGGCCGCGGTTCTCGCGGCTGATCGGGCGGATGCGCGAATCCTTTTCTGCATAGTCACGCAGCATGGCGGGCGTGGCATCACGCGATCCGTCATCAAGGATCAGGAATTCGAGGTCGGGGAAGCTTTGCGCAAGGATGCTGTCGATCGCTTCGGCTAGGAAGCGCTCGCCATTATATACGCTCATCGCCGCGCTGAGCGCCGGGGCCTGCTGGTCGCTTGTCACACTCTTGCTCATGGTCTGCTTTGTTCACCTGCACGCGCGCTCGCCTCACGTGCGCGCGCGTCACTCTATTATCTCTGTGCCTGCGCCCCCTCATGCCCGCCTTTGGTTAATGAAGCTTTCACTGCCCCAAGACGGCAGCACTGCGGCGAAGGTGTGTGCGGGATTGCGAATCAATCCGGCCGCGGCACGAATCAGAAGCTGCGGCGCACGAATCAAACAGGATTCGCGGGGCCAGAAGGTAATCGATCCGCGATTCTGGATGGAATCGCGATACTTTGAAGCGTCCCGTGCTGGATGAATCGGCCTCAGGATCGGAAATGGGGTTGGCGTGTGGTATTAAGCTACCGCTGGCTTCCTCTGAGGCCCGGATTCGCCGATCCCGATACGGGGGCGGAAGCGAGAAGAAAGCCTTCTCTGGCGCACTAAATCATTGTTTGTTTGTTATTTTTTATCTTTTTGAAAGAAAACTGCAAAAAGCCGTTGACCGAATCCGGAAGCACGCCTAGATGGGCTCCACCGACGCGGGGCTGACGGTTTCCACCGCCACCAAGTATCGGTCGCCAACATTGATCGGACAGCCGGATCCCCCGGTGTAAATCGGGGAACCGATTGCTGTCCGCTTTAACTGTCTGGTGGCTCTTTGACATTGTCGCATTTTAGATGAAGGGACATGTGGGCGACGGCGCCCGGTCCGGGGGTCTCAAGGCTCCGATGACCGGTTAACCTAAGCCGATTGCCACATCCTATCCGATCACCACGATCGGTAGTGATGATGCATGTCCTTCGTATCCATTACGTTTGACAGTGCAGGTATCGGCTCCTTGAAGCTCATGCTTGATCGGTCGACGATCTTCGGATCGTGCCGGTTTTGTATGTGACACAAACTTGAGAGTTTGATCCTGGCTCAGAACGAACGCTGGCGGCATGCCTAACACATGCAAGTCGAACGAACCCTTCGGGGTGAGTGGCGCACGGGTGCGTAACGCGTGGGAACCTGCCCTTAGGTTTGGAACAACAGTTGGAAACGACTGCTAATACCAAATAATGTCTTCGGACCAAAGATTTATCGCCTTTGGATGGGCCCGCGTTGGATTAGCTAGTTGGTGGGGTAAAGGCTCACCAAGGCGACGATCCATAGC
>CAYXTJ010000118.1:0-6350 GCA_964467715.1 uncultured Sphingomonadaceae bacterium
CTGGGCGGGCAAGCGCAACCTCGTGGTGGTGGGGCATGGCGTGGCAGGATCGATCCTGCGCGCGCTTTACGCAGGCGAGGATCGCGACGGGATGCTGGCCTATCATTCGGCCCGGCAAGACGTGATCTATCGCCTTGATCGCGGCTGGGTGGAGGAAATTCCCGCCCGTTAACGGCGCTCGCGCCCGCCCGCCTTTGGCACAGATGTGGCTTGTTACACATCAACACTGGCAATTTGTCGCAAATGCAGTGATGATCCCTCAACGGAGAGAGGATCAATCATGGCATCAAACACGCCAGCCGGCAGGCTGACTTTCGTCGAAGCAATGAACCGCGTGCCGATGAAGCCGTACCAATGGCTGATTGCGGCAACCTGCATGCTCATCCTGGTGAGCGACGGGATCGACCTGCAGTTGCTGGGTATTGTCGCCCCGGTCGTGATGGAAGATTTCGGCGTGGACCGCTCCACCTTCGGTTTCGCCATGGGCGCGGCGCTTGTCGGCTTCGGGCTCGGCTCGTGGATCGGCGGCGTGCTGGGAGACAGGCTGGGCAGGCGCTATGCGCTGGCTATTGCGGCGCTGGTTTTCTCGCTGGCGACCATCGGCGCGGGCACGTCCACCGATGTGTGGCTGATGGCGTTCTGGCGGCTTATCGGCGGGCTGGGCTTCGGTTCGGCCTATGCCAATGCGCTGACCATGGCGAGCGAGTGGACTTCCGACAAATGGCGCCCGATCACCGTTTCCACCCTGTCCGTTGGCACGCCCATCGGCGGCACCATCGTCGGCTGGACGGCGCCTGCAATGGCGGCGGAACGCGGCTGGCACGGCACCTTCACCTTCTTCGGTCTTCTCACAATGTCGCTGGTCGTGATCATCCTGCTGGTGCTGCGCGACAGCCCCTCCTTCCTGCTCGCCAAGGGTAAGCATGAGGAAGCGCGCAAGAACGCCGCCAAGGTGCTTGACGAAGAGGTAGAGCTTGTGGCCGAAGAGGAGAAGCTTTCCGCCACCACGGGCAAGGCAGAAGGCATCCTCGACAAGTCCTACATGCGCCTCAACATCGGCATCGGCATCGCCTTCGCAGCGGCCGCGCTGGTGGCCTATTCGATCCTCAGCTGGTCGACCACATTCCTCACCGCTGCGGGTTTCACGCTGGAAGAGGCAGGTCATGCTGTCTCGATCGGTGGCATTACCTCCATGATCGGCTCCATCGCCGTGGGCGCGGCCATGCGCCAGTTCGGCTCGAAGCCCGTGATGGTGGTGCTGGGCGCGGTGCTGATGGTGATCCTGATTGCTTTCGCCTTGGCGGTTGAAACGCTGCCCGCGGTGCCCACCGCGCAGGACAAGACAATCGTCACCGCACTGGTCGGCGCGTCTGGTGCTTTCTTCAGTGCAGGCATTGCCGGCATGTATGTGATCATGGCGGCAGGCTATCCATCGAGCTTCCGTTCGACAGGTATTGGCCTTGGCATCCTGATGAGCCGCGTAGGCGCTGTTGGCGCTACAGCCTTCGGCGGCGTGTTGCTGGATATGGGCGGCGACAGTGTTTTGCCGTTTTTCATAGTCTTGATTGTCAGTGCGGCACTGATTTTCGCCGCGGCATTTGTAGTGGACCGGCACGTTTCGCCCGTAAACAAGACTTGATCGCCGGTATACTTGCACAATAGCTGCCAAAGTGGCACGTTAACCTTTGTTGACGGGCACACAAAACATGCAAGCAAGGTGCCGTCGACTTATCGCAAGCCTGACTTGGGGAAAGGGGCATGCAAGTCGAGACCAACGAGTTCACCCGTCGCCTGCAGGCGATAGGTGACGCAGACGATGTCGTGGCTGTCCGGCGGGCGGTCTGTGATGCGTTGAACCTGTTCGGTATCGAGAAGGCCTATTACGTTGCACCCATTCCCGGGGACACGCGGGTAAAACCGACCATCACCAATGTCGGCCTGCCTTGGGTGTGGGAAAAGCATTATCGAGCAAGGCTTTATCAGGTTGATCCCTTGCTCACTCTGGCGAAGAAGCGGCTGCAGCCATTCGTCTGGCCGGATGACCTTGGCGACGAGAAGCTGAGCCGCCAGCAGGAGCGCTACCTGGCGCTGGCAGCGCAATATGGCGCAGGCCATGGCGTGGGCATTGCCTGCTTCGGCCCGGACGGGCGAAGCGGTTTCCTTGGAGCAATCCTGCGCGACGATGCCGAACGGCCGGACTGGGAATCTCTGCTGCGACTCCATGCCATCGGGCAGATGTCGATCCAGCGTTATTGCAAGCTCGTGCCAGCGATGGTGACGATTCCGGCCTTGTCGAATCGCGAGTTCGAGGTGTTGCACTGGATGGGGCAGGGCAAGAGCAATTCGGTTATTGCGGACATCCTCGGCATTTCGGCCAGTTCGGTGGATGTCTACGTGCGCCGCGTCTTCGCCAAGCTGGAGGTGTCCGACCGGACTACCGCTGCAGTAAAGGCATTGTCGCTAGGTCTGATAGTTTCCAGTGATTACGAGCGGATCGTCACTGAAGCAGCAAAGCTTCAGCCCGACAGGAAGAACCCCCTCGACTACTGATTTTCGCTGGTCGGCACGGCGAAGATGAACGTGTCGGGCAATCACGTTACATGCGAAACTGCACCCTCCCGCATATATGCGCCCCCGAGGCCAGCGATTGCTCTTCGGGTCGCGTCGATAGGGTATCATGGTCTCGGCGTCTCGGACCCCAAGCCGAGACGCCATAGGGCGGCTTCCAGCCATCCCGGTGTGCATTTTCATGCTGAAGCCGGGGCGGATGGAAGCCGTCCTGTGGAACACGGTTCGCAAGGCTCTTCGCCTCCAATCTCCTCCCCCTTCCTCTCGAAGCGGAGGGTCCTGCGTACTTTTCCGGATCTGTGCAACACCAGGTTCGGCGCCGAGGCGCGCCCGCGAATCTACCCTACCTGATGCGCGGGCCGCCAAACGGCTTGTTCACGAAACATGCGAAAGCAAAAAGGCCCCGTCCGCTTGTCCGGACGGGGCCTTTTCGTTGTGTTTTATTGCTGCAGCCCTCAGCGCACGCGCGGGCCGCCGAAGGGCAAGGGCGGAGGGGGTCTGCGGGCACCACGCGGCAGCTGTGCCTGGAAGGCCCGGCCGCAATGTTCCACGCAATAAGGGAAACCGGGGTTCACCTTCTCGCCGCAGAAATGGAAATCCGCTTCTCCCGGGTGGCCGATGGGCCAGCGGCAGACGCGATCGTTCAGATCGAGCAGGCTGGTCTTGTCCGCGATCTCCGGGCTGGGCTTGGCCGGCACCAGACGGCGCGGCGGGGCCGGCGGGATCGGGGCCTGCTGGTCACCCGGGCCCTGGCGCACGAAGCCGCCGGGGCCGACCGAATGAATCTTGGGCAGCGCTGCCACCCTGTCGGGGATCGGCTGGCTGTTGCCGCCGTCTGCGGGCTTTGCTGCAGGCGCTGCAGCCGGCTTGGTGCCTGCCGGTGCGGGCTTGGCAGCCGGCTTGGGCGCAGGCGCTTCTGTCTTGGTCTTGGGCTTGGCTGCAACAGGCTTTCTGACGGGCGCTGCGGCATCCTTCTTCTTGGCCGCAGCCTTCTTCTTGTCGTTCGCCTTCACCGGTGAAGGGCGCGACTTCAGGCCAAGGCGATGCGCCTTGCCGATTACCGCGTTGCGCGAAACACCGCCCAGTTCTTCCGCAATCTGGCTGGCGGTTGATCCGCCTTCCCACATCTTGGTCAGCGTGGCGATGCGTTCTTCAGTCCAACTCATTCAGTCAATTCCGTCTCATATCTCGGCGGCTATCCCACGCGATGGCTTGCCAGCCCGTGCGCGGGCCGATAGGCGGCTGCACATGGCCAATCAAGCCCCAGCAGATGTTACGCAGCATGGCAACACCATGGCTGATCCTGAAGGTAACGGCAACAGCGCCGGCCGCAACTTTCCGCCCAAGGGACAACCGCAGATTTCCGGCTTCAACCGGATCGGTCTCTGGAGTCTCTATAATAAGGAGATAAAGCGGTTTCTCAAGGTGCAGACGCAGACTGTCTGGGCACCTGCCGTCACCACGCTGCTGTTCCTGGTGATCTTCACTGTCGCCATGGGCCGGTCTGACCGGCTGATCCTTGGCGTGCCCTTTGCCACCTTCGTGGCTCCCGGCCTGATCATGATGGGCATGATGCAGAACGCCTTTGCCAATGCCAGCTTCAGCCTGCTGGCCGGCAAGCTGCAGGGCACCATCGTAGATTTGCTGATGCCGCCGCTGTCTTCTGCCGAACTGATGATCGGCATTGTCGGTGCGGCAATCACACGTGCGGTGATGGTTGGCGCAGCCGTGGCTCTGGCGATGGCGCTATGGCCCGGAGTAGAACTGCGTGCCGCGCACCCTTGGGCGATTGTCTGGTTCGGTCTGATGGGGGCGACCATGCTTGCCATCGTCGGCCTGCTCGCCAGCCTGTGGGCGGAAAAGTTCGATCACAACGCAGCCGTCACCAATTTCGTGGTCGCGCCGCTCAGCCTGCTGTCAGGCACGTTCTACGTGATTTCGAACCTCGCCCCGGTGTTCCGGGCGATCAGCCGGGCAAACCCGTTCTTCTACATGATCTCCGGCTTCCGCTTCGGTTTCCTTGGCGAAAGCGACATCGGCAACACCAATCAGGCAGTGCTGGGCGCAGCCGTCGGCGTGGGTGTGCTGAACCTGGTGCTGGGTTTCATCACCTACCGCGTCCTCAAGAGCGGCTGGAAGATCAAGAGCTGAGCAGCGGTCCCTCTTCGGTGGGGGCATAAGGGCGCCTGCGGTAGAAGCTGGCCTTGCCGATTTCCGACACCTTGTCCTGCGCGGTCAGCACATCGGCCACTTCGCCAAGCAGGAAATGTTCGGTTTTGGGATCGCCGTCGCTATCCCGGCCGATCTTGACAGACAGCTTCAGCGTACCGGTCCCGTCGCGGAATTCCTCTCGCCTGACATGGCCGATCCGCTCTGCCGGTACAGACTGGATATTGAGGCTCTTGCGGCCAAGGATGATTTCCAGCACCTGCTCGTTGGTGACTGCGAAGAGCACGCGCCCACGCCGCCACCAAAGCGCAAATGGCATCGCCAGCATGCCGAAGCCGATCAGAATGAAAGGCAAGCCGAACAGCGGGAATGCCCAGCTCAGGACCGTCCATTCGTCCTGCATCGCCATTGCACCGGCAGATGCTCCGGCGGTCCACATCAGGGCAAACACGGTCCAGGGAATGGCAAAGCCATAAATCGCGAAGCTCTTGAGCGAGAGGCGGGCAATCTGCCGCCCCTGCCACAGCACGCGTTCGCCCTCGCGCAATTCGCGCGACAATGCCAGGTTCAGCGGATCGGGGGCGAGGTCATAACCAGGCATGGCGGTGAAAATACCATCGCCATGGTTTGCAGGAGGTTACCGGAGGTGGCGAAGCGCGATCAGTGCGTCAGGCTGCGGCGCATGCGATAGCGTCCGCCGGAAAACCGTTCAAACAATTGGCCGATGCCGGGGTGGTCAACCGGACGGTCCTCGTTATCGCGCAGCAGGTTCTGCTGGCTGACATAGGCGACGTAGGATTCCTCGTCATTCTCGGCCAGCAGGTGATAGAACGGCTGGTTGCGATCGGGGCGCATGTCCGAAGGGATCGCCTCGTACCATTCCTCGCTGTTGGCGAACACCGGGTCGATATCGAAGATAACGCCGCGAATGTCGAACATGCGATGGCGCACCACGTCGCCAATGGCGAAGCGAGCCGAGCTGTTGCGGGGAGCCTGGATCACGCGTCCAGCCTGGGGAAGGAAGAATTCCGACCGTTGCATGGGCCCTATATATGTTTTTGCACCTGCGAAACAAGCCGCGTGGAACATATTTCCCCAAATCAGGTGCAAAGTGGCTCGCGAAGGGTCTTGGCAAGCGGGCATCCATCGGCTAACCGCGCGCTTCTGAAATCGACCGGGCGCACGCCGCCCGCAAGCTCATAGTGCGGAGAGATGCCGGAGCGGTCGAACGGGGCGGTCTCGAAAACCGTTGTGCCATTATGTGGTACCCAGGGTTCGAATCCCTGTCTCTCCGCCATTTCCAATTGTTTTATATGGCCTTTTTGTTGAAATGGGCGATGGTTACCAAAACCGTTCCCTAAGAGATTTATCGGTAGCGCAGCCATACACCGTCCGGTCTGCTCATCGAATCGATACCCCACCCCCCTTTGAAAACCTGACCGGCTGCACCCTACCCCAGGGGCACCCCCCATATGGCTCAGATGGGACCCGCGCTTCTCCATACATACAATCCTGCGCGGTCGATGAGGCGGGTTTGGTTGGAGCAAGCATTTCGGTTGCTAGTCGGCGCCCCGATCAGTCGCACCGGTGGTTCCCCCAGTAGCGCTCCCACC
>CAYXTJ010000119.1:0-1332 GCA_964467715.1 uncultured Sphingomonadaceae bacterium
GCGATCAAGCTGGCGAAGCTGTTCGGCATCACCGCGATCACCACGTGCGGCAGCGAAGAGAAATGCGAGCAGGCGCGCGGCATCGGCGCGGATCTGGCGATCAATTATCGCGAGGCGGATTTCGTGGCGACGGTAAAGGACTTTACCGGCGGCAAAGGGGCAGACGTTGTGCTGGACATGGTCGCGGGCAGCTATACCCAGCGCAACCTCGATTGCCTCGGCATGGATGGCCGTCTGGTCACCATCGCCACGCTGGGCGGCCCCTCGGCAGAGATCAGCGTGGTCAAGCTGATGGTGAAGCGGCAGGTGCTCACCGGATCAACCTTGCGCCCGCGCTCGGACGGCTTCAAGGCACTGCTGGCCGGGGAGATACTGGATAGTGCCTGGCCCTTCGTGGAAGAAGGCAGGCTGCGGCCGCAAATGGACATGGCCTTTCCGCTGGCAGAAGCGGCGCAGGCGCACACAAGAATGGAAGCGGGCGAGCACTTCGGCAAGATCGTGCTCGCCGTGGGAGAGGAATAGCAAAGACATGACTGCACCGACACGTAGCGAACTTTACGCAATGGCAGACGCTTACCTTGAAGCGCTGGTGGCGAAGGACCCGTCGCGCCTCAAGCTAGCCGATGGTGTGATCTTCACCGAAAACAACGTGCAGATGAAGGTCGGTGACGGTTTGTGGAACACCATCTCTGCCCGCCGCCCCGGTTACGATCTCAAATGCGCCGACGTCGCCACCGGGCAAGTCAGCTGGTTCGGCGTGATCGAGGAATATGGCCATCCTGCGATCATGGGCATGCGCATGGCCTGCACTGCCGATGCCATCACCGAGGTCGAGACGATCATCTGCCGCGAGATGGAATTCGGCCCCTTCCCGAGCATCGAAGGCTACACCGCGCCGCGCCCGCTGATGCTGGCTGACGTGCCGGAAGGCGAGCGTTCTTCGCGCGAGGAGATGATCGCCATCGCCAACGGCTATTTCGAGACGCTGGAGCTGAACGACGGCACGCTGCACGTCGATTTTACTGACGATTGCGACCGGATCGAAAACGGGCTGCAGACCACCAACACCCATATCGAAGGCTATCCCATTGCCGCGATGGGCACGGCAGACCAGTTCCGCCTCGGCCAGTATATCTATGACGATCGCCTGCGTGATCGCCGTTACCCGCTGGTGGACGAGGAGAAGGGCATCGTCTGCGCTGCCGGATTCATCGACCATGCCGGCAAGGTGATGGACGTGACCTGGACCGATGGCAGCAAGCACAAGTCGATCTTCCACTTCCCGCACAGCTTCGTGCTGCTGGAACTGTTCAAGATCGTCGGCGGCAAGAT
>CAYXTJ010000119.1:1432-6320 GCA_964467715.1 uncultured Sphingomonadaceae bacterium
CCGGAAAAGCCGCGCGGTGAACGGCGCAGGTTCCGCACCATCTGGATCAGCGACGTGCACCTTGGCACAAAGGGCTGCAATGCCGAGCTGCTGATCGACTTCCTCGACAATGTCGACAGCGAGACGATGTATCTCGTGGGTGACATCATCGATGGCTGGCGGCTGAAGAAGAAGCTCTACTGGCCGGCGGCGCATAACGACATCGTCTGGCGCATATTGAAGCGCGCCAAGCGCGGCACGCGCATCGTGTATATCCCCGGCAACCATGACGAGATGTTCCGCCAGTTCAGCGGGCTGCATTTCGGCGGGGTCGAGATCCAGCGCGCGGCCTTCCACGAGACGGCAGACGGCCGCAAGCTGATGGTGCTGCATGGCGACGAGTTCGACACGATCATACTCGCCCATCGCTGGCTCGCCTTCGTGGGGGACGCGGCATACCATGCGATGATGGCATTGAACCAATGGGTGAACGCCGTGCGCCAGCGTTTCGGCCTGCCCTATTGGTCCCTGTCAAAGATGGCCAAGCACAAGGTCAAGAACGCGGTCGAGTTCATCCCGCGCTACGAGGAGGTGGTGGCACGCGCCGCCGCCCAGCGCGGCGTGGATGGCGTGGTTTGCGGCCATATCCACACCGCCGAACACCGCCTGTTCCCGCACAGTGAAAAACAGATCGAATACTGGAACGATGGCGATTGGGTGGAAGGCTGCAACGCGCTGGTCGAACATGAAGATGGCCGCATGGAAATCCTCCACTGGCCGGAAGAAATCGCCCGGCGTAAACAGGATGCTGCGGCTGACTCGACTTTCGAGACTACCGCCAAGGTTCCCTAGGCAGCATAGGATGCGCATTGCCCTCGTCACCGACGCGTGGATGCCGCAAGTCAACGGCGTGGTCCGCACGCTTGCCAGCGTGACCGACAGGCTGCGCGAGCAGGGGCACGAGGTCGAACTGATCGCGCCGGACCAGTTCACCTCCTTCCCGTGTCCGACCTATCCCGAAATCCGGCTGGCGCTGGCGGGCAAGCGCAGCGTGGGCAGGCGCATTGCCGCTTTCGAGCCGGACGCGATCCATATCGCTACCGAAGGCCCGCTCGGCCGGGCGGCGCGGCGCTGGTGCCTCGCCCACGGGCGATCCTTCACCACCGCTTATCACACCCAGTTTCCCGACTATGTCGCGCGGCGCACCGGCCTGCCTGCGCAATGGATCTGGCCGGTGATCCGCCGCTTTCACGCCAGGTCATCCGCCGTGATGGCGGCGACAGAGACGATCCGCCGCGAGTTGCAGCAGCAGGGCATCGACCCGCTGCGCCACTGGAGCCGCGGTGTCGATATCGCGACGTTCCACCCGGACTATCCGCCCTCGGACCCGTTCCTCGCCCTGCCGCGCCCGATCCAGCTCTATGTCGGGCGCATCGCGGTGGAGAAGAACATCGAGGCCTTCCTTTCCAGCAGCCATCCCGGATCGAAGGTGGTGGTGGGCGATGGCCCGGCTCTTGCCAGCCTGCGGGCGCGCTATCCCGATGCGCATTTCCTCGGCAAGCTGAAGGGTGAGCCGCTCGCCGCCTGCTATGCCGGGGCGGATGTCTTCGTCTTCCCCAGCCGCACCGATACCTTCGGGCTGGTTATGATCGAGGCGCTGGCTTGCGGCACACCGGTGGCCGCTTTCCCGGTGGCGGGGCCGCTCGACGTGCTCTCCCCCCTGTCAGGCGCGATGGACGAGCGGCTGGAAGAGGCCATTGCCGCCGCGCTGGAGTTGCAGCGCAGCGATTGCCTGCAGCATGGCCGCTCGTTCAGCTGGGAGGCGAGCGCGCGGCAGTTCCTTGCTGCGCTCCATCCGGCGCAGGACGAAGCAGAACTCGGCGAGCTGCAACCCGCCATCGCCTGACCAGTCGAGGCGCTTGCAAGGCGCACAACGACTCAAATGCTTGCCGTTTGTCCACAGACAGACTAGACCATGTGCCGCAATGGCCGTCCCGCGAGGGGCGGCCCTTTTATTTTCGATTGGAGAAGTACCGTGGCACAGCCCACTCCCCTCATGCCTCATGCAACCGCATCCTGGCTGATCGACAACACCGGATTGAGCTTTGAACAGATTGCCGAGTTCTGCGGCCTGCACATCCTCGAAGTCCAGGCCATGGCAGACGATCTGGCCGGTTCGAAGTACACCGGCCGCGATCCGGTGCACTCTGGCGAGCTGACGCATGAGGAGATCGAGAAGGGCCAGAATGACCCCTCCTATTCGCTGAAGATGCAGAAGGCTCCGGTTGACGTGAGCCGCACCAAGGGCCCGCGCTACACGCCGGTGTCCAAGCGCCAGGACAAGCCCGATGGCATCGCCTGGATCCTGCGCAGCCACCCGGAAATTTCCGACGCGCAGATCGGCAAGCTGATCGGCACCACGCGCAACACGATCAACGCCATACGCGATCGTTCGCACTGGAACATCTCCAACATCCAGCCCAAGGACCCGGTGACGCTGGGCCTGTGTTCGCAGCGCGAACTTGACGCTGCTGTTGCCAAGGCTGCCAAGAAGGTCGCCGCGCAAGCTCCGGCTGAAGAAGGCCTGGAAGAAGGCGAAGCCGCACCCGTGGTCGAGAAGAAGGATGACCGCGAAGCGCTGATCGAGGAGCTGAAGGCAGAGCGTGAAGCCGCTGCCAAGGCTGCCGCCGAAGCTGCGCAGGAAGCCGAAGCCGAAGCATGGCTGGTGGCCAAGCGTGCGGCAGAAGTCGGCGAAGGCGAGAACTGGCAGGGCTGATTGCCCGCAATACCGGTTCAATCCAAAGCAAAAGGGCGGCCCGTCGAAGGCCGCCCTTTTTGTTTGTTCCGTTGAGGCGGCTTCAGGTGCTAGCGAGCGAGAGCTTGGGTTCGCTGCTGTCATCCTTGGCCGCTGCGCCCGCCTTGGAAGCGGGGGCACCGCGCGAATCGCCAGCCAGGCCCTTGGGGGCAAAGCGGCCTTCCACGGCTGCGCCCTGCTCGATGGTGAGCGTTTCGTAAGACACGTCGCCTTCAATCTTGGCGCTCTTCAGGATCACCAGTTCGCGCGCGGCGATGGTGCCCTTGACCGTGCCCGACAGGCGCGCGCGCTCGGCCTTGATATTGCCGTCGATATGGCTCGCTTCGCCCTGCACCAGCGAAGCGCAGGAAAGGTCACCCTTCACCGTGCCATCCACGTGCAGGTCTGCCGAAGCCTCGATGTCACCGGTGATGGTGACGTCCGGCCCCAGGACCGAGAAAGTGGCGCCGTTATTTGCCATGGGCTTCCTCACCGGAAGGGGTGAACTCTGCTCGGGCTTCTTCGAGAACATGGGGGGCAGTCTCCAGGAACGGGCGCGGATTGACCGCGGTTCCATTGATATGGACTTCGAAATGAAGGTGCGGGCCGGTGGAACGACCGGTGCTGCCGATGCGCCCGATCTGGTCACCGGCTGCCACTTCCTGGCCAACCCTGGTATCGAAGCCGGACATGTGGGCGTAACGGGTCATCATGCCGTTGCCGTGCGTGATTTCCACCACGCGGCCATAGCCGGACTTGTTGCCCACGAAGCTGACGCGGCCATCGGCGGCGGCAAGGATCGGCGCGCCGCGCGGGCCCTTGAAATCCAGCCCGCGATGCATGGCGGCCCTGCCATTGAACGGATCGCGGCGATAGCCGAAGCCGGAAGAGATATTGCGCATGTCAGCAGGCATCACCTGCGGAATTTCGTTGAGGCCACGCTCCAGCGCGCTCATCCGCGACAGGCTGAGGGCGAGGCGCTCGAAGCGTGGATCGAGCGCACCGTCAGCCTCGGAAGACAGCAGCTCAAGCGGGCCACCCAGTGCTTCGTCATCGGCGACCATGACCATGCGCGGATCAAGGCCGAGCGAGCGGATTGCCTGCTCGGTGCGCTGGGCGCGGCGATCGGCATAGCGGGTCAGGCGTTCGACGAAGGCGATCTGGCGCGCTTGGAGGTGGGCAAGGCCTAACGCTTCGGGAACGGCGCTTTCAATCAGGCTGATGAGTTCACCGGATTCGTCAGCGGAATCGCTTACCTTGTCGCCGGCGTCTTCCTCGCCTTCGGCTAGCAGGTCTTCCGGCAATGCGGTGAGGATGCCGTCGAGGAAATCCTGGCGCTTCTCGAGGTCTGCAGTGGTTGCTTCAAGGTCATCGCGATAGGCGGCAAGGCGCGTTTCGGCATCTTCCACCTCGGCTTCGCGTGAGAGCAGCTGCTGGCGTTCGGAACTCGCCTGCCAATGGCTGATGGCCATAGAGGTACCCCAGCCAAGCAGGACGACGAACAGCGCCAGACCGACAGCTGTAATCTGCATCCTGGTGGTGATGGTGATAAAGCGAACCTGCCCTTGGGAGCGCATGAAAAGCTCACGCTCCGGGAACCTGGCCCGCAGGCGGTCCCAAAATCCGCCAGCGGTTTTCGTGTCCAAAACGACCCCTTTGGGTTTGTATATATCCGACTCTTGAGCGCAACTGCCTAACGTCCGTGCCGGGCACGTCCACGGGACTTTGCCCGCGATGGGGCGAATCGAAGAGTCTTCGCGATGAATCGTTGCAGCGCAGCGATCAGGGGCAGAAATATCGGGAACCAAATAGAATTTCGCGAACTGATGCGCGAGAACCGAATCCCCTGTGACAAGCAGCACCCACAATGTTACGTGCCCCGCCATGACTTATGAAATCAACTCCACAGACGATGCCGACAAGCTGGTCGGCGAACTTGCACGTGCCGGTCGCAAGGCCCAGCGCGTGCTCGCCCGGATGAGCGATTCCGAGAAGGCTGAAGCGCTGAAGGCTGCTGCAAAGAGCCTGCGCGCCAACGCCCCCAAGGTGCTTGAAGAAAATGCGAAGGACGTGGCGGCTGGCGAAGCCAACGGCCTTAGCGGCGCCATGCTCGAT
>CAYXTJ010000120.1:0-6302 GCA_964467715.1 uncultured Sphingomonadaceae bacterium
GGTGCCGAATTCATGGCCCCGCTCACCCAGCTTCTGGCCGATCTCGTCTTCCAGCTCGGTCGGGAACGGACCGGAGCCCACGCGAGTGGTGTAGGCCTTCACGATGCCGAGCACGAAGCCTGCCGAGCCCGGACCAAGGCCCGATCCGCTGGCCACGGTGCCGCTGACGGTGTTGGAGCTGGTGACGAAGGGATAGGTGCCGTGGTCCACATCCAGCAGCACGCCCTGCGCGCCTTCGAACAGGATGCGGGCGCCAGCCTTCTTCTGTTCGTTGAGTCGCTTCCACACCGGCTGTGCGAACTGCAGAACGAAGGGCGCGATCTCACGCAGTTCGGCGAGCAGCGCGGCGCGGTCCACCGGCGCTTCTCCAAATCCTGCGCGCAGCGCGTCGTGGTGGGCGCACAGGCGATCAAGCTGCGGCTCCAGCTCGTCAAGATGGGCAAGGTCACACACGCGAATGGCGCGGCGGCCCACCTTGTCTTCATAGGCCGGGCCGATGCCGCGGCCAGTGGTGCCGATCTTGCCCTTGCCCGCAGCATTTTCGCGCAGGCCGTCAAGGTCACGATGCAGCGGCAGGATCAGCGGGCAATTGTCGGCAATGCCGAAGTTTTCTGCGGTGATCGAAACGCCCTGCCCTTCGATCCGCGAAATCTCGTCGCGCAGCGCCCAAGGATCGAGCACAACGCCATTGCCCACCAGCGACAGCGTGCCGGTGACGATGCCGGAAGGAAGCAGAGAAAGCTTGTAGGTCTTGTCACCCACCACCAGCGTGTGGCCGGCGTTGTGGCCGCCCTGGAAACGCACCACAACGTCTGCTCGCGATGCCAGCCAGTCGACAATCTTGCCCTTGCCTTCATCGCCCCACTGGGCACCGATCACGGTAACATTGGCCATGGCTATACTCCTCCACCTGCCTGGTGGATCCTGGACGCCCTTCGACAGGACTCGGCGTACGGATGGGACAGTGGGGCAACTCGCCCCCAATTCGCGGCGCGGGTTAGAGCGCGAGAGGCCCTTGAGTCAAGCGGGGCATGGAACACATGGAACACGGTTATAGGCGGAAAATTCATGTGGCTGGCGAACGCCCCGCCGGATGGTGTCAGAAAGTGGAAAAAGCAGCGGCATACGGGGCCTGTTTGAAGCGGGGCATGACGGTAGGAAAGGCGGTGGTTCACTGTGCGGAAATCATTGGCGTTCCATCCCTGCAACAAACCTTGAAGGAACCCTGCCATGCGCCGCCTGATCCTTGCCTTTGCTGCCGCCGCATCGCTGGCGCTTGCTGCCACCTCACCCACCCTTGCGGCGCGCTGTGGCGAGCCGCTGATGGGCCTTTCCTATGGCGAGGACGATCTGCAGCGGCTGGATTAATGGCCGGGTGCAGGCCCCGATGCGCCGCTGGTGGTGTTCGTCCACGGTGGCGGGTGGAAGCGCGGCGACAAGGATATGATGCAGGACTCCGCCAAGCCGGAGCACTGGCAGGAACAGGGATACGCCGTCGCCTCGCTCAATTACCGGCTGGTGCCGGACAACACGGTGGAGCAGCAGGCGGCTGACGTTGCCAATGCAGTGGCGTGGCTGAAGGCGCGTGCGGGAACGCTCGGCTTCGATGGAGAGAGGATCGCGCTGGTCGGCCACAGCGCCGGCGCGCACCTCGTGGCACTCGTGGGCACGGACCCGCAGTATCTGCGCGGCGCGGGCCTTGCGATGAACGATGTGGCAAGCGTGCTCCCGCTCGACGGTGCGGCCTATAATGTGCCGGACCAGATGGACGAGAACGCTTGGCTGATGGGCGATACCTACCGGCAGGCGATCGGCGAGGACCCTGTCCGCCAGCGCGCGCTATCGCCCAACCTCCATGCCGCCGCGCCCAATGCGCCTGCATTCCTGATCCTGCCTGTCCAGCGGGGCGATGCCCGCAGGCAGAGCCGCGAACTGGCGCAGCGCCTCAACGCTGCCGGAACCCCTGCCAGCGTGCAGGAATTTCGCGGACGCGGCCTGCGCGGCCATCGCCAGATCAACCAGCGCTTGGGCGAGGCAGACTATCCCGCCACCCCGGTGGTCGATGCCTTCCTTGCCCGTATATTCACCGAGTAGCGCCGCCATCTGGAAATCGCCGCCGCAAATGCTAAAGGCGGCGCATCATGACTGACCAGCCCTTCTGCGTTGCCGCGCTCTACAAGTTCACCCGCTTCGACGATCTCGAGGCGGTGCGCGCACCGCTGCAATCCGTGTGCGAAGAAGCGGGCACCATGGGCACGCTGCTGGTGGCGCATGAAGGCCTGAACGGCACGATTGCAGGCAGGGATGCCGCTATTTCCAGGGTGCTGGAGCACGTCCGCGCCATTCCCGGTTGCGCCGATATCGAGGTGAAGTTCAGCCGCGCGGCTGAAATGCCCTTTCTGCGGATGAAGGTGCGGCCGAAGAAGGAAATCGTCACCATGGGCGTGGAGGGGATTGATCCCACCTCCACCGTCGGGACTTATGTCGAACCGCAGGACTGGAACGCGCTTATTTCCGATCCGGACACCATCGTGATCGACACGCGCAATGATTACGAGGTGGCAATCGGCACTTTCGCTGGCGCAATTGATCCCAAGACGGCCACTTTCCGCGACTTCCCGGCATGGTTTCGCGAGCAGCGCGGCAAGCTGCTGGGCAACACGAACAAGCCAAAGGTGGCTATGTTCTGCACCGGCGGCATCCGCTGCGAGAAGTCTACCGCCTTCCTCAAGGCTGAAGGGGTGGAGGACGTGTTCCACCTGAAGGGCGGCATCCTCAAATATCTCGAGGAGGTGCCCGAAGGCGAGAGCCTGTGGGAAGGCGAGTGCTTCGTGTTCGATGAGCGGGTGAGCGTGGGCTACGGGCTGAAGCAGGGTGAATATGCGCTGTGCCGCGCCTGCCGCCATCCGCTGACGCAGGATGACCTTGCCTCGCCCAATTACGAAGACGGCGTATCCTGCCCCAACTGCATCACCCAGCGCACGCCGGAGCAGCGCGCCCGCTATGCCGAGCGGCAGAAGCAGGCCCGCCTCGCCCGCCAGCGCGGGGAGCAGCATGTCGGCGTGTCGCAGGAAGAATTGCGCGCCCGACGCAAGGCAGAGAAGCTGGCCGCAAAGGAGGCCTCTCGCAAGGCTGCCGCTGCGCAGGATAATGCGTAAGCCGATCCTCTACAGCTTCCGCCGCTGCCCCTATGCCATGCGGGCGCGCCTCGCCTTGCAGGTGAGCGGCGTGGAGATCGAACATCGCGAGATCCTGCTGCGCGACAAGCCCGCGCACATGCTGGAAATCTCGCCCAAGGGCACGGTGCCGGTCGTGCTGCTGCCCGATGGCACGGTGCTGGAGGAAAGCCTTGACGTGATGCTGTGGGCGTTGGGGCAGAACGATCCCGAAGGCTGGCTGGCGCGCAAGGACGATGCGCTGATCGCCGCCAATGACGGGCCGTTCAAGCATCACCTCGACCGCTACAAATACGCCAATCGTTACGAGGGCGCAGACGCGCTCGAACACCGTGACGGGTGTGAGGAGCAGTTGCGGGTGCTGGACGCCCGGCTGGCGGAACAGCCGTTCCTGTCAGGCACAACACGCGGGTTTACCGATGCCGCGATCATGCCCTTTGTTCGCCAGTTCGCGAATACCGACCGCGAATGGTTCGACGCGCAGCCCTTGCCTGCGCTGCAGGCGTGGCTGGCGGGGTGGCTTTCGTCGGATATATTCGGGCGCGTGATGGTGAAACACGACCTGTGGCAAGCCGAAGGCTGAGTTACAGCTTCTTCGTATCGGTCCCGTCGAGCACGTGGCTGCAGCCGAGTGTTGCGGCGTCGTCCGCATCGGACAGCGCCTCTACCGTGCGCCAGCCGCCGAGGCGGAGCTTGCGCGCCGCATCGCGGTCATGGCCCAGCGGCAGGAACAGCTTTGCGCCAAGGTCCTCGTTCGCCTTCACCGCTTCCACCAGCTCTTCCGGATAGAGCGAGAAACCGGTCGCAGGCTCGTCACTGCCGCCGATCAGATAGGTGCCGCCCCGGCCCAGCGCGCCGCGCACGCTTTCGGCATAGAGGGTGAAACCGAACCAGCTCTGGTATTCAAAGCCGTGGCGTTCGGACGGATCGAGCGTCAGCCGCGCACGGCCAGCCACGCGGGCGGCAATGGCGCGCAGGCCTTCGATACGGGTGGCAAGCGCGCCGTCGTCTGCAATTGCGGCCAGCTTTTCTGCCGCATCCTCGAACTCGCCGGTGGCGAACAGCAGCGGCAGATAAGCCTCGCCGCCTGCCTGCTTCAGGCCGCCTGCATCCTTGGCATCAAGCTCGCGCCGCACCGCCTCGCGCTGGTCATCTGCCAGCGGGAAAGTGCTGGAGGCCAGCGTATCGACAAGGTCTGGCAGGGTGAAATCGACCGAGATACCGGTCGCGCCAGCGGTTTCCAGCGCGGTGATGGCAAGGTCCAAGATCTCGCCAGCAGCGGCGGCGCAATCGCGGCCAATCAGCTCTGCACCGATCTGCAGGTTCTCACGCCGCGGATCGAGCTGGTCGCCGGTGATCTTCATCACCTGGCCCGAATAGCACAGCCGCAGCGGGCGCGGTGCATTGGCAAGGCCCGTGGCAGCAATGCGGCCAACCTGCGCGGTGATATCGGACCGCAAGCCCAGCGTGCGCAGGCTCTTGGGATCGACAAAGCGAAACATGTCGCGCGTGCGCAGGCCATGCATGCGCTGCGCCATGCTCTTCTCGAACTCGACGAGCGGAGGGCGCACACGGTCATATCCGTGCGCGCCCATCACCGCCATGCAATCGCGTTCGATACGGGCCGCAGCTGCCGCGCTTTGCGGCAGGCGGTCTTCAAGGCCTTCAGGCAGCAGGTCAGACGTTGGATCGTTCATAACGTGCTGCCCCCTAGCCCCTGTTCGATCAGAAGGACAGAGCCTTCACCATCTTCACGCCTTCCAGCGCACATGCCTTGTCGACGATGTCTGCCAGGATCGGCGCATCCACGCTCAGCAACACAACTGCTTCGCCACCGGCTTCGCGGCGGCCGAGGTGGAAGGTGCCGATGTTGATCTCGGCTTCGCCCAGCAGCGAACCCATGCGGCCGATGAAGCCCGGCGCATCCTTGTTCACGACATAGAGCATGTGGCCATCAAGGTCTGCCTCGATGCCGATGCCGAAGATTTCCACGAGACGCGGCGCGCCGTCGGCAAACAGCGTTCCGGCAACAGAGCGGTTGCCCTGGCTGGTTTCCACGGTGACGCGCACCAGCGTCTGATACACGCCGCGCTTTTCATTGCGGATTTCGCGCACTTCGATGCCGCGTTCCTTGGCGAGGAACGGCGCGTTGACCATGTTCACGCTGGAGGAATAGCGCTTCATCAGGCCAGCAAGCACCGCGCCCACGATGGGCTTCTGGTTCAGCTGGGCAGCAGCGCCTTCGGTTTCGATGTTGATCTTGGGCAGTTCGCCATGCGCCAGCTGGCCAACCAGCGAGCCGAGCTTTTCGGCCAGAGCCATGTAGGGCTTCAGCTTGGGAGCTTCTTCAGCCGACAGCGAAGGCATGTTGAGCGCGTTGGTGACACCGCCGGTCAGCAGGAAATCGCTGATCTGGTCCGCCACCTGCAGCGCCACATTCACCTGTGCTTCGGTGGTCGAAGCGCCAAGGTGCGGGGTGCAGACAAAATTCGGCGTGCCGAACAGCGGGTGGTCCTTGGCCGGCGGTTCGCTTTCGAACACGTCGAGCGCGGCACCGGCGATGTGGCCAGAATCGAGGCCGTCCTTCAGGGCTACCTCATCCACCAGTCCACCACGCGCACAGTTAATGATGCGCACGCCCTTCTTGGTCTGCTCAAGGCGTTCGCGCGAGAGGATGTTGCGCGTCTCGTCCGTCAGCGGAGTGTGCAGCGTGATGAAATCGGCACGGGTAATCAGCGCACCCAGGTCCACCTTCTCCACACCCATTTCCACGGCGCGTTCCGGCGTCAGGAACGGGTCATAGGCGATCACCTTCATCTTCAGGCCCAGCGCACGGCTGGCGACGATACCGCCAATGTTGCCGGCACCGATCAGACCCAGGGTCTTGCCGGTGACTTCCACGCCCATGAAATCGTTCTTCGGCCACTCGCCCTTCTGCGTGCGCTCGTTGGCGGCAGGAATCTGGCGAGCGAGCGCGAACATCATGGCGATGGCGTGTTCGGCGGTGGTGATCGAGTTGCCGAACGGGGTGTTCATCACCACCACGCCCTTGGCACTGGCAGCGGGGATATCGACATTGTCGACACCGATACCGGCGCGGCCGATCACCTTGAGGTTGGTGGCGGC
>CAYXTJ010000121.1:0-6278 GCA_964467715.1 uncultured Sphingomonadaceae bacterium
GTGTGAAGGAAGGGCAGGATTTCTTCCCGCTGACCGTCCACTACCAGGAAAAGTTCTCCTCCGCTGGCCGTATCCCGGGTGGCTTCTTCAAGCGTGAACGCGGCGCGACCGAAAAGGAAACGCTGACCAGCCGCCTGATCGACCGCCCGATCCGCCCGCTGTTCCCCGAAGGTTTCTACAACGAAATCAACGTGATCTGCCAGGTCCTGTCGTATGACGGCGAAACCGAGGCAGACGTGCTGGCCATGATCGCCGCATCTGCTGCGCTGACCATTTCCGGCGTGCCCTTCATGGGCCCGATCTCCGGCTGCCGCGTCGGCATGATCGATGGCGAATATGTCCTCAACCCGAAGCAGGAAACTGCCCTGGCTGATGGCGTGCTCGACCTCGTGGTTGCCGGTACGCACAACGCCGTGATGATGGTGGAATCCGAAGCTAAGGAACTGTCTGAAGAAGACATGCTCGGCGCCGTGATGTTCGCTCACGAAGCGAACCAGAAGGTCGTCGCAGCCATCGTCAAGCTGGCTGAACAGGCTGCCAAGGAACCCTGGCAGATCGACGTGTCCGACGACAAGTCTGCCATCAAGGAAGAGCTGCGCGGCCTGATCGGTGACGATATCGCCGCTGCTTACAAGCTGACCGACAAGTCTGCCCGTGCCAACGCGCTGAACGAAGCACGTGCCAAGGCAAAGGCGCATTATGCCGATGCCGATGGCCAGACGCAGATGACTGCCGGCAAGCAGGTCAAGAAGCTGGAAGCGGAAATCGTTCGCGGTGCCATCCTGAAGGACGGTTCGCGTATCGACGGCCGCAAGCTGGACCAGGTTCGTCCGATCGATTCCATGGTCGGCTTCCTGCCTCGCACGCACGGTTCGGCGCTGTTCACGCGCGGTGAAACGCAGGCCATCTGCACCACCACGCTGGGCACCAAGGATGCCGAGCAGATGATCGACGGCCTAGACGGCCTGACCTATTCGAACTTCATGCTGCACTATAACTTCCCGCCCTATTCGGTCGGTGAAGTGGGTCGCTTCGGCGCTCCGGGCCGTCGTGAAATTGGTCACGGCAAGCTGGCATGGCGCGCGCTGCACCCGGTGCTGCCCAGCCATGACGACTTCCCCTATACCATCCGCATCCTGTCCGACATCACCGAGTCCAACGGCTCGTCCTCGATGGCGACGATCTGCGGTGGCTGTCTGTCGATGATGGACGCCGGTGTTCCGATCGAACGCCCGGTTTCCGGCATCGCCATGGGCCTGATCCTGGAAGGTGACGAGTTCGCCGTGCTGTCCGACATTCTGGGTGACGAAGATCACCTGGGTGACATGGACTTCAAGGTGGCCGGCACCGAAGCTGGCATCACCACTATGCAGATGGACATCAAGGTTGCCGGCATCACGCAGGAAATCATGGCCAAGGCGCTGGAGCAGGCGAAGGCCGGCCGTGCGCACATCCTAGGCGAAATGCAGAAGGCGCTGGGCACCGCCCGCACCGAGCTTTCCGCTCACGCACCGCGTATTGAAACGATGCAGATCGACAAGTCGAAGATCCGCGACGTTATCGGCACCGGCGGCAAGGTGATCCGCGAGATCGTGGCCGAAACCGGCGCGAAGGTGGACATTGACGATGAAGGCGTGATCAAGATCTCGTCTTCCGACCTCAGCCAGATCGAAGCCGCACGGGCCTGGATCGAAGGCATCGTGGAAGAAGCCGAAGTCGGCAAGATCTACACTGGCAAGGTCGTCAACATCGTCGATTTCGGTGCCTTCGTGAACTTCATGGGTGGCAAGGACGGCCTCGTCCACGTGTCCGAAATGAAGAACGAGCGCGTCGAAAAGCCGACTGACGTCGTTTCCGAAGGCCAGGAAGTGAAGGTCAAGGTTCTCGAAATCGACAACCGCGGCAAGGTCCGTCTGTCGATGCGCGTTGTTGACCAGGAAACCGGCGAAGAGCTGGAAGACACCCGCCCGCCGCGCGAACCGCGTGGTGACAAGCCCCGTGGCGATCGTGGCGGTGACCGTCGCGGCCCGCGCGGTGGCGGTGATCGCGGTGGCCGTGGCGGCGACCGTGGCGGCCGTGATCGCGGCCCGCGTCGCGACCGTGAAGACGGCGGCGATCGCGGTGGCGATAACGGCGGCGGTTCCAACCACATGCCCGACTTCCTGAAGGACTAATTCCTTCAACCACTAGCTAAGCAGGGGGCCGCGGGTTATCCCGCGGCCCCTTTCTTTTGGAGTTTCGGCCATGCTTCCCCGCGAACATATCGCCATTGCGCAAATCCCCGGCGGGGACGAGCTGGAGCTTGTCAGCCACGGGCGCGATTTCATCATCATGCTCGGTCGCACCGAGCTGATGAGCAGCCGCATGCAGTTTTCCGAGGAACAGCTGGCTGACCTGACGCTGGACCGGCTGGGACGCGATGATGCGCGGCTGCTGATCGGTGGTTACGGCATGGGCTTCACCCTGCGTGCGGCGCTGGCACGGCTGGGCGAGAAGGGCGAGGCCGTGGTGGCCGAGATCGTGCCGGAGATCATCGACTGGGCGCGCGGGCCGATGGCAGAGCTCACCGGCAATTGCCTTGAAGACAAGCGCATGACGCTGGAAATGGGCGATGTCGCCGCGATCATGGATGATGCGGCAGATGGCACCACCGCGCGCTATGACGCGATCCTGCTGGATGTCGACAACGGGCCGGATGGCATCGTGCGGGCGGAGAACCAGCGGCTCTATTCGTTTGCCGGCCTGCGCTCCGCGCGCGCCGCGCTCAACCACGGCGGGGTGCTCGCCATCTGGTCTGCCGCGCCCGATCCGCGTTTCAACCGCCGCCTGGAAAAAGCGGGCTTTGCGGTGGAGGAATTGGTTGTGCGGGCAAGGCCCAACAACAAGGGGCCGCGGCACACCATCTGGTTTGCGCGCCCCTGCTGATTTCGCTTCGCGATCCTCCCATTTCGCACCTTGCGTCAGGCGCATCGCTTGCGGCATGACACCTGCCGCAAAGTTGCCCCGCAGGGCGATGCAAGGGAGAGGACATACGCAATGAGCGAGAATATCGATTTCGAGAAGGTCGGCGAAATGGCCGGCAAGCTGATGGGCCATGTGGCTGGCGCGGTCAGCGTTATGATGGCCTATATGGGTGACCAGGCGGGCGTGTGGGCTGCGATGGACGGCGCTGGCCCGCTGACCTGGGACGAACTGGCAGCAAAGACCGGGCTTGAACCCAAATACCTGCGCGAATGGCTCGGTTCCGTGGCTGCTGCGGGATACGTGGTCTTCGATGGCGAGAAGGAGACTTTCGAACTCACGCCCGAAGCCGCGATGATCTTCACCCGCGAAGGCCAGCCCATGTGCATGCAGGGCTTCCTGCAGGCCGTGGTTGCCCAGTATGACACGCATGAAAAGGCGGTGGAGGTCTTCAAGACCGGTGTCGGCCGTCCGTGGTCGGACCATTCGCAGTGCCTGTTCTGCGGCACGGACCGCTTCTTCCGTCCTGGCTATGCCGCCAACCTCGTCTCCAGCTGGCTGCCTGCACTGGATGGCGTGACCGACAAGCTGGAAGCCGGTGCCAAGGTGGCCGATATCGGCTGCGGCTATGGCAGTTCGACGGTGCTGATGGCGAAGAACTATCCCAACTCCACCTTCGTCGGCATCGACTTCCACGAGCCGAGCATCCTCGAGGCGCGCAAGCAGGCGGAAGAGGCCGGTCTCACCAATGTCACCTTCGAAGTGGCCAAGGCGCAGGACTTCAAGGGCGACGGTTTCGACTTCGCCTGCATCTTCGATGCGCTGCACGACATGGGCGATCCGGTGGGCGCGGCGCGCCATATCCGCCAGGCCTTGAAGCCTGATGGCACCTTCATGGTGGTCGAACCCATGGCGGGGGACACCATGGCGGAGAACATGCACCCAATGGGGCAGATCTTCTACGGTTTTTCCTGCATGGGCTGCGTGCCCGTGTCGCTGAGCCAGGAAGTGGGCCTTGGCCTTGGCGCACAGGCCGGGCAGAAGCGCCTTGCTGCCGTGCTGAACGAGGCGGGCTTCAACAATGTCCGCCGCGCCACGGAAACCCCCACCAACATGGTGCTGGAAGCCACCGTCTGAAGCTGATCGGCGCCGGGGCTGCGCAAGGCAAGCCCCGGTCGCCGCGTCAGGCCTGCATCCGCATCGCGCCGATGTAATCCATCTTTCCGATCGGCATGCCGTGATGGCGCAGGATGGCGTAGGCCGTGGTGGTGTGGAAATAGAAGTTGGGCATGCTGAAACTGGTCAGGAAGTCCTCCGCCTTGAACGGCCAGCGCGTATCGCGAAATTCGAAGCGCATGTCCGTTCCCGCCAGCGCATCCACCGCGGCGCGGTCCAGCCCTTCAAGGTAGGCAATGGCTTCGGCAATCCGTTCGCGCAGCCCGTCGAAAGTCTCGGGATGGGGCGAGAGGTCTGGCGAGAAAACGCCCTTGAAAGCCCCTTCAAGCGCGCCCTGCGAATGCATGGCACAGGCGCGCACCTGACGGTTGAAGGAGAACATATCCGGCGCGAGGCTTGCTGCCATCAATTCGGCTTCTGCCGGGCCATCGCCCTCGCTGAACTCCTTCGCCTTGGCCAGCCAGCCGTGCGTCCCGCGCAGCGATTGCAGATAGGCAGGAACAATAGCGTCGTAGAATGAAAAGGTCATGGTTTGCTCCGGTTTGTCTTCTGAACGCAGCGACAATAGGCAGTGATCGGCGAATTGTCCGTGACAATCGCGCGCTATGCGGCAAGGTTGGGGCAGGAGAATGGAGAGAGACACGCAATGCAGGATCTGACGGGCAAGGTTGCCTTCATCACCGGCGGTGCCAGCGGCATCGGACTTGGCATGGGCAAGGCGTTCCTTGCCGAAGGCATGAAGGTGGCACTGGCTGACTGGAACGATGAACATATCGCCAAAGCCAAGGCGGAACTCGCGGGCAACAATGCCGTGCATTTCGTAAAGGCCAACGTGGCCGACCGTGACAATCTTCAAGCCGCGGTGGACGAGGTGCTGGAGCATTTCGGCAAGATCCACGTGCTGTGCAACAATGCCGGGGTGAACGGTGGCGGGACCGCTGCCGCGCCGGACTTTGACAGCTGGGACAAGGCAATCAGCGTCAATCTGGGCGGCGTGGTCAACGGCACCAAGATCATCGCCCCGATCATCCGCGCGCAGGGCGAGGGCGGGCATATCGTCAACACCAGCAGCATGGCAGGCGTGGTCCCTTTGCCAGGCCTTGCCGCCTATTCCACCGCCAAATACGCCGTGCGCGGCTATTCGGAGAGCCTGCGCATGCAGCTGGCGCCCAAGGGGATCGGCGTATCCTGCCTGTTCCCCGGCGCCACCCGCACCGCACTGGTGCCGCTGCCGGAGGATGATCCCAGCATCGACGAGGAGAACGCACCGCAGTTCCTGAAGGACCTGTGGGACGCGATGCGCGGCGCGATCGACCCCGAAGACACTGGTCGTTTTGTGGTGGAGGCGATCAAGGAAAACCGCTTCTACGTCTTCACCAACCGCGAATTCCTCGACGAGGTGAAGGAACGCCATCGCGAGATCGAGGCTGCCTTCCCGGACGAGGAAGCGACGCCTGGCCGCATCAAGTTTGAAACCATGCGCGCCAACCAGGTGCGGGACCTGATGGCCCCCGGCAATCGCCCGGTGCCGAAGGAAGACCCGGCAGACATGGCGCTCGATCTGGGTTCCAAGTCGCCTGCGGGTGGCCAATAAGGAAAAGGGAAGGGCCGTGACATGATCTATCTGCTGCGCCACGGCCAGACCGAATATAACCTCGAGCGCCGGATACAGGGCACTCTGGACAGTCCGTTGACCAGCCTTGGACGCGAACAGGCGCAATCCATGGGCCGCAGGCTGCGCGAATTGCTGGAGGGCGAGGAAGAGCAGTTCGATCTCGTCTCCAGCCCGCAGGGCCGGGCGCTGGAATCGGCCCGGATCGTGCGCGAGGCGGCAGGTATCGGCAGTCCGGTGATTTCCGATGCGCGGCTGTGCGAAGTGGGCTGCGGATCGTGGGAGAAGCACCACTTCGCCAGCATCTGCGCGCGCGATCCGCTGGTGGAGGAAGAGCCTTGCTTCCTTTCCGCCTGGGCCAATTACTGCACCGATGGCGAGGGGTTGGACCCGGCGGTGGAGCGATTGTGGGGCTGGCTGTGCTGGGCGGGCAAGCGCAACCTCGTGGTGGTGGGGCATGGCGTGGCAGGATCGATACTGCGCGCGCTTTACGCAGGCGAGGATCGCGACGGGATGCTGGCCTATCATT